>JAUXOE010000074.1 GCA_030682415.1 Parvibaculum sp.
CGTCGACCAATGCGTGGTCACGCCCGACGACGCATAAAAATCCTCGGCCTTCAGCTCGACCCGGTCATAGCCGATCTCGCCGGCGAGGAATTTCTTGCTGAGCGGCGGCCGCTGATAGGGCGCGTAAGCCTCGTCGCCGAAAAGCCGGATCGGGCCTTCAAAGCCCTCGGCGCGCAAACTCTGCACCGCCTGCGCGGCGGCCTGTCCCGCCCCGATAATGATGATCTCGTCCGACATCGACCGTCAATTCCTCCGCCCACGGACCTTTTTGCGGCCCCTTCTTCGCGTCTCGCCCTCGGGCAAAGCCCAAAAACACGGTGTCACCCCGGCGAAAGCCGGGGTCCATGGGCGGCGCCGCGCCCTCAGACGTCCATTTTTACGGACTTTTACTACGCAATAAGCCGCCTGTCCCGACCTTTATAGGGCAAAACAGGCCTCCGCCGCGCGACCCGTCGCCGCGCCCCGAGCAGGCCAAAAAATGACGCATGCGTCAACTTTTTTGTGAGGGCGGATTGGCCCTATTCGACGACCCGACTGTCGATCTCGCCGAGAAACCGCACCGAAATCTGCACCCGCTCGCCGGGCTGCAGATAGTGGCCCGCCGCCCGTTCCTGCGCGATATGCCGCTCGACCACCCAATGCGCGATCGGCCGGTCCCAGCCGCCGGCGATAAAGTCCCAGGCGCCCAGCGCCATGGCCGATTTGTTGACGCCCTTGAACACCGTCCCGTCCGGCGTCCCGGCCAGGATCATGGCGCGTTCGGGCAGCGCGCCGTCCGTCACCGGCAGCCCGACCGTCCGCCCGTCATATGCCCAGCGCACCGCCTCGCGCGCCCGGGTCTGGTGCAGCAATTCGTCGAGATCCCAGATCGCTTCCGACTGCGTCGCCGATTGTTTCAATTCGCCATTGCGCCACAGCCGCAACTCGACGGCGTCGGCGAAACCGCGCAGCTCGCGCGGAATGACGAAGAGATTGCCGACCGGCAGAAAGCCCGGCGCGCTCTTGCCGGTGGTGAAGCCCTTGCCCGAGGTCACGTCCTCCGGATCGATATGGCGCATCAGCGCCGCCCGGTCGGTCACATCGTTGCAGAGCACCAGCCCCATATGTTCGGGCGCCGCACTTAGGGCGAATGTTTCGAGCGCGACAAAACAGAGCTCGACCTCGTAATCGAGCAGCGCCTCGCCCGCCGGCACCGGCGCGTTGAAGGCGGTCGGCACCACTTCCTTGGGGAAAAGGAAAGGCCCGTCGGTCACGGTTGCTTCCTTGCCATGCTCGGGAAAATTGGTCCCGGCCGCCACATGCGAGGCGCCGAGCCTTGCGGGCAGGGTGAGTTCGCTGAGCGCCACCTCGACGCGCGCGCCGCTAAGCGCCGCCAGCCCCGCATAGCCATGGGCGCTATAGGCCGCGATCGGATCGTCGCTGCCGGCCGCCGCCGTCACATCGATGCCGCTGACCTTGCCGTCTGCATAAGCCGACACAAGGATCAGCCGTGCCTGCGCGCCGTCGCCCGCCCGCGCGAAGGTGAGCGCCTCGGAAGAAGGCGCGATCTCGACCGTGCCGAAATCGGCCCGCGCCGCCGTCCCCGCCGCCAGCGCCATCAGCAGAACCCCGGCAAATCGTGCAATCCGCATGTCTCGTTCCTCATTGGATCAGCAACACCACGCCGACCGTGTTAACGATCATCAGAATGGTGCCGCCGAAGAGATTGGTGTCGACCAGATAGATGGTCCCGAAAATATTGAAGCGGAACGGCTTGATCCCGTTGACGTCCTTCAGCGCCCCGCCATAGATCGGCATCGTGGCCAGTGTCGCATAGAAGCTGGCGCCCCAGACATAGTTGAGCGTGGCCGCCACCCAGATATGAACCACGTAGTCGGCGGCGTCGTTCCACAACAGATAGAGAATGACCAGCGAAATGCCGGCCTGGCTCAACACCTGCCACACGACGTGAAAGCGCGCATGCGGCGTCCACAACGGGTTGGTCGCATGCGTCTTGTTGAAATCGGCGAACATCGGCCCGACGCTGATCGTCACCGCAACCAGCGTGAACAGCAGCCGCGACGCCAGGGTTTGATCGAACACGGTCTCCATCGCATCTCTCCTCAGATGAGGCCGGGGTAGGAGCCCCCGTCCAGTTGCAGGTTTTGGCCGGAAATGAAGCCGGCCTGCGCGCTGCACAGAAAGGCGCAGGCATCGCCGAATTCGGATGGAAGCCCCATGCGCCTGGCGGCGATCGACGCGACGATTTCGGCGCGCGCTTCTTCATGGGTGATCTTCTTGAACTGCATCAGCAGCTTCGCCATCTGCTGTTGCCGGTCGGTGTCGAAGCGTTCGGGCAGCATGTTGTTGATGGTGACGTTGAAAGGCGCCACATCGACCGACAGCGCCTTCGAGATCGCGGTGAGGCCCGACCGTGCCGTCGTCGAAAGCCCCATCGCGCTGCGCGGCGCCTTCACCATCGCCGAGGTGATGTTGACGATGCGGCCGAAGCGCCGTTCCTTCATGCCCTCGATCAGCGCCTTGATCATGAAGACCGGCGCCAGCAGATTGGCCTCGAGCGCCGCCTGCCAATGGCTTTCCTCCCATTGCTGAAAGGCGCCGGGCGGCGGTCCGTCATTGTTGTTGACCAGGATGTCGGCATCGGGACAGGCGGCGACAAGCGCGGCGCGGCCTTCGCCCGTGTTGATGTCGGCGGCGACCGCCGCCACTCGGCCCGTCGCCACGCGCGAAATTTCTTCCACCGCCGCGGCAAGCGTCTCTTCATTGCGCCCGTTGATGGTCACATCGGCGCCCTCGCGCGCCAGCGCCAGCGCGCAGGCCTTGCCGAGCCCGCGCGACGAAGCGCAGACGATCGCCTTGCGTCCGCTCAATCCGAGATCCATCGGCGTCTCCTGTCAGGGGCGCGAAAGCAGTTGCGCCATATGCCGGTCGAGTTGCCCCGTCGCGTTCGCCGCCGTTTCGAAGCGGCAGCCGATATGTCCGTCCGGCCGCACCAGCAGCGCGCCGTCGGCGGGCAGGCCGGTCAACGCGCCCCAGTCGGCGCCGGTGTCGCTGAAATCCTGTTCGGCCAGATGCACCGCGATGCCGGCCGTGGCGCCCGCGTCGCGCCAGCCCGTACCGGCCGGGCCCGCGATCAACGTGAAGCGGGTGGGGTCGAGCAGCCTCAGCAGCGAGACGCGGTCGCTTTGATGGATCACCCAGCGATGCGGCAGATGCGCGCCCGGCATCCACGAGGCTTCGTAATTGCTGATATCGACATCCTGTGCCGCCGTCAGCGCCGGCGCGCCGATGGTCGCGGCCGAGGCATAGCGATAGCCGAGCTGCAGATTGAAACTGTCGAAATGCGGCCGCTGCGCCTCGATGACCGGCGCGAGCGCCGCCGCCTCGGGATTGGCCGCGACCGCCGCATAATGCGCCGCCGTCTTGTCGGCTTCGACGCCATGCAGCGCGAACAGCAGGTCGAAGAGCTTGGCCGAATTGGCGAGGCTCTGTTCGCAATTGACCTGCGCCACCGGCCGGCGCTCGACCTCGTAACTGTCGAGCAGTGCTGCGCCCGCTTCGCCCTTCAGCACGGCGGCGAGTTTCCCGGCAAGAGTCTGCGCGACGACCACGCCGGTATTGAGCCCCAGCCCGCCGGTCGGCGGAAAGCGGTGCGCCGCATCGCCGGCGAGAAACACCCGCCCCTTGCGATAGCGCGCGGCGACCTGCGCCGACATCGCCCACGGGCTGACATGGCGGATCTCGAGCGCGGGCGGCGTTGTCCCGATCGCCGTCGCGATCAGCTTGCGGCAGCGCGCATCGTCGAAATCGTCGCGCGTTTCGCGCTCGGGATTGTAGGGATGCATCAGCACCCAGGTCGAACCGCGGTCATAGGCGATCAGCACGCCGCTGGTCGCCGGGTCGAACAGGAAATAGAGCACGCCCGGCCGCGCATCGGTCAGCGCGCGCAAATCGGCCTCGAAATGGATCATGATGTAGTGCTGCAGCGCTTCCGGGCCTTCCATCTCGATCCCGAGCATGGCGCGCAGCGGCGAACCGGCGCCGTCGGCGGCGATGACATAGGCGCAATCGAGCGTCGAGCGCGTGCCGTCGGCGCTTTCGAGCGTGGCGGTCACGCCGCCGGCCGTCTCGGCAAGGCCGCTGCAGGCGACGCCGCGCGTGAAGGCGACGAGCGGCTCGGCGGCAATCGCCCGTGTCAGCGCCGCCTCGAATTTCGGCTGCGGAATATTGGTCAGCGGAAAGGGCGTGTCGGCAAGCGCCGTCGCGTCCTGGCGCTCATAGGGCAGGCTGCCGAATTCGGGGCCGGTCAACGTGCCGACGAAGCGCACATGGCCGCCATCATTGGCGCTGGCGCCCGCCGCGCGCAGCGCCTCGGCCGCAACGCCCACGCTCTCGCAGATTTCGAGCGTCCTGGGATTGACCGCATGCGCCTTCGGCGCCAGCAGCGGTTCGAGCCGCCGGTCGATCAGCCGCGAGGCGATCCCGGCGCGCGCCAGCAGCAGCGCCGCGATCTGGCCCACCGGGCCGGCGCCGGCGATCAGGACGGGAATGCGGGACATGCGGAGCCTCATAAATGAGAGTAGTCTCATATTTGAGATGCACCTCATAAATGACTTTTGTCAACCCGCAAGCCGATGTATCCTCCCCCCATGCGGCACGGACATTTCCAGGATCACGCGGCAGGCCAGGGCAAACGCGAGCGCACCCGCGCGGCGCTGCTCGATGCCGCCGTCGAGGTGGTCGCCGAAAAAGGCCTGGAAGCCGCCAGGATCAGCGACATCACCACCGCCGCCAGCCTCGCCAATGGCACTTTCTACAATCACTTCACCGACAAGGATCAAATCCTGCGCGAGGCGGCCTATGGCCTCGGCCTCGAGGTCGCCCGCCAGCTCGACGCCGAGATGGCCGGCATCGACGACGCCGCAAAGCGCGTCGTCACCGCCACGTCGCGTTTCATTTCCATATTGATGATCGAACCCGATTGGGCGGCCGTCCTGCTCGGCAGCGCCGACCATCTGCCCGGCATGCGCGAAGAGATGTTCCGCTATCTGCGCGGCGATCTCGAACGGGGTGTCGCGCAGGGGCGCTTCAATGTCGAGGTCACGGCCTTCCTGCTCGACCAGGTCGCAGCCCTGATCGCCGTCGCGATCCGCGTTCAGCTCCAGG
>JAUXOE010000259.1 GCA_030682415.1 Parvibaculum sp.
ATCGTCTCGCTCGGCAGCGCCGTCTTCGGCAGACGCCATACACCCGCAGCGAATCGCATGAGCTGTTACATCTCATATTTCGGAAGTGAGAACGCTGCCCAAAATTGGCAACAAAGGTCCCGGACGTATTTGGTGGGCGCACCAGGACTCGAACCTGGGACCCGCTGATTAAGAGTCAGCTGCTCTACCAACTGAGCTATGCGCCCGCCGTGCCGCCGGACATAGCGCCGGGGCAACCGGTGGAAACCACCATCCCGGCCACGCGTAATGTGGGGGAGCGGTGCCTATAGCAAAGGAAAGAGGGCCTGTCCAGCAGCCCTCTCCACCGACCAAAGGCGGCGCCCCGAAAGGCCGGCCGTTGTCACCAGAAGGCGCTGGGCCCGCGCGAAATTTCGACATTGCGATGGATATAAACACTCATCAGTAAGCCCAAAGCGAACATCAGTGACAGCATGGCCGTGCCGCCATAGGACACAAGCGGCAATGGCACGCCGACGACGGGCAGCAACCCCATCACCATCGCGGAATTGATGAATACATAGAGAAAGAACGTCATCGACACGCCGATAGCCAACAACCGGCCAAACTGGTTGCGGCACTGCATCGCCACATTGAGCGAGAACATCAGCACGATGAAATAGAGCACCAGCAACACAAGCCCGCCCACAAGGCCAAGCTCCTCACCCAACATCGTGAAAATGAAGTCGGTATGCTTTTCGGGCAGGAAATTGAGTTGGCTTTGCGTGCCCTCCATAAACCCTTTGCCAAAAACACCGCCGGCCCCGAGAGCGATCTTGGACTGTAGAATGTGATAACCCGCGCCAAGAGGATCGCGCTCCGGATCGAGAAAAGTAAAAACACGATTCTTCTGGTAGTCGTGTAACCGGCTCCAGACGACCGGCACGGTCGCGAGCACGATGATTCCGGACAAGATGAAATAACGCCAGCGCAATCCAGCCGCGAAGAACAGGATGGCGCCTGACGCCACCAGGAGGATCGCGGTACCAAGGTCAGGCTGCAGGACAACGAGGCCGACCGGCACAGCGATCAATAAAACCGGGATGACGAGATTGCGCAGCCGCGACACTTCCTCAAGCGTCAACCCGTGAAAATAGCGCGCCAGCGCCATCAGCAGCGTCACCTTCATCACTTCGGACGGTTGCACCTGGACAAATCCGAGATTGAGCCAGCGCTGGGCACCCATGCCGGTGAAACCCACAATCTCGACCGCAACCAGCATGGCAAGCGCCACGCCGTACAGCGGATAGGCGAGCCGCATCCAGAGACGCAGATCGATCATCGCAACAATCAATAAAATGCAAACGCCAACTCCGAAACGCAACGCCTGCCTGTAGGCCCATGGCGAAAAACTGCCCTCGGCGACCGAGTAAAGCATCGCGAATCCGATCGACGCGATCAGCACCAGCAACAACAAGAATCCCCAATTGAACTCAATGAGCTTGTCGGTGAGTCGCATTTCACGACCGGTGAAGCGCCTGAGATCGAGCATCAGCCTTCCCTCGTCTTGCCGTCAGCGCGCGATGGCACCGTGGCTTGTGGCCGTTCGGGGTTGCGGATCAAAACTTCGCGCATGATGTCGCGTGCGACAGGTGCGGCGGCACCTGATCCCGATCCGCCATGTTCGATGATGACAGACATGGCATACCGGGGGGCATGAACGGGCGCATAGCAGACAAAGAGCGCATGATCGCGAAACCGCCACTCGAGTTGGTCGTTTCGCAACACGCCGGTCGACCGCTCGGCGCGGCTGATCCGCCGAACCTGCGCCGTACCGGTCTTGCCGGCAAGTTCCATCCCCGGATCTGGAATCCGCGAGCGGAACGCCGTGCCGCCCGCTTCATTCGAAACGGCGTTCATGCCATCACAGGCGACTTTCAATGCCGCCTCGCTGACACCAATCGCTGCAGGCCGCGGCGTTGGCAACAATTGTCCGCCAATGGCGCGCGTCAGCCGCGGTTTCACGGCATAGCCGCCATTGGCAAGCCGCGCCGTCATCACGGCGAGTTGCAGCGGCGTCGCAAGCAAATAGCCCTGACCAATGCCGGCAATCACCGTTTCGCCCTGGTGCCACGGCTCGCCGCGCGTCGCGCGCTTCCAGTCGGGTGTCGGTACAAGGCCTGCTTTTTCGCCGGGTACCTCGAACCCGTAGGTCTCACCCAGACCGAACTTCCGCGACATCTCGGCAATGGCGTTGATGCCGATACGCCGTGCGACGTCATAGAAGTAGACGTCGCAGGAATATTTGATCGCCTGATGCATATTCATGGCGCCGTGGCCGCCCTTCTTCCAGCAATGGAAGACGTGACTTCCCAGCGAATAATGTCCCGGGCACACGACGCGCTGCGCGGGGTTTATTCCCGCCTCAACAGCTGCTGCCGCCACCACCATCTTGAACGTCGACCCGGGCGGATACATGCCGGCCAGCGGCTTGTTGATGAGCGGCTTGTACTCATTGTCGACCAGCGCACGCCATTGCTCGTTGCTCAGGCCCATATTGAACTGGTTCGGGTCATAGGCGGGCGCCGATACAAAGGACAGCACGTCGCCGGAGTGAATGTCCATGACGACGGAAGCCGCAGACTCACCCTTCAGCCGGTCCCATGCAAACCTTTGAATATCCATATCGAGCGTCAGGACGACTTCGTCGCCCGGTTTGCCGGGGTCTTTTGCAAGCTCACGGATCACGCGACCAAAGGCATTGACTTCAACATGGCTTGAGCCCGCTGTCCCGCGCAGCTCCTTGTCGTAGGTTTTTTCGATCCCTTCCTTGCCGATACGAAAACCCGGCAGACGCAGCAACTGCCGATCGGTCTGCGCCTCGGACATATCCTTCTCGGATACGGCCGCGACATAGCCCATGATATGGGCAAGCTCCTCGCCATAGGCATAGTCGCGCGTCTCGCCGACATCGGGAATGATCCCTGCAAGGTCTGGTTCGTTGATATTGACCTGCGCAAATTGGTCCCAGGTCAATCCTTCGGCAACGGTCACCGGCATGAAGCGTGGCGAACGTTGCACATCGCGCAAAATCCGTCGGCGGGTAAAATCGTTGATCTCGACGATGCGCGACAACCTGTCGAGCGTCGCCTCGATATCCGGCGTTTGCTCGGAGATCATCATCGCGCGGTAGTTCTGGCGATTGGACGCCAGCACGCGCCCGTAACGGTCGACAATATTGCCCCTCAGCGGCGCAAGGAGCCGCATGCTGACCCGATTTTCTTCGGCCAGCATCGTATATTGGTCCGACTTCAGAACTTGCAGATAGTACATGCGCCCGGCAAGCACCACGAAAGCAACACCTTGAATCCCGCCCAACAGCGCCGCGCGCCGTGTGAAGGTTTGATATCGATTGCTATCGCGTCCGCTTATTTGCATGTGTCACGCCCCATCGCTCTGCCTCAGCTTCCCGGTAGAACGCGCGCCTGAACCCGCCCGAAGATCATAGCGAAGATCGGGAAGATCGCCACCGTCAGAACCATATGCTGCATCAATGAAGATGGGGGAACCGGTCTCCCGTAGTATATCGACACAACCGCCCATGCGACCGCGCCAGCAAACACCGCAACAATGAGAAAACCGAACCAGAAGACCGTGAACGGTGCATTGACCACAAGCAGTCGCTGCGAGATCACTACGGCATAGGTGAGAACATAAACAAACGCCCACAACCCGATAATGCCGCCTGACAACAGATCGAAAACAAGGCCGACGGTGAAAACCGCCAGAGGTGGAAACATCTCAGGCCGCACGATCGCCCAGTAATATATCGCCATCAGCGCAAATGCCGGCGTCAACGAGGAACCGAAAATGCGGCCAAGCGGCACGAAAGAAAGCAGGACGCAAACAAGCCCCATGACAAACGGCGCAACGACCATGAAGACGCGGCCCGCGCGGGCAGCCGGTGTCGGCGAATAGGGCTCAAGACGGACCATGCGCTACTCCGCTCCGGTCGAATTCGTGGCTGCCGAGGCAGCCGAGTCGGCACTGGACGAAATTGGCGGCCCTTTCAGCACATCGGGCGGATCCTGCCGCTCGACCTGCGAAGGGAATTCGTATTGAAGGACCCGCACAAAATTGAGTCGCCCCCGGTCGGCGAAGGTCTGAACACGCAGGTTGCCGTCACTGGTTTGTATGACGAGACCAACCGGCAGACCTTGCGGGATGAGCCCGCCATCGCCTGACGTGACAACCCGGTCGCCCGGCGAGATGGCGCTGATATTCGTCAGATACTCAAGGCGCGGCCACTCGGTATTGTCGCCCGCCAGAACCGCCTTGTAGTGCGCCGGCTCGATCACGACAGGTATGCGGCTGTTGAGGTCGGTCAGCAGCAGCACACGGCTCGCCTTTGGGCCGGTCGACACGATGCGTCCGACCAGACCGTCCGTATCGACGACGGCCTGTCCGCTTTTGGCACCCTGATCGCGCCCGACATTGACCAGAACGGTATCGACAAAGGGACCGCCTGCGTCCGAAACAGTGCGACCTGTTACATAGTTGATGGATGGATCGATCTGGACGTTGAGCAACGCTTCGTAGCGCGCCACGCGCGCCTCGAGGTTGAGCGCCATTTCCTTCCAGGCGAGCAAGCGAGCATTCTCGGCCCTCAGCCGTTCGTTCTCGTCGAACACATAGGCATATTCGTCGGTGCGTTCGATCACGCGCCGTGCGGCGGCCACTGGCCGCGACGCGACTTCCAGCAGCGGCGCCGCCAGATCCGTAACAACCTGTCGCGCCCGATCGAAGACATAGGTTTCAGCGCGGCCGAGCAGAAGCAGTGCGGCAGCCAGCGTCAGCATGAAGACAAGCGAGATTCTGTGGGAAAACTCGCGGAACGGCAGCGCTGTCCGGTTCGGATCCATTACAACTTACTGCTCTCTCGTTGCCGGCCGGCCCACCTTGCTTCTACCTTTCGCGTTCCATGGATGGAACAGGCTTGTGCTTCAGTATACCGACGACAAGACGTGCTTCATCGTCCGTATGTGTTCAAGGGCCTTGCCGGTGCCGAGAGCGACACAGGAAAGCGCATCGTCCGCAATGCTGACCGGAAGCCCCGTCTCGTCGCGCAACACCTGATCCAGATTGGCGAGCAGCGCCCCGCCGCCCGTCAGCACGATCCCTTTGTCGACAATGTCGGCCGCAAGCTCGGGCGGTGTCGCTTCGAGCGCAACCTTCACCGCCTCGACAATGGCGCCGACAGGTTCGGCAAGGCTTTCGGCGATCTGCCGTTGGCTAATCGCAATTTCCTTGGGCACACCGTTCATCAGGTCGCGGCCCTTGATCTCGATCGTCATTCCGTCGCCATCCGCCGGAATAGCAGCGGAACCAACTTCCTTCTTGATGCGCTCGGCACTCGCCTCGCCCACCAGCAGGTTATGATGGCGCCGGATATAGGCGATGATCGCCTCGTCCATCTTGTCGCCACCGACGCGCACCGAACGCGCATAGACAATGCCGCCAAGCGACAGCACGGCAACTTCCGTCGTGCCGCCACCAATATCCACAACCATCGAGCCCGTGGGTTCGGTCACCGGCAGGCCGGCGCCGATCGCGGCAGCCATTGGCTCCTCGATCAGATAGACGCGGCGCGCGCCCGCCGACAGCGCCGATTCCTGGATCGCACGGCGTTCGACGGCCGTCGATCCAGACGGCACGCAAACGATGATCTGGGGATTGGCAAAAGAGCGCCGGTTGTGAACTTTGCGAATGAAATGCTTGATCATTTCTTCCGCGATTTCAAAGTCGGCGATCACGCCATCGCGCATCGGCCGGATTGCCTGGATGTTGCCAGGCGTACGGCCAAGCATCATCTTCGCTTCCTCACCGACGGCAAGAACTTGCTTCTTTCCGCCCTTCTCAATGATGGCGACGACCGATGGTTCATTCAGGACGATCCCGCGGCCTTTGACATACACGAGCGTATTTGCGGTGCCGAGATCGATTGCCATATCGGCCGAGAACATGCCGAGCAGACCGGAAAGCATGTTTTTTTCATTCCCTTGACAGAGTGCTGCCGGACACCAGAGACATCGCGGCCACGAATTTCAGAGCTTCGCCACTTAGGGTGGCTTTTTGGTTAATGCGTCGTCAAAAATTACCGCCGCACGTCCGGCGCCGACGGCAAGCGTCAAAAACAATCAGGAAGACACCCTCACCGATTCTTCAGCCTACGAATGTCGTGGGTCGAAACTGTGGCGAGATCGCAACTGGAAACGGCACCAATGGCCTCGATACGCGCAACAACTCCCGCGACCGGCGCCGCGCCAATCGCAGCGGCCGGAAAATTAAGAGCGCGTTAAGGCTAACCCGTCCCGCATCTGCACGGGATTCTTATGCCAGAACGCGACGAAAACGCAATGGCAAAGACAGAATTTTCGCGGCTTTTCAATGGTTTGAAGGGGGTTGGGGCGGCAGCTCCATAACCTCCTGCCTGCGCCCTTCGAGCGCACCGCGACGACGCTTGACGGCCTCCACGACGAACTCCATGACGGCGCGAACATGAGCAAGCTGCGCGAGGTCGTTGCGGGCAAGCAGCCACATTTCCAGCGCGCCGAGCATGTCGGGGCCAAAGATGCGCTCGAGCCCTTCGTCCGAGTCGGCAAGAATACAAGGCAAGGCGGCAAAGCCGAGTCCGTTCCGCGCCGCCTCGGTGCGTGTCGCAACACTGGACGATCGCAGTGTCACATTCGCCGACTTCTCCGCCCGCGAGAACCACCACACCGGCCCGAGCGGCGTTTCCGCGCGCGGGAACCCGATCAGATCGTGACCGGCGATGTCCGCCATCTGGCGCGGATGCCCGCGTTCTTCGAGATAGGCCGGCGCGGCGTAAAGCCCGTAGGCCATGTCGCCGACCTTGCGCATCAGCATATCGCCCTGCGTCGGACGGGCGAGCCGCAGCGCCACATCGACATCCTTGAGCGGATTGCCGATACGCGGCGCGGCACCGGCCGCTGCAAGGCGCGGATCGGTGACGATTTCGAGCTCGAGTCCCGGATACTGACGGCAAAAGGATGAAAGCTCGGGCGCCAGCAACGCCGAGGCGACCACATCGCTGGCCGCCAGCCGGACAATGCCTTCAGCGCCGCTGCCGCCGGCGGCGGCGAAATCGCGCGGCAGGGCGGACAACCGGCGGTCGACGGGTTCGAGCGTCTCGACCAGCTTTTCTCCTGCAGCTGTAAGGCGATAGCCGGTCCGCTCGCGCTCGAACAGGCGCGCGCCGAGATCGTCCTCCAGCGAGGCGATGCGCCGGAGAACGGTGGTCGTATTGACCCCGAGCTGCTGCCCGGCGCCGGACAGGCTGCCGGCCGCCGCCACCGCCAGAAAGTACCGTAAATCGTCCCAATTCATACACTTAGCCCCCGCCACCAGACCGAAACCGAGGTTTGCGTGAACAGCATAGGGGTCTTGCATCGCCATTAAAATGCGAAAAAGCAACGGTCGCCTTGCGGGAAAAGGGTATGTCGGAGGGCAATTGTGACAGCACAGCGGAGCAACGGTTTACCCCCCCTCTGTCACAAAACTGTCATAAAACTGTCATATCAGGTCAGCAGGAACGCCACATAGGCCGCATAGCCGACTAGCAGACATGTCGCCTCCACCCGCCCGAGCCGTGCCCCGGTGAAGGCGAAGAAGAGGAAGACCAGCGTCGCCGCCCCCATGACCCAGATGTCGAAGGAGGCGATGTCGGCCGGCACCGTGATCGGCTTGACGATGGCGACCGTGCCGGCGATCCCGAGCACGTTGAAGATGTTGCTGCCCACCACATTGCCGATGGCGATCTCCGATTTGCGGCGGAAGGCGGCAAGCACCGAGGTCGCCAGCTCCGGCAGCGAGGTGCCGACGGCGACGACGGTGAGACCGATGACCGAGTCGGAGATGCCGAAAGTATCGGCAAGCGTGACCGCACTGTCGACCAGCAGCGAGGCGCCGGCGACCAGCGCAACGAGACCGCCCAGCGCCATGACGAGTTCGACCAACAGGCCGAAACGCGGACCCGCCTGCAGGAACACCGCCTCGGCCGCATGCAGATCGGCGGTGCCGTCCTGGCATTTGCGGTCGGCGCGATAGGTGTAGACGAGATAGGCGCCAAGCAGGACCAGAAAGACGACGCCGACGCCGCGCGACAGGAAGCCGTAGACGCAGACGGCGATCATCACCGCGGCGGCGGCCAGCATCATCGAGCCGTCGCGTTTCAGCACCCCCCGCTCCACCGTCATCGGATAGACGAGGCCGGCAATGCCGATGATCAGCAGGATATTGGCGATGTTGGAGCCGACGACATTGCCGACCGCGATGCCGGGATAGCCGCGAAAGGCACCTTCAAGACTGGCGACGAGTTCCGGCGCCGAGGTGCCGAAACCGACCAGTGTCAGCCCGATCAGGAAGGGGGAAACGCCGAGCCGCGTCGCAAGCCCCGCGGCACCCTTGACCAGAAACTCCGCGCCACCCAGCAGCAGCAACAACCCGAGAACCAGAAACAGCAGCGTCAATCGCCAACTCCTTCATGTCCCGTGCGCGCTTCACGGACAACACAACCACGCGTATGACGAGCAAGAGATAGAGCGTTTGCAGGCCGTCCGCGAGCCCCGGCGGAAAATAAATAAAGCGGGCTCAACCCGAGACCGGTTTTACAAGACCGGCCGCCTGCTTCGCCCTTGCGCGTGCCTCGTCGACATTCGCGGCCCGCGCCAGCGCCACGCCCATGCGGCGCTTCGTGAAGGCCTCGGGCTTGCCGAACAGCCGAACCTCGGTGCCCGGCAGCGCCAGCGCCTGATCGAGCCCTTCATAGGCGATGCCCTTTTCATCACGCCCGCCATAGATGACGGCGCTGGCGCCCGGCGACGCCATCTCGACCGAAACCGGCAGACCGAGCACGGCGCGCGCATGCAGCGCGAACTCGCTCTGATATTGGGTCACCAGCGTGACGAGACCGGTGTCGTGCGGACGCGGGCTGACTTCCGAAAACCAGACCTTGTCGCCCTTGACGAACAGCTCGACGCCGAAAATCCCCCTGCCCCCCAAGGCATCCGTCACTTTTTTGGCGATCGCGCGCGATGCGGCCAGCGCCTTTTCGCTCATCGGTTGCGGCTGCCAGCTCTCGACATAGTCGCCCTTGACCTGGCGGTGGCCGACCGGCGCGCAGAACTGCGTCTCGACGCCACCGCCCTGCCCCTTCGCCCGCACGGTCAGCAGCGTGATCTCGTAGTCGAAATCGATCATGCCCTCGACGATGACGCGCGGCGCCTCGACGCGGCTGCCCGACATCGCATGGTCCCAGGCCTTCTGCACGCCACCCGGCGCCTCCAGAAGACTCTGGCCTTTGCCCGACGACGACATGACCGGCTTGACGAAACAGGGAAAGCCGATGCCGCCATCAATGGCAGCTTTCAGCTCGGCGGCGCTGGAGGCAAAGGCATAGGGCGAGACCGGCAGGCCAAGCTCCTCGGCGGCCAGACGGCGAATGCCCTCGCGGTTCATCGTCAGCTGCGTCGCCCGCGCCGTCGGGATCACTTCGGCGAGCCCTTCGGCCTCGATCTTCGCCAGCTCCGCTGTCGCGATCGCCTCGATCTCGGGAATGACGATATGCGGGCGCTCTTTTTCGATCAGCGCGCGCAGCGCCCCGGCATCGGTCATCGCGATCACATGGGCGCGATGCGCCACCTGATGCGCCGGCGCGTCGGCGTAGCGGTCGACCGCGATCACCTCGACGCCGTAACGCTGCAACTCGATGGCGACTTCCTTGCCAAGCTCGCCCGAGCCCAGCAGCATGACCCGCGTGGCCGACGGGGAAAGCGGCGTGCCGATGCGCATGAGGCCTCCTTGAACCGTTCAGGGGCGCGGGTTTAGCACGGATCGGCGAGCCTTGCGCACCCCGCTTTTTGATGATAACAATTGAACATGTATTCAACTGTATGGATCATCATGGCCGCCCCGAAAACCGCCAGGACCGCGCCGCCCCTGCTTGACGACGACAAGACGGTGGAGCTGGCCGACATGTTCAAGATGCTGGGCGACCCGAGCCGCCTCCGGATCGTGACGGCAACGCTGGCCGGCCCGCGCGCCGTCGGCGAGATCGCCGCCGCGCTCGGTCTCTCGGTCTCGCTGGTCAGCCATCATTTGCGTTTGCTGCGCGCGACGCGGCTGGTCAGCCCCGAGCGGCGCGGCAAGCAGGTTTTCTACCGGGTGCATGACCAGCATGTCGCACGCGTCATTGCCGACATGATTGCGCATGTGAACGAGGACGCGGAATGAACCCGGAGCCGCATCAGCCTACTTATCCCCGCCCTTCCATTCCGTGGGAGAATGGACCTTCGCAATTCCGGAAGATGGGGAGAAGGAAAACGGCATGAGCGCGCAAGCAGACGGAGACCCGGAATGAACGGATTGCAGACATTCGTTGCTCCTCTTTCTTCCGACCCTCCCCCTGAGGGAGGGTCAAACCGCTGCAAGCGGTTTGGGGAGGGGGACTCCGCTATCGGCAAATTGCGCGCTTCCGGTTATGCGCCGAGATTCTTCGCTCACCCCTCCCCGAAATTCGCTCCGCTCGCGCGGCGCAAATTTCGACCCTCCCTCAGGGGGAGGGTGGACCTCAAACAAGCACCTCAAACAACGGCAACCCGGAAATGACCCCGCATCATCACGGGCATAGCCACCACGATCATAGCCACGCCAATGAGCGCCGGGTGTTCTTCGCCATGTGGCTGACCGGCACCTTCATGATTGTCGAGTTCGCCGGCGGCATCCTGTCGGGCTCGCTGGCGCTGATCGCCGATGCCGGCCACATGCTGACCGATACCGGCGCGCTGATGCTGGCATGGCTCGCAACGCGGCTGGCACGCAAGCCCGCCGATATCGCCCGCTCCTACGGCTACGGACGCGCCGAAACGCTGGCCGCCTTCACCAACGGCATTGTGATGCTGGTGCTGGTCGGCTGGATCCTTTTCGAGGCGGCCACCCGCATCATGGAACCGCGCGACATCCTGGCCGGGCCGATGCTGGCCGTCGCCATTGCCGGGCTTGCCGTCAACATCGTCGCGTTGAAACTGCTGCATGGCGGCGACGGCAATATCAACATGCGCGGTGCGGCGCTGCATGTGATGGGCGACCTCCTGGGCTCGGTCGCGGCGATCGCGGCCGCCATCGTCATCCTGACGACCGGCTTCACGGCCATCGACCCGATCCTCTCGGTGCTGGTGGCGCTGCTGATCCTCCGAAGCGCCGCCTCGATCATCCGCGAGGCCGCGCATGTGCTGATGGAAGGCGCCCCTGCCGGCGCCGATGGCGGCGAGATCGCCGGCGACCTGATGGTGCAGGTGCCGGGCCTTGCCGATGTGCATCACGTTCATGCCTGGTCGCTGACATCCGAGCGCAAGGTGGCGACGCTGCATGCGCG
>JAUXOE010000263.1 GCA_030682415.1 Parvibaculum sp.
CTCGTCGGAAATCCGCAGCCTCGAGCCCGACAATCGCGCGACGATCGTGGCGCTCAGGCGGCAATATGAGGACCGGCTCTGCGCCATTCTCGAAGCGGGCGCGGCGCAAGGGCTGTTCGCGATCGGCGATGTGCGGGTGACGGCTTATGCGATCCTCGCCATGCTGACCGGCATCTGCACATGGTACGAGCCGAAGGGCCGCATCGGCCATGCCGAGTTGATCGAGATTCACCAGCGGCTGGTGCTCGACGGCGTCAGGCGGGGATAAGCCGAACTTATCCCGCAGCGGCGGCACGCGCGGCGCGACAGCGCTGTCGACAGCGAAAACACAGCCGACCCCCCCTCTGTCACGAAACTGTCATAAAACTGTCACAAAGGACAGAAATTTTCATTCGTGTACGGATGATCGAGAAACTTATCCCCGGTTTCGGGCGGGTGCGAATTTCGCGCCGGACGATTCGGGATCGGGCGGCGGGGGATCAAAATAATTTATCCCCGGGGTGGTTGCGTCGGGTACGGGGCAGCTTCTGAAAAGGGTGACGATTGCCTCTTGTCGAAGATGGAACAAAACAAGTACAATCGTCATTGACCAAGGACTCTCTGGGGCATATAGAGGACACGCTGTCCATTTTTGTCCCAGATGCGATTCGGGGGAGGCGCTTTTGGAAGATCATGCGTTCCGGTCATTGCGCGAGTTGAACGGGCTTTCCGTCGACGAGGCGGCCGAGCTTCTGGACGTTCACCCGAAAACCGTTCGCCGCTGGGAAGCCGGTGAGACCGCGCCGCGCCGCGCCTTTGTCGAGGTGCTGACGCACCGGCTGGAGACCCGCAAGCCACAGGAAGCCGAGCGCCCCGCCTTCACCTTTATCGATCTCTTCGCCGGAATAGGCGGTATGCGGAAGGGTTTCGAGGCGGCGGGCGGCAAATGCGTTTTCACCAGCGAGTGGGACGAGTATGCGCAGCGGACCTACCGCGCCAATTTTCCCGACGATCACGAAATTGCCGGCGACATCACGCAAATCGATGCCGACGACATTCCCCGGCATGACGTGCTGGTGGCGGGCTTTCCCTGCCAGCCCTTCTCGATTGCCGGCGTCTCCAAACTCAATTCGCTCGGACGCCAGCACGGCTTCATGAACAAGACGCAGGGCACGCTGTTCTTCGATGTGCTGCGCATTCTCAAGCATCACCGCCCGGCCGCCTTCCTGCTTGAGAACGTCAAGAACCTCAAGAGCCACAACCAGGGCGATACGTTCCGCACGATCTGCGGCGCGCTGGAGGACGATCTCGGCTACCGGATCAGCTACCGCGTCATCGACGCGAAAGGCTATGTGCCGCAGCATCGCGAACGGATTTTCATTGCAGGTTTCCGCGAGGACACCGGCTTCGACTTCAACCGGCTGGAATTTCGCGATCCTGCAAAAGGGCCACTGCTTGGCGACATCCTGCATTCGCCGGACGAGACGCCGGAAGAGCATTATTCGGTGCAGAAGAAGATCGGGCGGCTCGGCCCGCGCACATTTGTCGATGGCCGCTATACGCTGTCGGACAAGCTGTGGAACTATCTCGAAGCCTATGCCGCCAAGCACAAGGCAGCCGGCAACGGCTTCGGTTTCGGCCTCAACACGCCGAAGGACAAGGCGCGGACGCTCTCGGCCCGTTACTACAAGGACGGCAGCGAAATCCTGATTGCCCAGGCCGGCAAGAACCCGCGCCGCCTGACGCCGCGCGAATGCGCGCGACTGATGGGCTTCGATCCCGACCGGGAAACACGCATGTCCATTCCCGTCTCCGACACGCGCGCCTACAAACAGTTCGGCAATGCCGTGGTGGTACCGGTGGTCGCCGAGGTCGCCAATTACATGAAGCCGCATGTCATGCGGATTCTCGATCCCGGCGACCTCTTCGAGAAGACGCCCGCCACTTCGCGCCGCCGGGCACAGCAGATGCAACTCGAAGTTGGCTGACGTCGTTTCACCGGCCACCCGCAGCCGGATGATGGCCGGTATCAAGGGCAAGGATACGAAGCCCGAACTGCTGATCCGGCGCGGCCTCCATGCCCTCGGCTTTCGCTATCGTCTCCATGAAAAGAAGCTTCCCGGCAAACCGGATCTTGTGTTTCCGATGCATCGCGCCGTCATATTCGTGCACGGATGTTTCTGGCACGGGCATGATTGCCATCTGTTCAAATGGCCCTCGACCCGCGAGAAATTCTGGCGGGAGAAGATCACGGCGAATCGAGAGAATGACGCGAAACACCTTACGGCACTTCGCACCGACGGGTGGCGGGTGCTGGTTGTGTGGGAGTGTGCGCTTAAGGGAAAATTGCGTCTCGCGAACGAGAGTGTTATCGAGGATGTCGCCAGCTGGCTGAATCAGAAAAAGCCGACGGGCGAAATCCGGGGAAAAGCATCGCGGGAAAAGCTGGATGCCAACAGAACTCGCCGAGATAAAAAGCCTAGCGAAACTCCGACCGCTGATGAAAAAGCACGGCGTTCACGCCCTCGCCTTCAAGCGCCTCGCACCAAACGATAACAGCAAGAATCAGCCGTATCTCGGACACGACTATTCGGCGCTTCAGATTCTTCCTTTCGACCAGGTCGTAGCGGATAAAAGCCGCACAGACAGCAAGCGTGACCGCTACAAGGCAAAACTCGACTTCTCATGGCTCGATGACAACGGCGCATTGCACGCCGCGCCAAATGCACAGTTAATTCTCTATCCCAAATATCCCGAAGTGCGCCTTTCCGGTTTTCTCCTGGGCGCTCGGTCTGCACCATCCCGATACATGACCAGTCGCGAAGCGGGTCGCGTGCTGTTTCTCGGGGTTACCGATGATCGTCGGATCATTGCTCATGTCATCGGCCCCGAAAATCCTGTTGCCAGAGAGATTGAAGCGTTCGACGGCAATGAGGCAGCAGGTGTCTTCAGTTTTGTCTTTCGCACAGAGACTTCCAGCAGCACCAAGAAGCAGCTCCTGTCAAAGCTGCATGAAATCTCGGAAATGGGATGGGTCACGTCGCGCAAGATGAGCGCCAATGGTGTCACCACACCGTACAAAGCACCTAATGGCGGCGGATATACACTCGAAGCGCTGCTTGGCATTTCACCCAACGGAGTCAACGAGCCGGACTATCTTGGTTGGGAAATCAAGCAACATACAGCGACCGGGCTCGACAAACCTCTCTCCGGCGGCGCCATTACGCTGATGACGCCCGAGCCAGATGGCGGTTTCTACAAGTCCGCCGGTGTTACATCCTTTGTGAGGCAATACGGATATGCCGACACCAGCGGAAAGCACGACCGGATGAATTTCGGGGGCATCCACCGGTTCGGGCAGACTACCAAGATCACCGGCCTTCGACTTGATTTGTCCGGTTACAATACCGAAACGGGGAAGATCGACGACGTCAATGGCGGCCTGAGTCTTGTGGCAGCCGACGGAACTATTGCCGCTCTCTGGCAGTTCGGATCGATGCTCGAAAAATGGAACCGGAAGCACGCACTGGCAGCATATGTCCCCTCCGAACGCGATGCCGCAACCAATCGGTATCGATACGGCCATGTTGTGGCCCTCGGCCAGGAGACAAATTTCGGCCTGTTCCTTTCGGCCGTTGCACAGGGGCTCGTCTATTACGATCCCGGCATCAAACTTGAGAACGCTTCCAGTCGACAACCGAAGACAAAAAGAAGAAGCCAGTTTCGCATTCGGCCTTCCAACCTTGGCGGGCTTTATCGCCTGGTCGAGATTGCAGATATGAAATCCGGAAGGACGACCGCCTTGCGCCCGACCGGTCAATAGGGCCGAAGCGGAATTCCATTCCTACAGATCATTTCTCGTGCATGAGCCTCAAACGCAAAGCGTCGCCTCGTTGCCGGAACGGCCGGCGGCTCAGAGAATATAGGCGTCGCCGGCGGCGCGGATGGTGATGTCGCCGAGCGAGACGCCCCAGGGCTGATCGATCGCCGTGATCACGGCGTCCGCGATGTAGGCGGGATCGAGAATGGCATAGGCGGTGCTGTCCGGATTGACGCGATCGTCCTGCACCTGGCCTTCGAGGATGGCGGTCATCGCGCCGATATAGGCCGTTGTGTTCTGTCCGAGAATGCCGACAACGGCTTCGGGATTGACGATCGCGCCGCCAAGGCCGGTGGCCGGCACGCCGGTCGGCTTGATAATCGTGACCTTGATCTTGCCGGCCGCTTCGACGCGGAGCGACTCGGAAAGGAAATTCACGGCGGATTTCGTGGCGCCATAGACCGCGGCGCCGACGACCGGAAAATTTCCGTAGATCGAGGAGATGTTGATCACATGGCCACGGCCTTGCGCCATCATCGGGTCGTAGGCGGCAATGATGCCGTTCATGACGCCCTTGATGTTGATGTCGATGCATTTGCTCCATGCCGCGCTTGCCGCCTTGTGATCGGCAAAGAAGGCAAGCGGCATGATGCCGGCATTGTTGATCATCACGTCGACGGCGCCATGCGTCTCGACGGCATGGGCGACAAGCGCCGTCATGGCCGCCAGGTCGGTGACGTCCGTCCGCTTGCCGGATGCCTTGCCGCCGGCGCCGGTGACAAGTTTGACCGTTTCGGCAAGTCCTTCCTCGTTCACATCGCCGCAAACGACATTGGCGCCGCGCGCGGCGGCCTTTTGGCATATCAGGCGCCCGAATCCGCCGGCGGCGCCGGTGACGACAATGGTCTTGCCTTTTACATGATCGGTCATTCGGAATTCATCCATGCGTTCTGCCGCGACATTGCCGCCGCAAGGTGAGCGGTCAAAGCGCTGTCAGGCCGGATTCTTCGGGAAGCGCGCCGCGGCGACCAGCGGCGGCACCCAGCTTTGCGCACTGTCGCACCATACTTCCGAGGCCGGTTGCAAATCCGAGGTGTCGTCGAGCGTGCCGGCCTTGATGATGGCGATGGCCTTGTTGGCCGAAAGCATCGAGAAAATCGGCGAGCCGCAGGTCGCACAGAATTGGCGCTCGACGGTGTTGCCGCTG
>JAUXOE010000272.1 GCA_030682415.1 Parvibaculum sp.
CGGTCATCCTGCTGGCCGGTCTGGCCATGACGGTTTCGCTGGCGGCCTGTGCGCAGGAAGGGCCGTCCGAGCCGGTCCGCGCGACAATGGTCAACCATGGTGTCGAGACCCGCACCCAGCGTCAGGGGCGCCTCACCGAGAAAACCAGAGATCGGACCGGCCCGATCATCGGCGGCGTCGCCATTGCCGATGAGCCCTCGGCGGTGCTGGTCGCCCGCGAGATCCTCGAGCAGGGCGGCAACGCGGCCGATGCGGCGGCCGCACTTTATTTCGCGCTCTCGGTCACCTGGCCGGCGGCCGCCGGTCTGGGCGGCGGCGGCGTCTGTCTGGTCCGCGATGCGCAAGAGCGCACGATCGAAAGCATTGCCTTCCTCGCCCGCAGCCCGCGCGGCGGCGGCGCCATCGCCATTCCGGGCAATGTGCGCGGTTTCGCGCTGCTGCAATCGCGCTACGGCACGCGTCCATGGGCCGCGATCGTCGGACCGGCCGAACGATTGGCGGCGACGGGCTTCCCGTTGTCGCGCGCCGGTGCGCGCCAGTTGACCGATGCGGCGCCGCTCATCGCCGCCTCGCCGTCGCTGCAGGCCGGCTTCGCCCGCTCGGACGGCGAACGCCCGCGCGAGCTCGACCGTGTCACCCGTGTCGAGCTGGCCGGGACGCTGGCCCTGATCCGCAGTCTGGGCGTCAACGGCTTTTATGCCGGCCAGACCGCCCGTGCCCTTGTCGCCGAGGCAAGCCGCGCCGGCGGTGCGCTGAGCCTCGACGATCTGCGCGACGACCGGCCCGAGGTCGCGCCCGCGCAGATGCTGTCGACGCCGGCCGCCGCCGTGGCCGTACCGGCGCCGACAGCCGGCGCCGGTATCTTCGCCGCCGCGCTTTGGCGCGATCTTGAGAAAACCAGCCCCGCCGAACTGGCCGAAGCGGCGCGGCGCACGGCCGCGTCGCTCGGCGTCACCGAGAACATCGATCGCGATTTCGGTTCGACGGCCTTTGCGACCGTCGATGGGGCAGGCGGTGCGGTCGCCTGCGCCGTCACCATGAACGGGGCTTTCGGGTCGGGCCATGTCGCCGAGGGCACCGGCATTGTCTTGTCCGCCAATCCGCAGCAGGCCGCGCGCGGCATCGCCTCGGCCTTTCTGATGCCGGTCATCGTCACCGGCGCCAATGGCAGCCGCCTTGTCTTCAGCGGCGCCGGTGCCGGCACGCCGAAAGGGGCGGCGGCCATTCAGCATGCGGCGCGCGCCGCCGTCGGCGGACCCGACGCGGTCGCCGCCGCGCTGGCAGCCTCGCCCGCCGATGCGCGCTCGCCGGCCCATGCCATTGCCTGTCCCGAAGGGCAGGCGGCAGGTGCCTGCAGTCCCGCCATCGGCCCGCGCGGCGATGGCATGGGCATTGTCGCGGCCGGTTCGGGCTCCTGATCCGCGCACATCCTGCGTGAATCGAAAAGGGCCTGAGGATTTTTCCTCAGGCCCCGATTTTTTCAGCCCGCTGCCTTAGCGGCGCTGCCACCAGCCGCGCCGTGTCGGTTCGCTGGGGCGCTCCGGTTCCGCGGCGGCTTGCGTCGAAGTCGTATCGGCAACCGTCTTCTCGGCAACCAGCGTGTCGCCGTCTCTCTCGTCTGCCTGTGCCGGTTCGTTGGTTTCGGCGGATTCGGGTTCGGATGCCGCTTCGGCTTTGAAGGTTGCCTCGAACGCTTCCGCTTCGTTGTCGCTCACCGCCGCCTCATGGCGCGAATAGGAGAGCAGCACCGGCGTATCGTCGTCATTGCTGTCCGCATCGGCCGGTGCATCGCCCGCGGTGGCGTTCTCTGCCGTTGCCGCATCGGCAACGGTCTCGCCATCCGCACCTTCTTCGCCCGGCCGGCGGCGATTGCGCCGTCCGCCGCGCCGTCCGCGCCGGCGGCGTTTGCGCTGTCCGTTTTCGTCGAGCTCGTCCTGCGCGGTGGCAGGGCTGGTCTCACCATCGCCGTCGCCGGCTTCGGCATCGTCATCCGCGCCGTCATCGGCCGCATCGCCATCGGCAGCCGCTTCGTTCTCGCCGCGTGCCTCGCGCTCTTCGCCGGGCTTGCGCCGGCGCCGGCGCCGCTTGCGCTTGCGCTGACCGTCGCCATCGGCTTCCTCGGCAGCGCCGCGCGTCGGCGCCGCATCCGCTGTCTGTTCGTCCTCGGCTTCGTCCTCGTCTTCATCGACGGCATCGACGATATCCTCGTCTTCCGCCGTATAGCCGCTCTCGATACTGATCGCGCCCTGCGCCGGCCGCGTCCGTGTCAGCGCGCGGGCTTCGGCCTGTTCGATCCGGTGATCCGAACCGGTCAGCGCCGCATCGGCTTCGATATAGACCGAGACGCCGTAGCGGTCCTCGATATCGAGCACCTTGCCGCGCTTCTGGTTGAGAATGTAGATCGCCACGACCGGCGGCACCTTGACGGTGAACGCTTCGGCGCGGCCCTTGACCGCTTCGGCCTCGACGCCGCGCAGCACATGCAGCGCCATCGACTCGACCGAGCGCACAAGCCCGGTGCCCGCGCAATGCGGACAGGTGACGGTCGAGCCTTCGAGCACGCCGGAGCGCATGCGCTGGCGCGACATTTCCAGCAGGCCGAAATGACTGATCCGGCCGACCTGGATGCGGGCCCGATCGGTTTTCAGGCAATCCTTCAGCTTGCGTTCGACCGCGCGGTTGTTGCGGTTCTCGTCCATGTCGATGAAATCGATGACGATGAGACCGGCAAGGTCGCGCAGGCGCATCTGCCGCGTGATTTCTTCCGCCGCTTCGAGATTGGTCTTCAGCGCCGTCTGTTCGATATTGCGCTCTTTGGTCGAGCGCCCCGAATTGACGTCGATCGAAACCAGCGCCTCGGTCGGGTTGATGACGATGTAGCCGCCCGATTTCAGCGTCACGGTCGGATTGAGCATCGAGTCGAGCTGCTGCTCGACGCCGTATTTCTGGAAGAGCGGCTGCTTGTCCTTGTAGGGCTGCACGTTCTTGGCATGGCTCGGCATCAGCATCCGCATGAAGCCCTTGGCTTCGCGGTAGCCTTCGTCGCCTTCGATATGGATCGCGTCGATGTCCTGGTCGTAAAGGTCGCGGATCGAACGCTTGATCAGGCTGCCTTCCTCATAGACCAGCGCCGGTGCCGTCGATTTCAGCGTCAGCTCGCGCACGCTCTCCCACATCCGCAACAGATATTCGTAGTCGCGTTTGATCTCGGCCTTGGTGCGCTTGGCGCCCGCGGTGCGCACGATCAGTCCCATGCCTTCCGGCACCTCGAGCGTCTCGGCGATGCTCTTGAGCTTCTTGCGGTCGGCCGCCACCGTGATCTTGCGCGAAATGCCGCCGCCGCGCGCCGTATTGGGCATCAGCACGCAATAGCGTCCGGCCAGCGACAGAAACGTCGTCAGCGCGGCGCCCTTGTTGCCGCGTTCTTCCTTGACGACCTGCACCAGCATGATCTGCCGGCGCTTGACGACTTCCTGGATCTTGTAGGAACGGTAGTTGACGCGCTGCCGGCGCGGCGCGGCTTCTTCCATCGCGTCTTCGGCGCCGACCGACTCGATCGTCTCGTCGGAGGTGACGGTTTCGGTCTCGCCGCGTTCGACCGCGACCTCGCTCTTGCTTTCCGTGCCGCCATTATCGTCGGCCTCGCCATTGCTCGGCGCGCCGTCCGCATCCGCCCCCTGGTCCTCGTCGCCGTTGCCGTTGCTGTCATCGCCCTCGGCAGCCGCCGGCTGTTCCGCACTGGCCTCGTTGCCGGCAGGCGCGTCTTCGGCGTCTTCCTCTTCGCGTTCGCGGCGCGCTTCGGCGGCCTGCTGTTTCAGCAGCGCTTCGCGGTCGGCGACCGGAATCTGGTAATAATCGGGGTGGATTTCGCTGAAGGCGAGGAAGCCGTGCCGATTGCCGCCATATTCGACGAACGCCGCCTGCAGCGACGGTTCGACGCGCGTAATCTTGGCAAGATAGATATTTCCTCGAAGCTGCTTTCTGTTTTCCGACTCGAAGTCGAACTCTTCAACGCGATTGCCGCTCACGACCACAACCCGAGTTTCCTCGAGGTGGGCCGCGTCGATCAGCATGGTCTTGGCCATTGGGAATGTCTCCGGGGCGCTGTCCGCCGCGCCTGCCCCGCCGCAAATTCATGCGGGAGGCCAGGCGCGGGCGGGCGCCGGTTGTTATACGCGTCCAGGCGTCCGCGCCGGCGCCATCGAGGCGCGCCGCGGCAGATCCGGACGGGATATGTAAAAGAAGGGCAGGTGCGCGCCGCGCGGCCGGTGTCGCAACCGGGCGGACCTGGCTTTTGGAAAAGCCCTGTCCGGTCTGCCGGTTGTGAAGTCGCGGAACTGCGTTGTGCATCTCTACCTGTGGCGCACCCGATAAGCCGCCGGGTGCCGGCGTGTTCTGGTCTCCGCCGCGTCGACGTAGGCCTTGCGGCCGGACGGGCGTTGCGGGCGCGAGGGCCCGCTTTCTGCGTCTGTTTGGCGTTGTCCGGGATGATTGCCTGGGGAAACGCCGGGCTTGACGCGGTCGATGCCGTCTCCCGGCCGTTTTGAGGCGGTTTGGGGGGAATGGCGCGACGGTTTGCCCGAAATCCTGTGTCGGCGCCGTGGCAAGCCTGGGGCCCGCCGGACGCGAACCGTTTGTACCCGCTGCTGCGCTGATTTGGCAAGCACGGTCTCGGCGGCCTCCATTGCCGCCAACGGCCCGGTTATTAACCATTCGACCCGTTGAAATTCCGTAAATTTTGGCGTGATAACCAATTATGAAGTAATCTCGCCGTTATATTGAGGTGAATTGTTTGCGGGCCTCGATCCGCGGCGGTCTGCCGGGTTTTCCCCGGCTGTCCGGCCGGATGACCCGGTCGGCAGTGGCGTTCGGGAGACCGTGACGGACGGCACACAAGAGCAGGTCCCACGGTGTCGCTGCGGCGGGTGTAAATGCGACAAAATCGGCAGTTCTGGGGGCGTTTCCTGCGGCCGCTCGGCATGGCGGGCGCGGCCGTGCTGTTTGTCGTTCTGACCCTCGGCCGGCCGGCGACCCAGGCCGCCGATTTTTCGGCCGACGGCCTGACCCTCGACGAATTGGCCGATCTGCTGGCCCGCGATCTCGAAAACGATCTTTTGACCACCGGCGCGCTCAGCGATGCGCCGCCGGCCGCCGCCGTCCCGCGCGGCGCCCCCCTGCCGCCCGGCATGTCGGCCGTCACCGACATCCGGCTCGGCGATCAGGGCGAGCAGACCCGCTTCGTGATGGAACTGACGGGCGACGCCCCCGTCCAGTACAGCGTCTTCACCCTGGCCGATCCCTGGCGCGTCGTCATCGACATGACCGGTGTGCCTTTCCGTCTCGACGAGACCGCCGTGCCCGCCGCGCAGGGCGTCGTTGCCGGTTATCGCTTCGGCCGCTTCCAGAACGACATCTTCCGCGTCGTCATCGACATGAAGCAGCCGGTGGCGATTGCCCGCAATTTCGTTCTCGACCCGCAGGCCGGCTTCGGCCGCCGCATCGTCCTCGACCTCGCCCCGACCGACGGCGCCACCTTCGCGCAAAGCGCCGGCGCGCCGGCCGCCGACATCGCCGCCGCCGCTGAGGCCGCCGAACAGATTCAGGCCGTCGCCGCCGTGCCGATGAGCCCGCCGGCCCAGCGCCTCGAGCGCCGCCGCATCATCGTCATCGATCCCGGCCATGGCGGCGTCGATCCCGGCGCCACCGGCAGGAGCGGCGTCCATGAAAAAAACATCGTGCTGGCCTTTTCCCGCGAGCTGGCCTCCCAACTCCGCGCCACCGGCCGCTACGACGTCCATCTGACCCGCGAGACCGACGTTTTCATCCCGCTGCGCCAGCGCGTCGCCATTGCCCGCCAGCACAAGGCCGATCTCTTCATGTCGATCCATGCCGACGCGATCGAAAGGCCGGATGTGCGCGGGCTTTCGGTCTACACGCTGTCCGAAACCGCCTCCGACCAGGAAGCGGCCGCGCTGGCGCGTCAGGAAAATCAGGCCGACCTGATCGGCGGTCTCGACCTTCAGGGCGAGAGCCCGGAAGTGACCGGCATTCTGATCGACCTCGCCCAGCGCGAGACCAAGAACTATTCCTCGCGCTTCGCCAAATCGATCGTCGATTATGCCGGTCAGAAAACGGCGGTGCTGCAGAAGCCGCACCGTTTCGCCGGTTTCGTCGTGCTGAAGGCGCCCGATGTGCCCTCGGTGCTGATCGAACTCGGCTTTCTTACCAATCCCAACGACGAGAAGCAGCTGGTTTCGGCCGCCTGGCGCGCCGGCGTTGCCGGTTCCTTCACCCGCGCCATCGACCGTTATTTCGGCGATCGTCTTGCCGAAGGGCCTCTTTGAGCGACAGGCGGAATTTGGTCACGGAGTGGCCATATTTCGGCTTTAGCTGACGGCGATAATGTTGAGCCATGAATTGACGGAGGGCAAAGCGCCCCGATGCCCCCGATACTGAAAATTCTCTCGATCGTTGCCAGCGTCATTCTGGTGCTGATAACCGGCGCCGTGCTGGCTGGCGGCTATTATGCCTGGCGTCTCAACCAGGACCTGCCGGACTACACAAGGCTTGCCAATTACCAGCCGCCGGTGACGACACGCGTTCATGCCGGCGACGGCCAGCTGATCGGCGAACTGGCGCGCGAGCGCCGTCTCTATGTGCCGATCACGGCGATCCCGCCGCGTCTGGTTCAGGCCTTCCTCGCCGCCGAGGACAAGAATTTCTACAGCCATGGCGGCGTCGATGCGGCAGGCATCCTGCGCGCCACCATCGACAACGTCTACAACGTCATGCAGGACCGCCGCCTGGTCGGCGCCTCCACCATCACCCAGCAGGTGGCGAAAAATTTCCTGCTCTCGAGCGACGTCACCTTCGACCGCAAGCTGCGCGAGGCCCTGCTGGCGCTGCGTCTCGAACGCGCCTTCACCAAGGACCAGATCCTCGAACTCTATCTGAACGAGATTTATCTCGGTTCCGGCAGCTACGGCGTCGCCGCCGCGGCGCTGAACTATTTCGACAAGCCGCTCGACGAACTGACCGTTGCCGAAGTCGCCTATCTGGCCGCGCTGCCCAAGGCGCCCGGCAATTATCATCCTTTCCGCTTCCGCGAACGCGCGCTGGCGCGCCGCAACTGGGTCATTTCGCGCATGGCCGAGGAGCGCTTCATCGCCGCCGATGAGGCCGCCGAGGCGCGTGCCACCGATCTCAATGTCACGCTGCGCCCGCGCGGCCTGCAGATGCGCGACGCCGAATATTTCCTCGAACAGGCGCGCCGCGAATTGCTGGCGCAGTTCGGCGAGCAGAAACTCTATGAAGGCGGCCTCTCGGTCCGCACCACCATCGACACGGTCTTGCAGGAATATGCCTCCGAGGCGCTGAAGAGCGGCCTGATCGCCTATGACCGCCGCTATGGCTGGCGCGGCCCGGTGGCTGAGCTCGAACCCGGCGCCAACTGGCAGGACGCGCTATCCGCCATCGACATACCGGCCGACCTCGCGCCCTGGACGCTGGCCGTCATCCTCGATCTCGCGAGCGACAAGGTCACCATCGGCCTGCGCCCCGCGCGCCTGCCGGGCGGCGGCATCGCCACCGAAATCGTCAAGAGCACGATCCTTTTCGAAGACATGAAATGGGCGCGGCCCAACGTCAACCGCATCCATCTCGGCCCCGAACTGACGAAACCCGCCGATGTGCTGAAGGTCGGCGATGTCGTCCATGTCGCGCCGCATGCGGAAGAGAAGGGCCGTCACACGCTTGAGCAGGTGCCGGCCGTCAACGGCGCCATCATCGCCATGGACCCGCATACCGGCCGCGTGCTGGCCATGCAGGGCGGCTTCAGCTTCGGCATGTCGGAGTTCAACCGCGCCGTGCAGGCCTTGCGCCAGCCCGGCTCCTCCTTCAAGCCCTTCGTCTATGCCGCCGCCCTCGATCGCGGCTTCACCCCGGCAAGCCTCGTCCTCGATGCGCCCTTCGTCATCGACCAGGGTCCGGGCCTCGGCCTCTGGAAGCCCGAAAACTACGAGCGCAAGTTTCACGGCCCCTCCACCATGCGCTTCGGTCTCGAAAATTCGCGCAATCTGATGACGGTGCGGCTGGCCCAATATGCCGGCCCCGAAACCGTCTCCGACTATGCGCGCCGCTTCGGCGTCGCCGACAACATGATGCCGGTGCTGTCGATGTCGCTGGGCGCCGGCGAAACCACGCTGCTGCGCATGGCCGGCGCCTATGCGGTGCTGGCCAATGGCGGCCTGAAAGTCGAACCGACATTGATCGACCGCGTGCAGGACCGTTTCGGCCGCACCGTCTACAAACACGATGCCCGCGCCTGTCAGGCCTGCACGCTCGACTTCGAGGACGCGCCCGCGCCGCCGGTGCTCCCCGACACCCGCGAGCGCATCGAGGATGCGCGCACCGCCTATCAGATCACCTCGATGCTCGAAGGCGCCGTTCAGCGCGGCACCGGCACGGCGGTCAAGGCGGTCGGCGTGCCGCTGGCCGGCAAGACCGGCACCTCCAACGAGGCCCGCGACGTCTGGTTCCTCGGCTATTCGCCCAATCTGGTCGTCGGCGTCTTTGTCGGCTTCGACGAA
>JAUXOE010000079.1 GCA_030682415.1 Parvibaculum sp.
TCCTCGATTGTCACCTCGGCGCCACCGCTGCGCAGCCGCGCGACGACGCGATCGAGCAAGGCCCTGTTACGATTCCCGGCAGTCGGATTGACGATGATGTGGATCAAACGGCGCAGCAGCAAAACAGGCCCTTACCCCCCCTCTGTCACAAAACTGTCATGAAACTGTCACAAAGCCCAAAGTCGGCTCGCCCCATGAACAGGCACGGCTCGAATTTTTGCACGAGCGAATTAGCCGAAGAAACTTATCCCCGGTCAACTTGCATCATCGCCCGATCGAGAATCATCAGGACGAGACTCGACAGCATGATCGCCAATGCCATGGTGACGATGGTGTGAGACAGGTAGTGCTGACCGCGCGCCATTTGATAGAAGCCCAGCCCCCAACCGGCGACAAGGCCCGGCGCCCAGTAGCGCAGCAACAGACGCTCCCCCAGCGGCGCCAGCACGCGCACCCCCATCAGACCGAATCCGGCCGAGGCATGGCCGGCCGGCCAGCATCGCAAATGCGTATTGTAGGGCACGAGCGAGAGCAGACGATCCCATATCGCGATATGCGCATAAGGACCGCCGAAGAACAATTCCTGCGCCGGACAGGAGACGCCGGTTACCTTCTTCAGCAGACCGACAATCAGCGGCGTCAGACCGAGCACGCATAGCGCGCCGACAAGGCAGGTATCGAAGGCGGTCCAGCGCCGCATCGTCGCCCGGGCGATCAGCCAGAGAACCGCTCCACCCCCCACCAGGCCGACGGCGATTTTCAGGCCCTTGTAGAAAATCCGGAATTGCCACCCGCGATCATCCGGCGGGATCAGCCAGTGCGCAGCGCCGGTGTCGAAAAAATGCGCCTGGACCGCAATGTCGACGGCATGGACCGACGGCCACAACGTCAGCAACGCAATGGCGCCAAGACAGATGCCGATTTCCACGCCGAAGCGCGGCCGCGCCGGCCGGCCGGCAATCCCCGTGAAATAACTCATGGAAGCGCGAAACCAGTATTGCCCGCAGACTGTTGAGCCACGGACGCCGGCCGGCGACAGGGCGCAAAAATATCGAGATCCTTCAAGTAGACATCGCTGCGCACACCGAACATGCCAAGCACCGAATGGAAGAGATTGTCGTGGCTGAACGCCTCGCCGCTCTCCGCGGCCAGACAGCCCATGTCCAGCGCCATCTTCTTTCGGTATCCCGCCGACGTCCAAACCACCATCGGCACATGCTTCTGCACGTCAGGCGCAAACATGTAGGGCATGCCATGAAGATAGATGCCGTTCTCGCCGAGCGACTCGCCATGGTCGGAGACATAGATCATCGCGGTGTCGAAGCGGTCGGACACACCCTCAAGCACACCGATGGTCTCGGCGAGTATGTTGTCGGTATAGAGAATACCGTTGTCGTAGCTGTTGACGATCTCTTCCTGACTGCAAGACTGAAGCTGGTTGGTATCGCAAGTCGGCGTGAACACGCGGAAGGCCTCGGTGAAGCGCTTGAAGTAGGACGGCCCGTGACTGCCGATCTGGTGCATCACCACAATCATGTCATTGTCGGCCGCAGCAAGAGCCGAACCGAGCTGCCGGACCAGAAGATCGTCGCGGCAGTCGCCGCCTTCGCAAAACTCGGTATCGCCGAGACTCCACGTCGTCTCGCTCGGCACGCGCGCGCAAACACCCTTGCAGCTTGAATTGTTTTCGAGCCAGAGCACGTCGATGCCGGCGCGGACGAGAATATCGAGAACATTCTCGCGCATCAGCGCCTTCGCCGCGGAATAATCGGCACGAACGAGATCGGAAAACATGCAAGGAACCGACTCGGCAGTCGAAGTGCCGCAGGACCTCACCTCGCCAAAATTGACGATATCGAGTTTCGCCAATTCGGGATTGGTCTGCCGTTCATAGCCGTTAAGCGCGAAATGATCGGCCCGCGCGGTCTCGCCGACGACGAAAACGACCAGTGTTTTCTTGCTGTGCGGCGCATCCAGCGCGCGGCCCCGCGCGACGCTCCCGGCGATCGGCGTATAGGTCGCAGCCATCGCCGATGGCATCGCGGTGGCGTAACGGACCGTGGCATAAATGGCTGCCGACGGGTTGATCATGAAGCGCACTTCGCGATTGTTACGGAGAAACGACGCGTAATCCTGAAAGAACATCGCGGCGATGAGAGCAACAAGTACAAAACTGCCAAGAACGACGCCGCCGCGGATCAGGACCTCCTGCCGCCAGGGGCGAAGGGCGAGCGGCACGAACCACAACAGCAGCGCCGGCACGATGCCGAACAGCACGATCTGCGCGACAAGCCGAAACGACAAAAGATCGCCGACCTCGCGCGCGTCGGTCTCGATCACATTGGCGATCATCGTCTTGTCGACCATCGCGCCGTAGCTCGACGCGAAATACGAGATCGCCGCCGCCGTCACCAGAAGAAGAGCAAGCACCGGCTTCAGTACACGCGGCATCGCCACCGGCTGCAGGACAAGATTGAAGGCGACGGTCAACAGAACGGCGATAGAGACAATAAAGGCGATGTCGTGAAACGACCGGCCCGGCCAGACAGCCAGAACCATCGACCAGAGCTGCCCGTTATAGAAAAGGACCAGCGCCGCCGACACCAGCAGCGCCAGCCAGACCGGGTGAATTGCCGGCAGGCGAGGAACATCGGCAACAACACGCCGAAACGAACGATATAAATCCATCTGATTCGGAAGCCCCGACGGCGTGCAGCCGCGTTCGGCACAGGCCGATGTGGCTTTTCGAGCACGGTTTCAGGAAATCCATCCGAGTTTGCTTACAAGCGCCTTACGGCGCGGCCTCAACCGGGCCCGGACGGCAGGACCAGTGAAAATGCCGCACCCCGGCCGGGTTCACGCGCAACCTCGATGCGACCGCCATGAACCTCGGCGATACGGCGGGCAATCGAAAGGCCGAGACCGGCGCCGCCATAGGCGTGCGGCTGCAGCCGGACGAAACGCTCGAAGATGCGGGCCTCGTCGCCGTGTGCCACACCGGGACCCTCGTCGATGACGTCGATACGACCGCCACGCCGAAGCCGCACCTCGACAGTGCCGCCGGGCGGACTGTGGGCCAGAGCATTCTCGACAAGATTGCGCAGCGCCAGCGCCAGGAAGCCGGCATTGCCACGCACGCGGACAGGCCCGTCTTCGGCGCCGGTGAGCTCAAGCGACTTGCCCGCACGCACCGCCACAGGGGCCAGCAGCCGCGTAACGTCAAGCGCCACATCCTGCAGTCCGGCCCACTCGTCCGGTCGCAACTCGAGGGCATCGGCCTGGGCAAGCCAGAGAAGCTGCGCGACGAGACGCTCGATGCCGTCCAGTTCCTCGACAAGTTGCGGCACCTCGTCAAGCGCCGAAAGCGTTTCGATATGCGCCTTGAGCACGGCAAGCGGTGTCCGCAGTTCATGCGCGGCATTGGCCGTGAATTCGCGTTCGCGCGCATAGCCCTGCTCGATCCGCGCAAGCGCCGCATTGACCGCCCCGACAAGCGGCACAATTTCTTCCGGCAAACCACCCTGCGGCAAACGGCGGTCGAGCGAACCCGGCCCGATGCGCCGCGCCAGCGCCGAGAGCCGTGTCAGCGGCGCCAGCGACTGACGCACGGTCCAAACCGTGACGGCCGCCAGCAACGCCGCAAGGACGAGAAGAAACATCCATGATTGTTCGAGAAACTCGGCGGCCAGCGAATCCGCAAGCACGTCGGGATGGATCGAGCCCTGTGCGACCTGCAAATAGAGCGGTGGCGACGTATTGGGCACCGGCGTGGTGACACCATAATAGTCGCCGCGGCCGGACAGATCGGCAAAGGCGAAGTAGGCATCGTCGCCGGCGCCAGGCAGCGGCGCAAGCGGCGATGCAAGGCCGTGCGAAGCATCGAGAACCCGTCCCGTGCCGTCCAGCAGCGCGAACATGTATTGCCGGTCCGGACGGTCATAGGCCTCGCCGAGTGCGTCGGGCAGCGACAGCACGGGCGCGCCATCTTCAGCGAAGGAGAGGTGCGTAGCGATGTCGGCCGCCTGCGCCAGCAACGCCCGGTCGCGCAGCGAATCCCGCTCCATTGCATACTGGACATTGAGAATGACCAGCAGCAGCACGAAGCCCAGTGCGACGATTGCCAGCATCCGGCGCGTCAGGCGGGCGGCGAGAGAATTCGACAGGATGTTCATGTCTCACCCAGCAGATAGCCGATGCCGCGCAGCGTATGGATCTCGACACTCGCGCCGGCATCCGACAGATGCTTGCGCAGGCGATGCACCGCAACTTCGATCGAGTTCGACGACACCTCCTCGCCAAAGGCATAGAGCTTTTCCTCGATCGATTCCTTCGGCACCACCCGGCCCTGACGGCGGAGCAGGATTTCGAGCAGATCCGTTTCGCGGCGGCCGAAAGCCGTGACGACGCCGGCGATGGCGACTTCGCGCGCGACCGTGTCGAATTCGACATTGCCAGCAACAAGCCGAACGCCCAGCGCCTGCCCCGGGCGGCGCATCAGCGCCCGGAGCCGCGCAAGCAGTTCTTCAAGCGCGAATGGCTTGAGGAGGTAATCATCCGCCCCCCTGTCGAGGCCCGCCACGCGGTCCTCGATGCGGTCGCGGGCAGTCAGCACGAGAACCGGCAGATCGCTGCCCTCCCGGCGCAGACGCGCCAGAAAATCGAGGCCGTCGCCATCCGGCAGCGCCAGATCGAGAATGACGGCGTCGTAATTGACCGCCTCGACGGCGGCCCGCGCGCTTTCGAGATCGTGACAGGCATCGACGGCAAAGCCCGCCTGACGGCAGCCCTTGGCGATATGCGCCGCCAGACGGCGATTGTCCTCGATGACGAGAAGCCGCATGAAAATCCCGGAAATGCGCCAGACAGCAACACTCTAGCATGCCGGACCCGGGGCGCCGGGGGCGGCAGACTGTCACATAAACGTCATCAATCTGTCACAAAAGCTTGTTGGACCACGCCCATATTCGCGACATCGGAGCCGTGAATCGGTGGTTCGCGAGCCCCGCCAACGAACGAAACGACCGACGCGAGATGAGTACAACAAGGCGATCGACGCGAATATGACAGTGTTCGAGACGGGCTTGCCGAGACGGATGGACGAGACGGCGACCGCGCCGCCACCGGCCTCCGAAAAAAAATCCCGCAAGGAAGCGGCACGCGCCAAGGCGCG
>JAUXOE010000083.1 GCA_030682415.1 Parvibaculum sp.
GTGGGCGATGCGCAGGCGGACGAGGAAGCGCCGGTGGCGCTGCATGCAAGGCCCGAAGCGGACGCCGATATCGTCGCCTATCTGGAACCCGGCCTGGTGACGATGCTGCGCGGCTGCAAGGCCGGCTGGTGCCGGATCGAGGTGCAGAATCGCAGCGGCTGGACGCCGCAGGCGGCCTTGTGGGGCGTCTATCCGGGCGAGGAGTTCGACTGAGGCCTTGCGGCGTCAGGCGAAATCCCTGACCAGCGCTTCGCGCACCGCCGGCGAAAGCATGGCCATGTGGTGGTAGTTCTCATGCGCGACGACGGCCATGACCGGGACTTTCGGGTCGCGGAATTTGGCGATCTGTTCGGGCGTGAAGCGGAAATGGACGAAGTGGACCGATGAGGTCTTGCCGTCGGCCTTGGTGCGCTCGACATCGAGCTCGGCCTCGCCGATCACATGCGCGCCGCCGACATCGATATAGAGATGCTTCTCGACCCAGGTGATGGAACGCAGGAAGCGATCGCGGCGGACCGGATCCTCGATCTCGAACATGATCGTGGCGACAAGCTCGTTGCCTTGCGGGATCAGCGGATTGTAGGCGCGGAGTTCGTCTTCGAGTTGTTCGGCGCCGCCCTTTTCGATGTGCAGCATTTCATGGACCTGCTGGAACATCGTCTCGTAATTCTCGAAATAGAAGGTCGCGTGCGGGCCGACAGAGATGCGGCGGTTCTTCTTCATGGCCATGGCGGCGGCGCGGCGCGCCTTGCGCTCGGCCGCATAGGTTTCGTAGGGCAGAATGTCGGCCGGGGTGATTTCCTTTTTCATCGTCATCATCTCTCAGATCAATCCCCAGGCGCGCGCCATGATTTCGATGGGGTGTTGGGCGGCCGGACGCTGCGGCTCGCCCATCAGGTCGATTTCGTGAACCAGATGCTTGGCGGCCAGCGGGCAATCCGACGTCACATATTTGTTGCCGGTCTTCGCCACATTGCGCGACGCGGTCTTGCCGACCTTCATCGCGGCGTCGAAGGTCTCCTTCATCACGCCGAAAGTTCCTCCGTGTCCGGAGCAACGCTCGACGACATCGAGCTTGATGTCGGGAATGTAGCGCATCATCTCGGCCGATTTGGCGCCCATGTTCTGGGCGCGCGCATGGCAGGCAAGATGCGCGGTGACGCCGCCCTCGACCGGCTTCAGACCCGGCGCGAGACCTTCCTTCTTGGCGATGTCGACAATGTATTCGTCGATGTCGAAAGTGGCGGCGGCGAGTTTTTTCACGTCTTCATTGCCGGGCAGGATCAGCGGCCATTCGAACTTGAACATCAGGCCGCAGGAGGCGGTCAGCGCGATGATGTCGTAGCCCTTGTCGATCCAGGCGCCCATTTCGAGCGCAACTTTTTCGGCCTGGGCGGCGACTTTTTCGATGTTGCCCTGCTCGAGGAAGGGCATGCCGCAACAGCCGGGATAGGCGACTTCGGTTTCGACGCCATTATGCGCCAGCACCAGACGCGCGGCTTCGCCGACGCCCGGATTGTTGTAGTTGACGAAGCAGGTGGCGAAGATCGCCGCCTTGCGGCCTTTGGCTGGCGCCTCTTTCGGCGCGGCGGCACCGGCGGCATCCTGCGCCCTGGCGCGCATGGTGAAGGTTTGCCCATGAAACTTCGGCAGCTCGGCGCGGGCGTCGATGCCGGTGAGCGCCTGAAGCGCCGGCCGCGTCAGCGCGTTGCCGCGCTTCGAGCCCCAATTGGCGAGCGGCGCGACGGGGGCCGCCAGCTTGCCGTTGCGATCGGTCTCGGCCAGCTGACCGGGCACGAAGGGATAGGACCCCTTCTGTTTTGCCTCGGCCGCGCGGTAGCGCAGCATCAGATGCGGGAAATCGAGATTGAATTCATGCGGCGGCACATAGGGGCACTTCGTCATGAAGCACATGTCGCAAAGCGTGCAGGCCTCGACGACGGGGGCAAAGCCCGCCGACGTCACTTCGTCGAGTTCGCCGGTCGGGCTGTCGTCGATCAGATCGAAGAGGCGCGGGAAGCTGTCGCAGAGATTGAAGCAGCGGCGGCAGCCATGGCAGATGTCGAATACGCGGCGCATTTCGGCGTCGAGCTTTTCGAGATCGTAGAAATCCGGATTGTGCCAGTCGAGCGGATGGCGCGTGGGGGCTTCTGTGCCCCCCTCTTTCGGGCTGCTCATCGACAGGTCTCCGACATCAATGACGATTGCGGCGGGAAGCGGACGGCGGGAGATACGCGATCTCCCGCCGCACGATTTTCAACGGCAGCTCAGCTGCCGAGGCTGTCGAGCGCCTTCTGGAAGCGGCCGGCATGGCTCTTTTCGGCCTTGGCGAGGGTTTCGAACCACTCGGCAATTTCGTCGAAGCCTTCGTCGCGCGCGGTGCGCGCCATGCCCGGATACATGTCGGTGTATTCATGCGTCTCACCGGCGATCGAGGCCTTGAGGTTCAGATCGGTGGCGCCGATGGGCTCGCCCGTCGCCGGGTCGCCGACTTCCTCGAGGAATTCGAGATGGCCATGCGCATGGCCGGTTTCGCCTTCGGCGGTGGAGCGGAAGACGGCGGCGACATCGTTGAAGCCTTCAACGTCGGCCTTCTGCGCGAAATAGAGATAGCGGCGATTGGCCTGGCTTTCGCCGGCAAATGCCTCTTTGAGATTTTCCATGGTCTTGGAACCGGAAAGCGCTGGCATGGTGGTGCTCCTCACCCGTTATGCAATGAACAGGAACAACATGCCGGCCGGGCGGCCAGCGCTGTTGCGCCCCGTTGGGGAATAACGCCCGTCGTGATTTCGGAAGGAATCGTTCAGGGTTGGAGAGGAGATTAGGATTGACGCGCGCTGCGGTCAACAGTCTGGAGATATTCCAAACAAACTTTTTAGTGTTTGTTTTTGCGAGGGATTATTAACTCGAACCCGAGCGCGATGCGGGTTATTTTCCGCCGCGATCCTGCAGACGGACGATCACGTCGACGCGGGCGATGTCCATGCCTTCGGGGGCCGGCGGCAGCTTGCCGATGGTCACGTCGTCGCCGGCAATATCCATCAGCGAGCCGTCGCGCTCGATGAAGAAATGATGGTGATCGTCGATATTGGTGTCGAAATAGGTGCGGGCGCTGTCGACCACGACCTCGCGCAGCAGGCCGGCGCCGGTGAACTGGTGCAGCGTGTTGTAGACGGTGGCCAGCGAGACGCTGACGCCGGCGCGCTGCGCCTCGTCATGGAGCGCTTCGGCGGTCACGTGGCGGTCGCCGCCATCGAAGAGCAGACGGCCAAGCGCCAGCCGCTGCCGGGTGGGGCGCAGCCCCGCCTCGCGCAACCTGCCGAGCGTCTGGGTATAGGGTCTGTCCTGCGTCACGCGCATTGTCCTTCAAACGGCGTAGTTTGTAATCGTTACAAACAGTAGATAGGGTCTTTGTCACCTATTTGTCAAGGGCGGGGAGGGGGTTAGCCGCCAGCCGCGTCCGAAGGCGAGGGTTTGCGCGGGCCCTGCGGTGTGTTACCAAGCGGCCCAAGGGAGGCGGCCGAAAGGACCGCCGAGGAACGAGACCGGCCGGCGCTGCGCTCGACAAAGAGGGCGGGCGCGGGCCCCAAGCGAGCGGACCCGAATGGCGGACCAGAAAGCGGCTTATTCCTACGAAGACTTGCTCGAATGCGGCCATGGACGGCTGTTCGGTCCAGGCAATGCGCAGCTGCCGCTGCCGCCAATGCTGATGATCGATCGCATCACCCATATTTCGGATGAAGGCGGCGAACACGGCAAGGGTCTGATCAAGGCCGAATTCGACATCAAGCCGGATCTCTGGTTCTTCCCCTGCCATTTCGAAGGCGATCCGATCATGCCGGGCTGTCTCGGCCTCGACGGCGCCTGGCAACTGCTGGGTTTTTTCCTCGGCTGGATCGGCGGCAAGGGCAAGGGACGCGCGGTGGGCGTGGGCGAAGTGAAATTCTCCGCCATGGTGACTCCCGCGATCAAGAAGATCGAATATATCATTCAACTGAAGCGGGTCGTGAATCGCCGTCTGGTCGTCGGCGTCGCCGACTGCACCATACTGGCCGATGGCGAACTGGCCTTCACCATCACCGACATGAAAGTCGGGCTGCAAGCCGAAGCGCAGGCGGCCTGACGCGGCGACCATACGGGTACGGAATTTTCGCAGTGAAAGAGAGGCAGCCATGAGGCGGGTCGTCGTCACGGGCATCGGTATCGTCTCCAGCATCGGCAACAACAGCCAGGAAGTGCTCGCATCGCTTCGCGAGGGGAAATCCGGCATCGAGAAATCACCGGTCTATGCCGAGATGGGTTTCCGGAGCCAGATCCATGGCAGCCTGAAGATCAATCTCGACGAAGCGGTGGACCGGCGCGCGCGGCGCTTCATGGGCGACGGTGCCGCCTATGCCGCCGTCGCGATGGAACAGGCGATCCGCGATGCGGGGCTCGAGGAGAGCGATGTCAGCAATCCGCGCAGCGGGCTCATTGTCGGCTCGGGCGGACCCTCGACAAAGGCGATCGTGGCGGCCGCCGACATGGCGCGCACCGAGCCGGTGAAGGGCCCGAAGAAAGTCGGCCCCTTTGCGGTGCCGAAGGCGATGTCGTCGACCTGCTCGGCCAATCTTTCGACCTGGTTCAAGACCAAGGGCGTCAATTATTCGATCAGCTCCGCCTGCTCGACCTCCGCGAACTGCATCGGCAATGCGGCCGAGATGATCCAGTGGGGCAAGCAGGACATCATGTTTGCGGGCGGCGGCGAAGAACTCGACTGGACGCTGTCGGTGCTCTTCGACGCGATGGGCGCGATGTCGGCCAAGCGCAACGACACGCCGGAGAAAGCCAGCCGCGCCTATGACAAGGATCGCGACGGTTTCGTGATATCGGGCGGCGGCGGCATCGTGGTGCTGGAGGAACTCGAACACGCAAAAGCGCGCGGCGCCAAAATCTATGCCGAACTCGTCGGCTATGGCGCAACGGCGGACGGTGCCGACATGGTGGCGCCGTCGGGCGAGGGCGCGATGCGCTGCATGAGGATGGCGCTCGAAAACGTCAAGGCGCCGGTCGACTACATCAATCCGCATGCGACCTCGACGCCGGTGGGCGACATTCCCGAAATCAACGCGATCCGCGAGGTCTTCGGCGCCAAGATGCCGCCGATCAGCGCCACCAAATCGCTGACGGGCCATGCGCAGGGCGCGGCGGGCGTGCATGAGGCGATCTATACGCTGCTGATGATGCAGAACGGCTTCATTGCGGCCAGCGCCAATATCGACGAGATCGATCCGGCGGTGGCGGATGCCAATATCGCGCGGACGCGTATCGACGGCGCAAACATCAATCTGGCCATTTCCAACAGTTTCGGATTTGGCGGTACCAATGCGACGCTGGCCTTCCAGCGGCATGAGGGGTGACGGCGCGGGGGCGCCGATTTGAAGCGGAAGCAATTCGGGGAACGGACAATTCATGCACGGGTCTGAAGAAAAGCCGGGCGAACGGCGGCCGATATTGACCGGATCGCTGATGAAGGGCCGGCGCGGCCTGATCATGGGCGTCGCCAACGATCATTCGATCGCCTGGGGCATTGCCCGCGCGCTGGCCGCCCATGGCGCCGAACTCGCCTTCACCTATCAGGGCGAGGCCTTCGGGCGGCGCGTCAAGCCGCTGGCGGAGGCGGCCGGCTCGAAGCTGCTGTTGCCCTGTGATGTGACCGACGGCGAGAGCCTCGACCGGACCTTCGAGGCGCTGGAAAAGGAATGGGGGCGCATGGATTTCGTCGTTCATGCCATCGCCTATTCCGACAAGAACGAACTCAAGGGCCGCTATGTCGACACGACGCGGGAGAACTTCCTGCGGACGATGGATGTTTCCTGCTTCTCCTTTACCGATGTGGCGCGGCGCGCGGCCAAGATGATGACGCAGGGCGGCTCGATGGTGACGCTGACCTATGGCGGGTCGACGCGGGTGATGCCGAACTACAATGTGATGGGCGTGGCGAAGGCGGCGCTCGAAGCCAGCGTGCGCTATCTCGCGGTCGATCTCGGCCGGCACGGCATTCGCGTCAATGCGATTTCGGCCGGGCCGATGCGGACACTGGCGGGTTCCGCCGTCGGCGATGCGCGCTATGTGTTCAAGTGGAACAAGCAGCATGCGGCGATCAAGGAATCGATCGAACTCGACCATGTGGGCGGCGCCGGGCTCTACCTGCTTTCGGATCTTTCGGAACGCGTGACCGGCGAAGTGCATCATGTCGATGGCGGCTACAACATCATCGGCATGCCGCGCGCCGAAGAGCTGAAGATGATCGAGAACGGCGAGGGGTGAGGCGGTCCGCTAGTGCCGCTTCAGCTCGAGCACGTTGAAGGTCGATTCGAGCACCGGCCAGGGAAAGAAAATGCGCAAGCGGCCATCGGCCAGCGGTTCGAGGATGCCGGGCTCGTCCTGCAGCTGCGGATCGGTGATGCCGCCTTCGGGGCCGGAATAGGGACGCGGCGCGCCCGAGTGATCCTGATTGGGCGCGGCCAGCAACACCCAGCTCGTGGCGTCGCGCGGATAGAGATAGCCGGTCTGACGCTGCGAGCCCGAAAGCTTTTCGAAGAAGAGGCCGTCGTCGCGCGCGGTGATGCGGCAGGAAAACCAGCCATAAACGACGAAACTCAGATAGGGGCCGCCGGCCTTGATGGTGCGGCAGCGCCAGTTGCCGCGCAGCGAGGCGTCGGTCACCGAAACCGCTTCAGCCTGCATGATGTTGACCAGATCGGCATAGTCGCCGGCCGGAAAGGGCTCGGCGGCGGCCATTTCCATGCCCTTCGCCACCGCCTCGTCGAGACGGGCGAGACGGTCGCGGTCGAAATCGGTGATCTTGTCTTCCCAGCCCGATGACGGGGCGGCGTCGGCAAAGGCGGGAACCGGCAGCGCCAGAGCCAGCGCGGCAGCGAGAACGGCAGTGAAGCGCATGGGCGACCTCCCACAAGAAAACGGGGCCGGCTTTCAAAGCCGACCCCGCAATCCTAACGCCATTGCGCGGCGCGGTCAGTCCCGCTCGTGCCGCGTGCCTGCGCCCGAATGCCGAGCCAATGCTTTTCCAACCGGTCCCGATCCCCTACCCTTGGCCTCCCATCTAGCGCGGTTGCCGTATCAACCGAGGCCAGGGAGGATGGCATGAGGAAAACAGGCCCGCTTGCCGCAGCGCTGCTGGCCGCGCCCTTGTTGCTGGTCAGCCAATGCGCGGCCATTACCTATGAGCGCCCCGTTCCCGACAAGGCAGCGATCGAAGCGGCGAAGGCGACCATCGAGCAAGCGGCGATACCTGCCAAGTCCAGCAGGACGATCGATGAACTTGTCGATATGGCGGACCGGGCGGCACAAGGGCTGCGCGCCTCGATGCCGGACCTGTGCGCGGCCATCCAGTCCGAGACATGCAGTTTTTCACTGCGCATCGCCGGCAATGAGGAGGCGAGTGCCTTTGTCGACGGGAACGGCGTTGTCTGGATCACGGTCGGACTGCTGCAATATCTCGATGGCGAGGATGAGATTGCGGCGATCCTTGCACATGAGATCGGCCACCGCCTGAATGGCGACGACCTGGCAACAATGAGTGCGAAGCGGCGTCATCAAGCGATGCGATATGCGCTCGGCGGCAGTTCGCCTTCCTCGGCGGCATCGCGCATCAGCGGCGGCGCGCGCTACCTGATCGGGCGCGAGGCCGATGCCGATTATCTGGCGGCCTTCCTGCTGAAACGGGCCGGTTACGACCTCGCGGCCGGCGAGAGGTTATGGATCACACTGGCGAAAGTCGGCAACAACAGGGCAGCTTCGATACTGGCGACGCACCCTCTTTCGGCGGAGCGTCTGGCGGCATGGCGTCAAATTTCGGCAGAACTCGACGACAATCCTGACGCCATGCCGAAACGCACCGGAGGCTGAGCGAGATCAAGAAAAAGGGCGCCGGATGATACCGGCGCCCTTCAATCAGAACTCAAACGCAACAGCAATCAGTCGCGACGACGGCCGCGGCCACCGCCACCCTCGCGCTTTTCGCGGGGCTGCTCGGCCGGTTCGTTTTCGTAGACGATCTCTTCGCCCGTCTCCTGGTTCACATGCTTCATCGACAGGCGGACCTTGCCGCGATCGTCGAAGCCCAGCAGCTTGACCTTGACCTTGTCGCCTTCCTTGACGACGTCGGAAACCTGCTCGACGCGGTTCGGCGCCATCTGCGAGATGTGCACCAGACCGTCGCGCGGGCCGAAGAAGTTCACGAAGGCGCCGAAATCGACAACCTTCACGACCGTGCCTTCATAGATCACACCGACTTCCGGCTCGGCGACGATGCCCTGGATCCAGGCAATCGCCTTGCGGATCGCTTCGCCATCGGACGAGGCGACCTTGATCGTGCCGTCGTCGGAGATGTCGATCTTGGCGCCGGTCTTTTCGACGATCTCGCGCACCACCTTGCCGCCGGTGCCGATCACTTCACGGATCTTGTCGGTCGGCACGTTGATGACTTCGATGCGCGGCGCATGCTCGCCCATTTCGGGGCGGGCGGTGTCGAGGGCCTTGGCCATTTCGCCGAGGATATGGATGCGGCCGCCCTTCGCCTGGGCGAGCGCCTGCTTCATGATGCCTTCGGTGATGCCGGCGATCTTGATGTCCATCTGCAGCGAGGTCACGCCTTCCGACGTACCCGCCACCTTGAAGTCCATGTCGCCGAGATGATCCTCGTCGCCGAGAATGTCGGACAGCACCGCGAAGCGCTCGCCTTCGAGAATCAGGCCCATCGCGATACCGGCAACGGCGCGCTTGACCGGCACGCCGGCATCCATCATCGCCAGCGACGAACCGCAAACGGTCGCCATCGACGAGGAACCGTTCGATTCGGTGATCTCCGAGACGAGACGGATCGTGTAGGGGAACTCGTTCTTGGGCGGCAGCACGGCGCGCAGCGCACGCCAGGCCAGCTTGCCGTGACCGACTTCACGACGGCCGGTGAAGCCGACGCGGCCCGTTTCGCCGACCGAGAAGGGCGGGAAGTTGTAGTGCAGCAGGAAGTTTTCCTTGTAGGTGCCTTCCAGCGCGTCGACGAACTGCTCGTCGTCGCCGGTGCCCAGCGTCGCCACGACCAGCGCCTGGGTTTCGCCGCGGGTAAAGAGCGCCGAACCGTGCGCGCGTGGCAAAATGCCGACCTGGGAGACGATCGGACGCACGGTGTCGAGATCGCGGCCGTCGATGCGGTTTTTGGTGTCGAGGATCGAATTGCGGACGATGTCGCTTTCGATTTCCTTGAAAACACCGCCGACATCCGTTTCCGGCACGGCGTTCGGGTCTTCGGCATTGCAGAGCGCGGCCTTGGCCTTGTCCTTCGCCTGCGAGATCGCCGCGTGGCGCTGGCCCTTGTCCTTGAGGCCGTAGGCAGCGCGCAGATCGCCTTCAACCAGCGAACGCACCTTGGTGACCAGACCGGAATTGTCCTTCACATCGATGGCGCGGGGTTCCTTGGCGCATTTCTCGGCCAGGCGGATGATCATGTCGATCACCGGCTGGAAGTGCTTGTGGCCGTGCATCACGGCGCCCAGCATGATGTCTTCGGAAAGTTCCTTGGCCTCCGATTCAACCATCATCACGGCGTCGGCCGTGCCGGCGACGACGAGGTCGAGATCGCTTTCGGCCATTTCGTCGATCATCGGATTGAGCTTGTATTCACCGCCGATGTAGCCGATGCGGGCGGCGGCGATGGGGCCCATGAAGGGCAGGCCCGAAATGGTCAGCGCGGCCGACACGGCGACGAGCGCGACGATGTCGGGATCGTTCTCCATATCGTGGGAAAGCACGGTCGCGATGACCTGGGTTTCGTTCTTGAAGCCCTTGATGAAGAGCGGGCGGATCGGACGGTCGATCAGACGGCAGACCAGCGTTTCCTTCTCGCTCGGCCGACCCTCGCGCTTGAAGAAGCCGCCGGGAATCTTGCCTGCGGCGTAAGTCTTTTCCTGGTAGTTGACGGTCAAGGGGAAAAAATCGAGCCCCGGCTTCGGCTTGCGGTCGCCGACGACAGTGGCAAGCACCGTCGTTTCGCCATAGGTCGCGAGCACCGCGCCATCGGCCTGGCGGGCGATCTTGCCCGTTTCGAGGATGAGCGGACGGCCGCCCCATTCGATTTCTTCGCGTGTAATTTCAAACATATCGGTTTCCTGTTCCGCGCCGCCGCTCATCTGCGTTCGTTTCCACTATCCCGGCAGGCGCTTTTCTGCCGCCTTCCCGGCGGCCGGACAAAATGGAGGGCTGGTGCGGCGTGCGCGAACCTTGCGCTACGCGAACTTGACGCAGGACCGAACACCACGAGACAAAGGCGAAAGGTCCAGCCGCTTCACAGCCATCCGCTAACGGACGATTGTCTCTCGTTCTGGCCTTACAAAGACGCACGCCCGCCCCTCGGGTCCAAAGACCGTCCGGGCAGGCGCCGCACCTTGCGAAACCGATGGGGTAATAATACGCACCCCGTTACCGCCGGATCCCCAAGCGGGCGATCAGCTTTTCATAACGCGCCTGATCCTTCTTCTTCACATAGTCGAGAAGGCTGCGGCGCTGACTCACCATCTTCAGCAGGCCGCGACGCGAATGATTGTCCTTCGCGTGGCCCTTGAAGTGTTCGGTGAGGTTGACGATGCGCTCGGTGAGAATGGCGACCTGCACTTCGGGCGAACCCGTGTCGCCGTCCTTGCCGGCAAATTCCTTGATCAGCTCGGTTTTGCGTTCCGGCGTAATCGACATCGGTGTCTCCTCATGAATCGAGATTGAACACGCGCACGGGGCGAAGCGCGCCTTTCTCGTATTCGGTGAGGGCCACCGGGTCTCCCCGATGGGTCGCCAAAACCGATCCGGAAAGGATGGGTGCGTCGCGTCCGCGCAACAAAACCCCCTGACCCTGTTTCAGGCGGGCCGCATCCTCGCCGCTCACGGCCAGTGCCGGGATGTCGTCCAGCGCGGTCTCAAGCGGCAGCAAATGGGCCCCAAGGTCGGGAGCGGGCGCAATATGACCCAAGGCGCTGAGTTTATCCAGTGGAATTGCCGCCGCCTCGCCGAAAGGCCCATGGCGGGTCCGGCGAAGCGCCGAGACATGGCCGACGGTGCCCATCGCACGGGCCAGGTCGCGGGCCAGAGAGCGGACGTAAGTGCCTTTGCTGCAAAGGATTTCCAGCTCGGCATGGTCGCGATCCGGGCACCCCAAAAGGCGGATTTCATGGATCGTGACCGGCCGGGGCCTCATTTCGACCACCTCGCCGGCCCGGGCGCGCGCATAGGCCCGCTCGCCATCGATCTTGATGGCCGAAAAGGCCGGGGGCACCTGCTCGATCGGGCCCAGGAAAGCCGCCAGCCCGGCCTCGATCGCCGCCGCGGTGGGCCTGACAGGGCTCCGTTCGACGATCTCGCCTTCGGCATCGTCGGTTGAGGTCGCCGCACCGAAGCAAATGGTGAAGCGGTAGCCCTTGGCCGCGTCGATGATGAAAGGAACGGTTTTCGTCGCCTCGCCCAGCGCCACGGGCAGGATACCGGTCGCCAGCGGGTCCAGCGTGCCGGCATGGCCGGCCTTGCGGGCGTTGAAGAGGCGGCGGACGCGATTGACGACGTCGGAGGAAGTCGGGCCCGACGGCTTGTCGACGATCACCCAGCCCGACACCGCTTCGCCTGTTTTGCGGCGGGCCATGGGGCTCAGTCCTCTCCCTTATCCTCGGCGGCATCCTCAGCGACGCCTGCGAGATCGCGCGCGACGTCGTCGGTCTTGTCGCGTGCGAGATCGCGCGCGACGTTCTCGGTTTTGTCGCGTGCGAGATCGCGCGCGACGGGGGGCGAATGCAGCAGGCGGTCGATTTCGCTCGCCTTGTCGTAGGAGGTGTCGGGTTCAAAGGTGAGATCGGGCATGAATCTGAACGTGACTTCGCGCGAAAGCTGGCCGCGCAGATAGGCGCGTACCCGCGTCAGCGCGGCGGCAAGCGCAACGCCATCGCCCGCGCCAAGCGGCGCGACGAAGCAAGTCGCGTGACGCAAATCCGGGCTCATGCGCACCTCGGTGATCGAGAAGCTGCGCTCGATCAGCTCAGGATCGCGGATGGTGCCGCGCGCCACAATGTCGGCAAGCGCGCGCCGCACCAGTTCACCGGCGCGAAGCTGGCGCTGACTTGGGCCCTTCGATGCATGCGTGTGTTTTTTGGCCATGACGGCGTCTTTCAATCGCCCCGGCATCGGCCGGGGCCGGGTGGCGGCCTCGCGATCAGGCGAGGCTGCGCTTCACCACCTCGACATCAAAACACTCGATGATGTCGCCCTTGCGCATGTCCTGATAATTCTCGAAGGCCATGCCGCATTCCTGACCGGACTGCACTTCCTTCACTTCGTCCTTGAAACGCTTCAAGGTCGAGAGCTTGCCTTCGTGCACGACAACGTCGTCACGAATGAGGCGCACACTGGAGCCGCGGCGGACCACACCTTCGGTGACACGGCAGCCAGAAACCTTGCCGACCTTGGAGATGTTGAACACTTCCAGGATTTCGGCATTGCCGAGGAAGGTTTCGCGCAGTTCCGGCGAGAGCATGCCGGAAAGCGCCGCTTTGATGTCGTCAACAAGATCGTAGATGACCGAGTAATAGCGAATCTCGACACCGGCCTGATGCGCCGATTCGCGTGCCTGCGTGTTGGCGCGAACATTGAAGCCGATGACCGGCGCACCCGACGCGGTTGCCAGCGTGATGTCGCTTTCGGTTACGCCGCCGACACCGACATGAATGACGCGGGCCGTAACCTCGTCGGTGCCGAGTTTCTCGAGCGCCTGAACGATGGCTTCGGCCGATCCCTGCACGTCCGCCTTGACGACGATGGGCAGCTCTTTCTTGTCCTGCTCTTTCAGCTGCGACAGCATCTGGTCGAGCGAGGTGCGCCCGCCGCCCACGCGTTTGTCGCGCTGGACGCGCCGGCGATATTCGGTGACTTCGCGGGCGCGCGCTTCGCTTTCGACGACGCTCATCACGTCACCGGCTTCCGGCGCGCCGCCAAGACCCAGGACCTCGACGGGTTCCGACGGTCCGGCGCTTGCAACGTTTTCACCGCGGTCGTTGATCAACGCACGCACACGGCCCCATTCGGCGCCGGCCACGATGATATCGCCGACCCGCAAGGTGCCGCGCTGAACCAGCACAGTGCCGACGGGTCCGCGACCACGATCGAGCTTTGCCTCAACGATGATGCCTTCGGCGGGGCGATCCGGATTGGCGCGAATGTCGAGCAATTCGGCTTGCAGAAGGATCGTTTCTTCCAGCTTGTCGAGGCCCATGCCTGTCTTCGCCGAGATCGGAACAGCCAGCACGTCGCCGCCGAAATCCTCGACCACGACTTCGTGCTGCAGGAGTTCGTTCTTCACGCGGGTCGGATCGGCTTCCGGTTTGTCCATCTTGTTGATGGCAACGATAATCGGAACACCGGCGGCCTTGGCATGATTGATGGCTTCGATCGTCTGCGGCATGACACCGTCATCGGCCGCGACGACCAACACAACGATGTCGGTGACTTTCGCACCGCGGGCGCGCATCGAGGTGAAAGCCGCGTGGCCCGGCGTATCAAGAAAGGTGATGCGCTCACCGGAGCTCAGGTTCACCTGATAGGCACCGATATGCTGCGTGATGCCGCCAGCCTCGCCGGCCGCGACGTCGGTCTTGCGCAGCGCGTCAAGGAGCGACGTCTTGCCGTGGTCAACATGGCCCATGACGGTGACGACGGGGGCACGGGGCATTTTCGACTCCGTCGAGTCGTCCTCGCCGACCAGGCCTTCCTCAACGTCCGATTCCGCAACGCGCCTCACCGTATGGCCGAGCTCTTCGGCGACAAGCTGGGCCGTGTCGCTGTCGATCACGTCGGTGATCTTCAGCATGATGCCCTGCTTCATCAAAATCTTCATCACATCGACCGCGCGTTCCGCCATGCGGTTCGCCAGTTCCTGGATGGTGATGACTTCGGGAATGATCACATCACGGATGATTTTCTGCGGGGCTTCCTGAATGCCCATATGCTTCTTGCGCTCGCGCTCGACGCGGCGGCGCATCGAGGCGAGCGAACGCTGGCGCTCGCCCTCGTCGTCGAAAGCCTTGGTAATCGTGAGCTTGCCGCGGCGGCGCTCCTCGGTGCGGCGCGCCACCGGGGGCTTGGCCGGCGTGTGGCCGGCGCCGCGCTTCGGCTTGTCGTCGTCCTCGGCCTCGTCGTTCTTCAAATCTTTCGCGGTCCCGCGGCCGGCCGGAAGATCGGTATCGAGGCGGCGTTTGGCTTCGTCGGCGGCGCGTGCACGCGTTGCCTGTTCGGCGGCAAGGCGCGTGGCTTCCTCGGCGGCCCGTGCCGCTGCTTCCGCCCGCTCGCGATCACGGCGTGTGTCTTCGTCGGCAAAACGGCGCGCTTCTTCTTCAGCACGACGCCGATCTTCGCCTTCGCGTTCGCGGGCGCTGTCGAGCGCCAATGCGCGGGCCTGCTTTTCCTCTTCGGTGAGCGTCCGCAAAACCACACCCGAACGGGCACGGCTGGCGGGCTTTTCCTTGGCCGCCGGCGCCGCGGCTGCGGGGGCGGCGGCTTTTGCCGGCTTCGCCGCCTTGACCTCGACTTCAGCCGGCGCCGGGGCTTCCGCGACCTTGCTGGCCGGGGCTGCCGCTTTTTTCGGCGCCGCCGGCTCTTCGGCAGCGGCCGCGCCGGTTTTCAACGTGCGGCTTTTCTTTTTCTCGACGACCACCGTCTTGGTGCGGCCATGCGAGAAGTTCTGGCGCACATGGCCAGACTCGACCGTCCGCTTCAGGCTCAGCGTCTTGCCGCCTGCTTTCGGTTTGCGTTCGCTCGTATCGGCCTGATCGGTCATTCCGGTCCTTCGGTTACCCACTCACCCGGCGCACCCTGAGGGCCCGCGCGGGCGTTTTCCGGGCGGTTCTTCCGCCCATAGCGCTCCAGCCTGGCAAGATCCGCCAAGACTTTCGCCTGCATGCCTCCCTGGATCAGGGCAGCATGTATCACATTTCCGCGCCCCAATGCCAAACCCATTTCGTCGGCCCAAAGGGGGCTCAAAACGGGGACATCGGCCAGAATCTCCTGCTCTTTCGCCACGCGCAGGCGCTGTTCGAGCTTGCGCCGGCCGTCCTCGGCGCCATCACGGGCCTCGATCAGACAGGCAATCCGGCCCTTCCCGATGGCCGTCATCACCTTTTCGAAACCGGCCACCAGCGCGCCTGCCTTGCGCGCCAGACCCAGCGCATCGGCGGCGCGGCGCGCCAGCAGATGTTCGACGAGATCGGCGAGGCCCTCGTCAGCCTTGGCCGGCGCCTTGGCGGCACGAGAAAAATGGCCCTTTGCCGCCGCTTTCGCAACGGCCTCGCGGCTCGCCGACACCCAGAGCCCGCGCCCAGGCAGCCGCCCGGCAAGATCCGGCACCACATGGCCGTCGGGATCGAGGACGAAGCGGATCAATATTGCCTTCGAGCCGCTTTCACCCGTGACGATGCAGCGCCGGGCGCTTTCCTCTTCTTCCTTATGCCTCTTCACCGACCTCGCCCGCTTCCTCAGCCGGTTCTTCGGCGGGTGCGAGATCGGCCTCGGTAACCCAGCCGGCGCGCAACCGCGCCTGCATGATCATCGCGTTCGCTTCCTCGGCCGAAATATCGAAGTCCTCCAGAACGCCCTTCTGGTGCTTGCGCTCGCCGTTCACCGTCTCGTTCCAGCCGATCAGATCGTCGGTTGCACAGCCGGCCAGATCCTCGACCGTCTTGATGTCGTTCTCGCCAAGGGCGACCAGCGTTTTCGGTGTGACGCCCGGTATTTCGCCCATATCGTCGGCGACGCCGAGCGCCTGACGCTTCTCGTCATATTCGGCGTTCTGGCGCTCGATAAACTCGAGGGCGCGGTTCTGGATTTCCTGCGCGGTATCCTCGTCGAAGCCTTCGATGCCGGCGATTTCGTCGAGATCGACATAGGCAACTTCTTCCACCGAGGCAAAGCCTTCGGAAGCCAGAAGCTGGGCGATCATCTCGTCGACATCCAGCGCTTCGGCGAAGGTCGCACTGCGGCTCTGGAATTCCGCCTGACGGCGTTCGCTCTCTTCGGCCTCGGTCAGGATGTCGATGTCCCAGCCGGTCAGCTGCGAAGCGAGACGCACGTTCTGGCCGCGCCGGCCGATGGCGAGCGACAACTGGTCGTCCGGCACCACGACTTCAATGCGCTGCGCATCTTCGTCAAGCACGACCTTGGCAACCTCGGCGGGCGCCAGACCGTTGACGATGAAGGTGGCCGCATCGGGCGACCATTGAATGATGTCGATCTTCTCGCCCTGCAACTCGTTCACCACCGCCTGGACGCGGCTGCCGCGCATGCCGACGCAAGCGCCGACGGGATCGATGGAACTGTCGTTGGACAGCACCGCGATCTTGGCGCGGCTGCCCGGATCGCGCGCCACCGCCTTGATCTCGATGATGCCATCGTAGATTTCGGGCACTTCCTGCGCGAAAAGCTTGGCCATGAATTGCGGATGGGAGCGCGAGAGGAAAATCTGCGGTCCACGCTGTTCGCGACGCACATCGTAGATATAGGCGCGCACGCGATCGCCATTGCGGAACGTTTCGCGCGGCAGGAGTTCGTCGCGGCGCACGATGGCTTCGCCGCGTCCGAGATCGACGATGACATTGCCGTATTCGACGCGCTTGACGATGCCGTTGATGATTTCGCCGATGCGGTCACGATATTCGTCGTATTGCCGCTCGCGCTCGGCATCGCGCACTTTCTGCACGATGACCTGTTTTGCGGTCTGTGCGGCGATGCGGCCGAAATCGACCGGCGGAAGCTCGTCTTCGATCAGATCGCCGAGCTGGGCGGCGGGATTGCGGCGCTGCGCCGACTTGATGTCGATCTGTATGGCGTCGTTGTCGACTGAGTCCACGACCTCAAGCAACCGCACCAGGCGAATTTCACCGGTCTGCGGATTGATGCGGGCACGAATTTCATTTTCGGCGCCGTAGCGGGAGCGCGCCGCTTTCTGGATCGCTTCCGCCATCGCCTCGATGACGACCTCCCGGTCGATCGACTTCTCGCGCGCGACCGCGTCTGCGATCTGCAACAGTTCAAGCCGGTTGGCGCTTACTGCGGTTGCCATTCTCTTTATTCTCCGTCGGAGGGGCTGTCGGGAGCGGTTGCCGCCCGGCCCTGTCTTTTGAGACTTTCCCTGATGAGGTCGTCGCTCATCGTGAGCTTCGCCTCGCTTAATTGCCGGAACGGCAGGCCGAGAACCTGTGGCTCCGAAAACCCTTCGATCTCGCATTCGACGAGCACTTCACCGTCCTCTACGCCCTGAAGGAGACCGCGAAACCGCTTGCGGCCGGCGATCGGCTCCGACAGTTCGATCTTGGCCTCGAAGCCTGCCCAGCGTTCAAAGTCCTTGGGCCGGGTCAGCGGGCGGTCGATGCCCGGCGACGAAACTTCGAGATGGTATTCGCCAGAGATCGGATCCTCGACATCAAGCAGCGCCGAGATGGTGCGCGAGAGCTCTTCGCAATCGGCAACGCACATCGTGCCGTCGGGACGTTCGGCCATGATCTGCAGCGTGTGGCCGTCCTGCTGACCGATGCGCACGCGCACGATTTCGAAGCCGATCCCTTCGGCTGGCCCACGCAGCATCTGGAATATACGGCGCGCAGGCCCCGGCGCGGCGACAAGCGGCGTGTCGAGCACGGTGTCTGCCGTCTCGTTCGCGTCTTTTCTGTCCAAACCGGGCGTCGCCAAGGAATTCTCCAAAATGCGCCCCAAGAAACAAAAAAAGCGGGCCCCCGTTTCCGGAGACAGCCCACTCTTGAGAGCATCGCTGACTAATTGGGCCTATATAGACCCTTTTCGGGGAGCGGGGCAAGGGCCCCGGCACTAAAGGCGCTCGAAGGCCAGATAGGCTGGCACCCGGCCCTCGCGCCGTGCCTTGGCCTCATAGCGTGTGCCAGGCCAGCCTTCATAAGGTGTCCGCCAGTCCATGGGCTTTTCCGCTTTCCAGCGAAAAACCTCGCCCTTTTCCCTGTTGAGGCGGCTCACATGGGCAAGCGTCCAGGCGATGTAATCGGGGATGTCGCTGGCGAAACGCAACTCACCACCGGGCTTGAGCGCGCGGGCCAGAAAGCCCAGCGTCTCCTCATTGATGAAGCGGCGCTTGTTGTGACGCTTTTTCGGCCACGGGTCCGGATAGAGAATGAAGATGCGAGACAGTGAGGCAGGCGCCAGCCGCTCGAGCAGAAAGCGCGCATCGTCGGCCAGTATCCGGACATTGGAGAGGTTGTGCGCGTGGATTTCGGCAACGAGCTTGGCGACACCGTTGATGAAGGGCTCGCAGCCGAGAATGCCCAAGCGTGGATTTGCGGCCGCCTGATGCGCCAGATGCTCGCCGCCGCCGAAGCCGATCTCGAGCCAGACATCATCCACATCGGCGAAAAGCGCGCGCGGTACGATCATGTCCTCTGCGAGCGAAATGGAGACCCTCGGAAAGAGGGTCTCCATCAGATTCGCCTGGTTGGAGCGCAGGCTCTTGCCCTTGGTCCGGCCATAGACGTGACGGTGCGATTTCTCCGCGGCAGCGCCCAGATGTGAACTTCTCGGGCTCATGCCATTCGCGCTTTATTGTTAGCGGATTTCCGCTTTCAGCTTGTCGGCGAGATCGGTCTTCTCCCAGGAGAAGCCGCCATCTGCATCCGGCGTGCGGCCGAAATGGCCATAGGCGGCGGTGCGTTCGTAGATCGGCCGGTTGAGCTGGAGATGTTCGCGGATGCCGCGCGGAGAAAGATCCATGGCCTTCGCGACGGCGCGCTCGACGGCTTCTTCCTCGACCTTGCCGGTGCCGTGCAGATCGACATAAATCGAAAGCGGCTTCGAGACGCCAATGGCGTAAGCAAGCTGGATCGTGCAACGGTCGGAAAGGCCCGCCGCCACGACGTTTTTCGCCAGGTAGCGCGCGGCATAGGCGGCAGAGCGGTCGACCTTCGTCGGGTCCTTGCCGGAGAATGCACCGCCGCCATGGGGGGCGGCACCACCATAGGTGTCGACGATGATCTTGCGGCCGGTCAACCCGGCATCGCCATCGGGACCGCCGATGACGAAGTTGCCTGTCGGATTGACGTAGAACTCCTCTTCCGGCGGGAACCAGCCGGCGGGCAGAACTTCCTTCACCACGCCGCGCACCAGTTCGCGCAAGTCGGTCAGCTTCACGCCTGCCTTGTGCTGCGTCGAAACGACGACGGAGGTGATGCCGACAGGCTTGCCGTTTTCGTATTTCAGCGTGACCTGGCTCTTCGAATCCGGCTCGAATTCCGGACGCGCGCCGGAATGACGAAGCTCCGCCATTCGCTTCAGAATGCGATGCGAGTAGATGATCGGGGCAGGCATCAGCACGTCGGTTTCGGTGCAGGCATAGCCGAACATGATGCCCTGGTCGCCGGCGCCTTCGTCCTTGTTGCCGCTGGCGTCGACGCCTTGTGCGATATCGGCCGACTGCGCGTGAAGCAGCACATCGACGCTCGCATTCTTCCAGTGGAAGCCGTCCTGCTCGTAGCCAATCTCGCGTACCGCGCGGCGCGCCGTCTCCTCGATCTGGTCCTTGGTGATCGAAGCCGGCCCGCGCACTTCGCCTGCCAGCACGATCTTGTTGGTCGTGGTCAGCGTCTCGCAAGCCACCCGGGCGAAGGGGTCGCCCGCCAGATAGAGATCAACGACGGCGTCGGAAATCCTGTCGCACACCTTGTCGGGGTGGCCCTCAGAAACGGATTCGCTCGTGAACAGGTAATTCGACCGCGCCAATTTGATCTCCCTCATTGGGTTGAGATGAGTTTTATCCCGAAAAAAGGCCGGGGGCCCTTTCGGCGAGACGGTTTTTGCAAGGATCGACGGCGGGGTCAACAGCGCATGGCAAAAAGATATGCACATAAGTGCATATCTGCATAATATGTTCCGTAACATATGAACATGATGCCTGGGACGGGTCCGCCGGCCTGGAATACAAGCGCCGGCGGCACACAGGGCCCGCGCCGCTACCGTTTCAGCGGTGCACGGCCGAATGAAGCGGCAAAGGCCGTGGCGATCATCAGCAAGGCCAGAAAGGCATCACCGAGCCGGGCGTAGAGCGTCGGCTGCAGCGCCACCGGCAGCGCAGCATCGATGACACCCTGTGTGTCGAGGGGCAGGCTTTTCACAATGCGGCCATAGGGATCGATCAGCGCCGAGATGCCGCTATTGGCCGAACGGATGAGTGGCAAACCCTGTTCGACGGCGCGAAACCGCGCCTGCGACAGATGCTGATGCGGCCCAATGGATGCGCCAAACCAGGCATCGTTGGTGATGTTGACCAACCATTGCGGCCTTACGCCGGGCGCGATGATGCCGCCGGGGAAAATCGCCTCGTAACAAATCAGTGGGCTGAAAGGCGGCACGCCGGGCAGGGCGAGCGTCACCGGCCCCGGTCCGACATCGAAGCTGCCCTGAAACTGCACGAGCTGGCGCAGGCCCAGACGGCCGAGAAGGTGACGCAACGGGACATACTCGCCGAACGGCACCAGATGATGCTTGTCGTAGGTCGCGGCGACCGCGCCAGCGGCGTCGACGACATAAAGACTGTTGTAGAAGACGCGCAGGTGATTGGCCGGGCCGTCGGGTGCCGGTTCGCCGCGATTGGAACCGATGATCACGCTGGCGCCTTCCGGCAGGATGCGTCCGATGGCCGAAAGCACATAAGGCTCGCGGGCCAGCAATACCGGCACGGCGTTTTCCGGCCAGACGATAATCGTGTTGCCGTCTATGCCCGCCGGACGGTCTGGCGTCGGCTCGCGCGACATGCGCAACAATTGGCCGACGATGGTGAGCACGCGGTTCGGATCGTCCCAGTTGTCGGCGAAAGGCGTATTCGGGTGAACGATGCGGATCGACGTGCCTGTTGCGGCGGGTGTCGCAAGGTCGGCCGCCGAAAGGCGCGCCGCGCCGCCGAGCCAGACAAGTGCCAAGCCCGCAAGCGCAATGGCGGGGGCCACCAGCAATTCGGCACCCGGTCCGCGCCGCACGGCATCAACACGGCTGTCGAAAGTCGCCGGCGCCGCCGCGATCAACAACGCAATGAAGGAAAGTCCATAGGCGCCGACCATGGCGCCGGCCTGCATCAAGGCGTCGGAGGACGCAAAACTCTGACCGATCAGGTTCCACGGAAACCCGGTCAGCACATGGCCGCGCAACCATTCGAATGCCGTCCATGACACAGCGAAAACAGCGATACGGCGGTAACCGCCGAACCAGAAGAGACGTGCAAGCGCAGCGGCTGCACCTGTGAAAAGCGCGAGGCCCGCCGGCAACAAGGTGACTGCCAGCGGTAAAAGAAACGCCACCCTTTCCGCTTCGACCAGGAAGGCGTGCCCCACCCAGTAGAGCCCCATGAAAAAGTATCCAAATCCGAACCACCAGCCGAGCAGACCGGCACGCCACATGACACGACGCCGGCGCGAACGCGTTGGCTCACCGACACCATCGAGCAGCCAGACAAGAACCGGCAAGGTCAGGAAGAGGATCGGCAGGAAGTTGTATGGCGATAGCGCCAGCGTGCTCAGCGCACCGGCAAGGAAGGCGGCGGCGGCGCGACGCCAGCCGCGAAGCTCGGCAAGCTCGGCGGCGATCCGCTCGATATGGTAGACGGCGGCCGAGAGGCCGTTCTCGAACCGCATGCGCTCAGCTCTCTGCGGGCGTCGAGGGTGCCGCTTCGCTTGCGCGCGCGGCCGATGGCAGAAGATGGACGCGCATACGCTTGATGCGGCGCGGATCGACTTCCTTCACTTCGAACTCGATTCCGGCCGGATGACGCACCATCTCTCCGCGCAAAGGTATGCGGCCCAGAAGCGAGAACACGAGCCCTCCCAGCGTATCGACATCGTCCTCGTCGCCGCTCTCGATCAGCCGCAGGCCGGTCATCTCTTCCAGTTCCTCGATCGGACAGCGCGCATCGGCATCGATGGTGCCGTCTTCGCGGCGCATGAGGGCCGGACCCTCGTCGGTGTCGTGTTCGTCTTCGATCTCACCGACGATCTGTTCCACCAGATCCTCGATCGACACCAGACCGTCGGTGCCGCCATATTCGTCGATCACCAATGCAAGGTGAATGCGGGTCGCCTGCATCTTGACCAGCAGATCGAGGGCCGGCATCGATGGCGGCGCGAACAGCACCTCGCGGCGGATCGCCTTGAGCGAAAAGGGCGGACGCGCGTCCGGCGCGCCGTCCAGCGGCGCAAGGCAGCCCATGACGTCCTTTATGTGAACCATGCCGATCGGATCGTCCAGCGTCTCGCGGTAGATCGGCATGCGCGAATGTGCCGATTC
>JAUXOE010000006.1 GCA_030682415.1 Parvibaculum sp.
TCGGCACATTGCGCTTCGTCGAAGACGCCGGGCGGACAGCACTGGCCGGTTTCTCTGTCGATTACGGTTTCACGGCCGATACGCTGACGATGCGCCGCGTCTCGCTCTATACCGTCATGCCCGAAAATCCGCGCTGGCTGCTCTATCTCGTGCCGAAGTCGCGGGCGTCGATGGCTGACTGGCAGAAGTTCCAGACCTGGGGCGAGGCGATGGAAGCGATGCGGACGCTGTCGGTGACGCCGGCGCAGGCCCGGACGGAAGACTGCTGGGTCGTGCTCTTTGCCCTCGATCGTCTGCCGTCGGGCGGACAGGCCCAGGCGACGCTTGACGGGCGCGCCATGACATTCACGTCGAAGGATTTTGCCGGCTGGCCGGTGCTCTTCGGCGAGGCAGGGCGGCGTGCGGCCGGGCCGTCCATCCTCAAGATTCGCTACGGTCCGCGGCCGCCGGCCTCGGGGGTAAGCGCCGAGCGGGAATTTCGTTTCTAGGGTGGTGGTTTTCGGGTCGTTGAAAGCAACGCGTCCGGGTCTTGCCGAAGATGAAGTGTCGATTTATGGGAGTTGGGAATGACTGAAATGTTGAAGACGATCCTGAAGATTGGTGCCGGTGTCGTGTCGGTTTCTCTGTTGGCCGGGACGGTGGCGGTCGCGTTGCCGCCGCCGCCTCATGGCGTCGATGAATTCACGCCGACCCAGGATGCTATCGGGTCGAAGCTGCAGGACGTGCAACAGCAGCAGCGCGACCAGACCCTGCGTGCCTATTTCGATCGATTGAATTTGCGCCGAAGCGGGCGCGGCGCCATGAGCACATCCGATATCGGTATGACGGGCCTTTCGGCCGGCGACGCGGCGCTCACCGAGGCGCTCAGCGCCTGGCTTGCGGTCAGCTACAACAATGCCGAAAACGATTTTCCGGGCATTGCCTATGATGCCGACACCTATGGTGTCTCGGTCGGCCTCGACTACAAGCTCAGCGACACGGTCAATGTCGGTGCCTTCCTTTCCTATTCGAATATCGATACCACGACGCCCTTCAATGGTGGCGGTTCGGATACCGATTCATATTCGGTCGGGCCCTATGTCTCGGTCGCGCTGAGCGACATTTTCTCGGTCGATGCGACGGTCGGCTATACCGTCAGCAAGATCGACAATCGCCGTGTGTTTTTTGGTCTCCCCATCACCGGCGAGCAGGATGCCTCGACCTGGTTCGGTGCGGTCAATCTCTCGGCGACGAAATGGCTGGACAACAATGTCGGCCTGACCGGCCGCGTCGGCTACAGCTACTCGCACAGTCAGAACGATGCTTATGTCGACAGTACGGCCACGCCGGTCGCCAAGACCGAATCCGATCTCGGTCAGCTGCAGGTGGCGGGCCGCGTCAGCTACTACACCGGGACCATGATGCCTTATGTCGGCCTGACCTATGTGCATGATGTGGAACGCGAACGCATCATCGCGGCGCCGCTGCCATCGGATGATCGCGACGAGTTCATCGCCAATGCCGGTCTGAGCTTCTTCGGCGAAGGCCCCATCTCGGGCGGCGTCGATGTCAGCTACAATTTCAGCCGCGACGACACCGAAGGCTTCGGGATCGGCGCCAATATCAGCTTCAAGTTCTGACTGGCAACAATCGAAAGCGGAACGGGGAGGGCGAAAGCTCTCCCCGTTTTTCGTTTTTCAAGGCGATGTGCCGATCTGGCCTTGTTGCGATTGGCCGTGTCGGATGGCAAATTCGCGCTTCGCATCTGGAGGTCTGCTTGCGTCTCAATGGGAAGACAGCGCTTGTGACGGGTGCCGCGCGCGGCATCGGGCTGGCGATTGCTGGCGCCTTCACGGCCGAGGGCGCAACGGTCTGGCTGACCGATATCGACGACGCCGCGGGAGAGGCGGCGGCCGCCGCGCTGGGAGCGTCGGCGCATTACGCGCATCTCGACGTCCGTGAGGAGGCGGACTGGCAACGCGTCCTCGACCGGGCCGTCGCCCAACAGGGCCGGCTCGACGTTCTGGTCAACAATGCCGGCGTCACGGGCTTCGAGGCGGGCGCTGCCGCCCACGATCCCGAGCATGCCAGCCTCGACGACTGGCGCGCGGTCCACGCGGTCAATCTCGACGGCGTCTTTCTCGGCTGCAAACACGCCATCCGGGTCATGCGTCCGGCCGGCGCCGGTTCCATCGTCAATCTCTCGTCGCGCTCCGGCATGGTCGGTATCCCCGGGGCTGCCGCCTATGCCTCGTCGAAGGCGGCAGTGCGCAACCATTCCAAGACCGTCGCGCTCTGGTGCGCCGGTCAGGGTCTTGCCATACGCTGCAACTCGATCCATCCGGGCGCGATCCTGACGCCGATGTGGGAGGCGATGCTGGGCTCGGGCCCCGACCGCGCGCAGCGGATGGCGGATTTTGTGAAGGACACGCCGCTGCACCGCTTCGGGCGTCCCGAGGAAGTCGCGGCCGTCGTGGTGCTGCTGGCGTCGGACGAGGCGACCTACATCACCGGCGCCGAGATCGGCATCGATGGCGGCTTGCTCGCCGGTTCGGCCGCGAGCCCGGGATAGCGCCGGGCGATGCTTCTGCCACCCTTCGCCTGTGTGAAGGCCGACATTCAGTCCCGCAAGGCCTTGTAGAACACCGTCGTCGGACAAGGCGTGCCGTCCGGCATCATGGCGTAGTCCGGAATCTCGCCGACGCGTTGCCAGCCGCCGCGCACATAGAGGCGGTCGGCATCGCTCCCCGACACTGTGTCGAGCACCAGCAATGTCTTTTGCGCCTTGCAGGCTTCGGCCTCAGCGGCTGCCAGCAGCGCATCGCCAAGACCCCGCCGCCGCGCACGCCGGTGGACCAGCATCTTGGCGACACCGGCGCGGTGCGGCTGGTTTTCGGGGCCGGCCCAGATAACCTGGACCGTGCCGGCAATGCGGTGATCGTCCTCGGCGAAGAGCACCGTGCGCTCGCCGCGCGCGAGGCTCTCGCCCACGCCACGCCAGAAGGCGTCGGCCTTGTCGCGCGTCATCGGCCACATGAAGCTCACCGAAGCGCCGCCTTCCACGCAATCGATCAGCACGTCGGAGAGGCCCGCGATTTCGCGCGGGCCGGTCTTGTCGAGACGTCTGATGCGGATGCCTTCTGTCATGCCCCCCTCCAGCCGCCGCGCGCCGGGATGCGGCGGCGAACATGATATGGCGCGGTGATGGAAAAGCGAACGGGGAGGGCGGGGAAAGCCCTCCCCGTTCCTGTCGGCGGGATTGTCGGCGCGCGCCTCGCATGCGAGGGGGTGGCGAGGCGACGTGGAGGAAGGCCGGGCCCGCTTCTGCTATTCGGCGACCCGTTCCCAGGTCTGGGTGCGGCTCATCATGCCGCGCGAACCCTTGACGTCGAGCTTCTGGCCGCCATCCGTCAGCTTGACGCTGGCATTCGCGGTGCCGCCGGTCGCCGGCCTCAGGATCGTGCCGCCGCCCCAGC
>JAUXOE010000008.1 GCA_030682415.1 Parvibaculum sp.
GGTGTGCTGATCGAGCCGATCCAGGGCGAAGGCGGCATCCGCGTTCTGCCGACCGAGGACCTGCGTCGCATCCGCGACATTTGCGACGAGGCCGGAATCCTGCTGGTGCTCGACGAAGTGCAGACCGGCATGGGGCGCACCGGCAAACTGTTCGCCCACGAATTGGCGGGCGTGACGCCGGACATCATGGCGATCGCCAAGGCGCTGGGCGGTGGCTTCCCGGTCGGCGCCTGCCTTGCGACCGAGGCGGCGGCGCGCGGCATGACGGCGGGCACGCATGGCTCGACCTTCGGAGGCAATCCGCTGGCCATGGCGGTCGCCAATGCGGTGCTCGATCTCGCGCTCGATCAGGGCTTTCTGCCGCATGTGGCGTCGCTCGGTCTGAAACTGAAACAGAAGCTGGCCATGCTGGCCGATCAGCATCCGCGCATCGTCGAGAGCGTGCGCGGCGAAGGTCTGATGCTCGGCTTGAAATGCCGGGTGCCCAATACCGACCTGGTGCAGGCATTGCGCGACGAACACATGCTGACCGTCGGCGCCGGCGACAATGTCGTGCGGCTGCTGCCGCCGCTGATCATTGAGGAAAGCCATCTCGACGAGGCGATGGAAAAGCTCTCGCGGGCCTGCACGGCACTCGAAGCAAGGCTCGACGCGCCAGCGACGAAGAGTGGAGCACTGTCATGAGCCTTCGGCATTTCCTCGATCTTCATGAGATTTCACCGGCCGACTTGCGCGCGATCCTCGACGATTCCAGCACCCGCAAGGGCGCCCGGCCGGGGCTCGGCCATGCCGAACCCGATGCCGACAAGCCGCTCGCGGGCAAACTGCTGGCGATGATCTTCGAAAAACCCTCAACGCGCACCCGCGTGTCGTTCGATGTCGCCATGCGTCAGCTCGGCGGCGAGACGATGCTGTTGAACGGCGGTGACATGCAGCTCGGCCGTGGCGAAACCGTGGCCGACACGGCGCGCGTGCTGTCGCGCTATGTCGACGCCATCATGATCCGCACCGCCGACCACGCGACGTTGCTGGAGCTGGCCGAACACGCTTCGGTACCGGTCGTCAACGGTCTGACCAATCTGTCACATCCCTGCCAGTTGATGGCCGATGTGATGACCTTCGAGGAGCACAAGGGACCGATCGCCGGCCGCCGCGTCGCCTGGATCGGCGACGGCAACAACATGGCGACCTCCTGGATTCATGCCGCCGGCCAGCTCGATTTCGAATTGCGCATTGCTTGTCCGCCGGAACTGGCGCCGTCGCCCGAAGCGCTGGCCTGGGCGAAGAAGAAAGGTGCAAAGATCACCGTCACCGCCGATCCGCGCGAAGCCGTTGCCGGCGTCGATTGCATCAACACCGACACCTGGGTTTCGATGAGCGATGATGAAGAAACGGCGGCGCGCCGGCACAACCTGCTGGCGCCCTATCGTGTCGATGCGCGCTTGATGGCGGCGGCGGGCGAGGGCGCGATCTTCATGCATTGTCTGCCGGCGCATCGCGACGAGGAAATGACGGCGGACGTGATCGACGGCCCCGCTTCGGTCGTTTTCGACGAGGCCGAAAACCGCCTGCATGCGCAAAAGGGCGTGCTGGCCTGGTGTCTTCAATGAGCGATGCTGTAGCGATCGGCACTGACGACATTGTCCAGCCGTTCCAGATCGAGGGTCTCGGCATTCGCGGCCGGGTCGTTCGCCTCGGTCCGCTTGTCGACCGTGTGTTGTCGGCCCATGCCTATGCCGAGCCTGTGTCGCGCCTGCTTGGCGAGGCACTGGCGCTCGCCGCGATGATCGGTTCGGCCTTGAAATTCGAAGGCCGTTTCATTCTGCAGACCAAGGGCGACGGTCCGGTCGGCATGCTGGTCGCCGATTATGAATCGCCGGGCAAGTTGCGCGGCTATGCACAGGTCGACGAAGCGCGGCTGGCGGATGCGCTGGTCGCGGGCCGTGCGGCGCCGGCCGATCTTCTGGGTAAGGGCTTTCTGGCGCTGACCATCGATCAGGGCGCCGACATGGAGCGTTATCAGGGCATCGTCGCGCTCGACGCGCGAGGCCTCAGCCATTCGGCGCATGAATATTTTGCCAGCTCCGAACAGGTGGCAACCCGCATCCGGCTGGCCGCCGGGCCTTTTTATCACCGCGCCGCGACCGGTCCTGAAAAGAACTGGCGGGCCGGCGCCATCATGATCCAGCACATCGCGCGTGACGGCGGCTTGACCGGCTATCGCGAAGGCGAGGACCAGGGCCCATGGACGCAGGAAGAGGAAAACTGGAACCGCGCCGCGATCCTGCTCGACACGGTGGAAGATCACGAGCTGCTCGATCCGGCGCTGGCGCCGACCCGCCTCCTTTTCCGGCTTTTCCATGAAGACGGCGTCCGCGCTTATGAGCCTTCCGGGGTCGAATTCTCCTGCCATTGCTCGCGCGACCGCATGGAAACCGTCCTGCGCTCCTTCGGTGGTCACGAAATCGACGAAATGGTGCAGGAAGGTGTGATCACGGCCACCTGCGAATTCTGTAGCGCGGTCTATGTGTTCAAACCCGAGGAATTGAAGGAATGACGTTTTTGGCCGCCTGGCGTTTTGGTTTTGTTTTTGCGCTGTTCTTCGCCGTCGCCGCTTGCGCGACGCCGTCCGCGCCGCCGCCCGGCGACGTGGCGCTGGTCGCCCGCGCGCCGCTCAAGCTCGATGTCGCATCGGTTAGGCTCGATGAGCAATATGGATCGCCCGCAAGGCCGCCTCATGTCGAACATCTGCACCGCCTCTCGCCGGCGGGTGTCGCCAGCGCCTGGTCGCGCTCGCGCCTGGTTGCGGCCGGCGGCGCCGGCAGCGCGACCCTCTCGATCCTCGACGGCAGCGTCATCTCGGAGCAATTGCCGAAAAAGGGCGGGCTGACAGGGATCTTCGGCGACCAGCAGGACACGAAGCTGACGGCGCGGCTGAAAGTGCGCCTGACGGTCGAGCGGCCCGGCCCCGCCGGCGCGCATGGGCGCTGGACCGCCGATACCGACGTCAATGCCAGCCGCACCATTCTTGAAAGCGCCAGTCTCAACGACCGCGACGCCGCCTATGCGGCGCTGATGCAGGATCTCGCGACCCGTTTCGATGAAGAGATGAGCGC
>JAUXOE010000047.1 GCA_030682415.1 Parvibaculum sp.
TGCCATCATTGTGCTCGCCGTTGTGCTGGTGATCGGCTACCGGATGATGAACCCTGAAGACGCCACGATGGGCGAGACCACAGACAGCATGATGGAAGATGCCGGCGACGCCGCAGACGCCACCATGGATGCCGTGGGCGATGCGGCCGACGCCACCGTCGAAGCCGCCGAAGATGCGGCCGAGGCCACCGGCGAGGCCGCTGAGGACGCCTATGACTACGTGACCGGCGAAGACGATGCCGCCGCCGAGGAAGAAGCGGTCGAATAAGACCCTGCCGCTCCTGAAGGGGCAAGGATCCGGCCCGCGCCGTCCTCGGACAGCGCGGGCCGTTTCGTATCCAGGCTCAGCAGCAGACGGAGACCGGCGCCGCTTCAGGCTTGGCAGAGACCGGCGCGCAGCCGCAGGCGGCTTGATCTGCAGGTGTCGCCTCAAGCGCCGAAAGTTCAGGCCCGCTGCCGAATTCTTCCATCTGGTGCAGCGTATAAAAGGCTTCCCAGCGCACGCCGTCGGGATCGGCGGTCCAGCTCTTTTCGGATTTGGCAGAGCAGCAGGTCGTGACGCCTTCGGGCAGGTATGGCGCCTCGGCCGCCTTCAGGCGCTCGAAAATCGGCGCCAGTTCCTCCGGCGCGTCGACCTGGATGCCGGCATGGGCAAAGCCCTTTTCGCCCGACAAGGTCTCGACGACGAAGTTGACGCGCGGATCCTCCAGCATCCATTTCGCATAGCCCGGACGGCGCACCGACGGCGCAGTGCCGAACAGGGTCGAATAGAAAGTGACTGACTTTTCAAGGTCTTCGACCCCGAAACTGACATGCAGACGTTTCATCACACGCGCTCCTTTCGAGTTGATTTCGTGGCCGCCGCGGCGCAGGGGGACAAGGTCCCGCAGGCGCCCTGGCAGCAATCGTCGAGCAGGAAACCGGCCAGCCCCAGCATCGCCTCGAGATTGGCCGCATAGACGATCGAGCGGCCCTCGCGCCGCGAGACCACCAGACCGGCATGGGCCAACTCCTTGAGATGAAAGGACAAGGTCGCCGGCGGCACCGAAAGCGCCTCGGCGATCTCGCCCGCCGCCAGCCCGCCCTCGCCGGTACGCGGCGCATGGGCGCGCACCAGGGCGCGAAAGATCGAGAGACGGGTCTCCTGGGCAAGGGCGGCGAGCGCCGAGAGGGCTGTTTCCATTTTCATGATTCTAGAAATATAAAACTATTTTGAGGCTGTCAAGAGGCAGCGCGCGACAGCGAAAACACCCCCTCTGTCACAAAACTGTCATAAAACTGTCACAAGCCGAGTTATCCCCGGCCGCAAGCGCCACTTATCCCCGGGCCCGACAGGCACTTATCCCCGCCCTCGCCCCTTGCCGGCACGGGCGCGGCCGATTCGGACTTGTCCCCGCCCCCTGGGGATAAGCGAAGGGCGACAGATTTTTCCGGCGCCGCGGCAAAACGTCGACGGAAAAACTGGCCCCCGCCGTTCGATCAATGTCGGCATTCGCTTTTGCCCTCCGGCGTCAGCATCCCTCAAGATCCGATGCCGCGGCCCGCGCCATCTATCCCCCCATCCTTTGCACCAAGGGCGGTGGCGCGGGCCGGCTTCCTTTTGCGCTAGGCTTGCCGCGCGGATGAAAGGGAGCCTTCCATGATCGTCATTACCGGAGCGGCGATAATCGCCGACGAAAACCGCGCGGCTTTCAAGCCCGTCGCCGAACGCCAGGTGACGCTGTCGCGCGCCGAGCCCGGCAATCTCGCCTACAGCTATTACGAAGACCAGATGAGCCCCGGCCGCTTTTTCTTCTATGAGGAATGGCGGGACCGCGCCGCCGTCGATTTCCATTTCGCGCAAGACTATTGCCATGAATTCATGGAAGCGGCGCGGCGCCTCGCCGTGGTGCCGCCGGAAATCTCGATCCGTGAAGTCATGGTGAAGGAAGGGTAAATCGTCCGGCGACGGAGGACCGGATTGCCGCCGCTTTTCCGCCGCCGGGCGAAAGGCAGGCGCGCGCGGGCCGCCGGCGCGTTCACCTCGTATTCAGGCCTTGAGGCGTAGTCTCTATCTCAAGACGGCGCCGGATGTACGCGCCGGCAATTCGGGTCCAGGCCCCGGCTGCGTCGCGAGCGCCCCGGCATATCCAGGCCCCCCCAAACCCGGCCCGCACCTCGCGGGGCCGGGTTTTTCTTGTGCGCCGCGCCGGCCGCGGCCGCACCCTTCCGCGATGTTCCTCTATAATCTCCGCCGATGCTTCAGGAGGACACCGCCATGCTTTGCCGCTTCCGTTCCGCCGCCGCGCTGGCCGCCCTGCTGTTGCTTGGCGGCTGCTTCGTCTCGACCAAAGACCTGATCCCGGCCGCCGAGGCTGATTATCCGGTGGCGGACGATGCGCGCTTCACGCTGCATGAGCTTGACGAAAACGGCGCCCGCACCAAAGAGAAGCCCGGCATCGCCCATGTGTCGCGCGACGGCGACCGCTACATGATGGTGGTCAACGATCACGGCAAGCCTTTCACCGGGCGGATGAAGCAAATCGCGCCCGGTCTTTATGCGGTGATGGCGCGCGAGATGGACGCCGATCTGTCGGAAGGCGGCCTCTACGCGCTGCTCGAACGCGACGGCAATAGCTGGAAACGCTGGGGCATGATCTGCCCTGACTTTGTGGAGCTGGCAGAGGCGCAAGGCGCGCGGCTTACGGATTTCGGCGTGACGGTCGAGAATAGCGATTGCGTGGTGGAAGATTTCGCGAGCCTGACGAAGGCGCTGCTATTCGCGCATGAATTCGGCAAGCCCGATGCGGTTTATGTGGCGGAGTGAGGGGCCAACGAGAGGCTGACCCCCTCACCCTTCCCAACGATGCGGCTTCGCCGCATCGTTGGGCCCCTTCCCTCTCCCCGCTGGGGAGAGGGAAATAGATGTCGCGCTTCAATCCCTCTCCCCTCCGGGGAGAGGGAGGGAGCCGTCGTCAGACGGCGGAAGGGTGAGGGGCCGGGCGGCAGCGTCGAAACTCAGTCGCTCACTTCCGACAGGAAGCGGCGCTTGGTGACCCAGAGCGGCATGAGCGCGCCGGTGAGCCAGTAGATGAAAATGGCGGAGGCGACGTGGAAGGGCGCGCGCAGGATCGCGCGCGGTTCGGATTCGAGATCGTCCACATAATCTTCGACAGGAACGATCAGCGCTCGCGCCGCTTCCGCATCATGCTCGAAGACGTGAATTTCGATCCCGCCCGACGCAACCACCAGGAACCAGTAGTTCCGGATGTGATGAAACGCAGGCACCACCGAAGCGATGCCGTAAGCGGCGAGCATGGCGCGAAGGCACTCGGCCTCGGCGATGGAATAGGACGTGCGGAGCGGAACGAGCATGGATTGCTCCTTCAACCTGCAACCCAGCGGCGGAAGAAGATATCGGCCTCCTCCCGCGCCGCCGGCGATGCGGCATGACCCGTCTCTGCCCAGACCATCCGTGCCGCTTCAAACTCGCTGTCAATGAAACGCCCCACCGGTTCGGGCAATGCGCCAGAGCCCAGTTCATGCGTTTCCGCCTTCCGGGCGAGAAGCTCCTCGATGATTGCAAGAACATTTTCCGGCAAATCGGATTCCGCAACCAGGGTCTGAAAATGCATCGGGGCGACCGCCCGGCTGGGATGCAGACGAAGCCAGCGAAGCGCCGCAGCGGGGCGCAATGCGTAGAAGATCTTTTTGAGCGGCACCGAGCGCGCGTCGGCGAAGTAAACACGGCGCTGGCGCTCGCCGAGATGAAGATAGTGACGGGCGACCAGAGGCGCACGCGCCACATTTCCGGCAAGCCGGCACGCCTCCTCGCGGAACGTCTCGTCCCCCGCATAGATGAAAGGCGAGGTAAGCCATTCGATAACGACCGCGTTGCCCTTCAGCAGTAGCCGCAACGCCTTGGCGAGATCCCAGCCATTGACGTCGAGAACCGCGTCCAGAGGGAATTCGATGACATCACGCTTCGGATAGAGAGACAGGTAGTCGTCAAGCGACCGCACATAGATGAAGCGGCAATCATAGTCGCTGTCGGGCGATGGAAAGCCCCATGCGCGGCTGCCGCTTTCGACGGCAAGCAGGAGGCGCGCCCCCTCGGAAGACGAAACCTGCCTCAGCCGTTCGTCGATGGCGGCGACGACCTGTGGATCGAAACCTGACGAGAGGGCGCGCAGCGCTTCAGCTCTGCCGCTCGACCATCATCTTCTTGATCTCGGCGATGGCTTTGGCGGGGTTGAGGCCTTTGGGGCAGGCGCGGGTGCAGTTCATGATCGTGTGGCAGCGGTAAAGCCGGAACGGATCCTCGAGCGCGTCGAGGCGTTCGCCGGTCGCCTCGTCGCGGCTGTCGATCAGCCAGCGATAGGCCTGCAAGAGCGCGGCGGGGCCGAGATAGCGGTCGCCGTTCCACCAGTAGGACGGGCACGAGGTCGAGCAGCAGGCGCAGAGAATGCACTCGTAAAGACCGTCGAGCTTTTCGCGGTCGTCATGGGACTGGCGCCATTCCTTTTCGGGCTCGGCCGATTTGGTCTGCAGCCAGGGCTCGATGAAGGCGTGCTGCGCGTAGAAGTTCGTCAGGTCGGGCACGAGGTCCTTGATCACCGGCATATGCGGCAAGGGATAGATCTTGACGTCGCCCTTCACCTCGCCGATGCCCTTGGTGCAGGCCAGCGTGTTCTCGCCGTCGATATTCATCGCGCAGGAACCGCAAATGCCCTCGCGGCAGGAACGGCGGAAGGTCAGCGTCTGGTCGGTCTCGTTCTTGATCTTGATCAGCGCGTCGAGAACCATCGGCCCGCATTGGTCGAGATCGACTTCGTAAGTGTCGATGCGCGGATTGGCCGTGTCGTCGGGCGACCAGCGATAGACGCGGAAGCGCCGGACATTCTTTGCGCCCGGTGCGGCCTTGAAGGTCTCGCCTTCGGTGACCGTGGAATTTTTCGGCAGTGTGAGCTGAACCATGATCTGACCCTGTTGCGCGTCAGTAAACGCGCGCCTTCGGCTTGATATATTCGATGTCGCTGGAGAGCGTGTAAGCATGGACCGGGCGGTAGTCGAGGCGGGGCTTGCCGCTGGCATCGTCCACCCAGCACAGCGTGTGCTTCATCCAGGTCTCGTCATTGCGCTCCGGGAAATCCTCGCGTGCATGGGCGCCGCGGCTTTCCTGGCGGTTGACCGCACCCTCGACGGTGGCGATCGCCTGCACGATCAGGTTGTCGAATTCGAGCGTCTCGATCAGATCGGAATTCCAGATCAGCGAGCGGTCACTGACCTTGATGTCGGACATGGCGGCATGCACATCGGCGACGCGCTTCTGGCCCGACAGCAATGTCTCGCCGGTGCGGAAGACGGCGACATCTTCCTGCATGGCGCGCTGCATGGTGAGGCGCAACTCGGCGGTCGGCGTCGTGCCGCTGGCATTGCGGAAGCGGTCGAGGCGCGCCAGCGCATGATCGCCGGTCTCTTTGGCCATTTCCGGCTGGCGCTGGCCGGGCTGAACCAGCTCGGCGGCGCGCAGGCCCGCGGCGCGGCCGAAGACGACGAGGTCGATCAGCGAATTGGAGCCGAGACGGTTGGCGCCATGTACCGAGACGCAGGCCGCCTCGCCGATCGCCATCAGGCCCGGCACCACCGTGTCGGGATTGCCGTCTTTCAGCGTCAGCACCTCGCCGTGGAAGTTGGTCGGGATGCCGCCCATGTTGTAATGGACCGTCGGCAACACCGGGATCGGTTCCTTGGTGACATCGACGCCGGCGAAGATATGCGCGGACTCCGAAATGCCCGGCAGACGTTCGGCGAGGATCGCCGGATCGAGATGGTCGAGATGCAGGAAGATGTGATCCTTGGCCGGGCCGACGCCGCGGCCTTCGCGGATTTCGACCGTCATTGAGCGCGAGACGACGTCGCGCGAGGCGAGGTCTTTCGCGCTGGGCGCATAGCGCTCCATGAAACGCTCGCCTTCGGAATTGGTCAGATAGCCGCCCTCGCCGCGCGCGCCTTCGGTGATCAGGCAGCCGGCGCCATAAATGCCGGTCGGATGGAACTGCACGAATTCCATGTCCTGCAGCGGCAACCCGGCGCGCAGCACCATCGCATTGCCGTCGCCGGTGCAGGTATGGGCCGAGGTCGCCGAGAAATAGGCACGGCCATAACCGCCGGTGGCGAGAATGACCAGCGAGGCGCGGACGCGATGCACTTCGCCGGTCGCCATGTCGAGCGCGACGACGCCGCGGCAGGTGCCGTCCGCATCCATGATCAGGTCGATGGCGAAATATTCGATATAGAACTGCGCCTTGTGACGCACCGACTGGCCGTAAAGCGTGTGTAGCATCGCATGACCGGTGCGGTCGGCCGCCGCGCAGGTGCGCTGGGCGATGCCTTCGCCGAAATTGGTGGTCATGCCGCCAAAGGGGCGCTGATAGATCTTGCCTTCCTCGGTGCGGGAAAACGGCACACCGAAATGTTCAAGCTCGTAGACGGCTTCGGGCGCCTGGCGGCAGAGATATTCGATCGCGTCCTGGTCGCCGAGCCAGTCGGACCCCTTGACCGTGTCGTACATGTGCCAGCGCCAGTCGTCCGGGCCCATATTGCCGAGCGAGGCGGAAATGCCGCCCTGCGCGGCCACCGTGTGACTGCGGGTCGGGAAGACCTTGGTGATGTTGGCGGTCTTGAGACCCTTTTCGACGCAGCCCAGCGTCGCGCGCAAGCCCGCGCCGCCGGCGCCGACAACGACGACATCGAAAGTGTGATCGGTGAATGTGTAGCTCGACGTCATGAAAGGCTCTTTCGACGCAGGAGAGTTCAGGAACCGAAACCGATTTTCAGCGCCGCATAGATGCAGGCGATGCCGATGACGGCCGAGAAGAAGATGTTGAGCAGCAGCGACAGGGTTTTCAGGCCCTCGGCAATCACGTAATCCTCGATGATGACCTGCATGCCGAGACGCATGTGCCAGACGCCGGAAAGGATCAGCGCCAGAAGCGCGATCACCGCCAGCGGGTGGCCGAGATATGCCTTCACCGTCAGATAGTCGGCGCCCGACAGCGCGACCAACGAGGCGATCAGGAACAGCGCCAGCGGCACATTGGCGGCCGCGGTGACGCGCTGCAGCCAGAAATGATGGGCGCCGGATTTGGCCGAGCCGAGGCCGATGACGCGGCTCAAGGGTGTGCGCATATCGGCCATCAGAGCGCTCCCATCATCGCGTAGCCGGCAATCCAGACCAGCACCGTCAGCGCGACCGAGCCGAGGATCGTGCCCCAGGCCATCAGATTGGCGGTGCCGATTTCGAAACCCTTGCCGAAATCCCAGACGAAATGGCGGATGCCGCCCAGCATGTGGTGGATCAGCGCCCAGGTGTAGCCGAAGAGCACGAGACGGCCGAACCAGGAGCCGATGAAACCCTCGAAAACCGCATAGGCCTCCGGCCCCGAGGCCAGCGCGACGAGCCACCAGGCCAGCAGCAGCGTGCCGGCATAAAGCCCCGCCCCGGTGATGCGATGGACGATCGACATGACCATGGTGACGGTCAGGCGATAGATCTGCAGATGCGGGGAAAGCGGCCTTGCGGCCTGTCGCGGTTCAGCCATTCGAATTTTCCCAAAGAATCCCAGAGAAGATGGGCCGGGCGGGCCGGGAGGCAAGCCCCCATTGAGTCTGTTGTTTATCGCGCCAAACGCTTGAAGGCAAATGCCGAAACCCGCCGCAACGTCACGCTTGCGCAAAGGC
>JAUXOE010000053.1 GCA_030682415.1 Parvibaculum sp.
TGCCGTGCGGCAGCGCGCGCCTGACCTCGAAGGCGCCCCCCGCGCCGCCGATGTCGCGGGCGCGCGGCACGATCACAAGGTCGAGTGCGTCGCAGGATTTCCGGTCCCCCGCCACGGGGTCCTTGTCGGGCATCCAGCTCACCTGCCGGTCTCCCTGGAACCGTTAAGTGCTTAATTTCAGAAGTATAGATGAGAACACGGCAAGCGCTGACAGGAAATCGTGGACCTCGCGCGATCTTCGATTAAGCTTCACAGGCTGATGTCCGAATACGGGGGGGTACATGAGGCACGGACTTCTTCTCTGCGCGATTGTCGGCGCACTTGTCTTGCAATCCTGCGCGCCGCCACCTCGTCAGGCACCGGTTTCCTTGTCGTCCGCCAATTCCGACAATCTGGCCGCTGTCATTGCGGACGTACAAAATGTGGAAACCCGCGCCCGCGATGGCGATTTTTCTTCTGTTCGTGCGCTTCCCCACAATATCGAAGTCCTCACCCGCGCCATCGAGGGGGGCTCCATTCAAGGCGATGCCCTGTTGATGCTCCGCTATTATCGCGGCGTCGCGCGGCAGACGCTCAACCGTATCAACGACATAATCGGCCTTCCGGTAGACCGGCAGGTCGCCGAAGCCGCGCTGGCGGACTTCCTCGCCGTCGCCGAAGCATCGGGCGACGATCCGGCGAAGAGCGGAATCAAGTCCAACGCGATTTACGGCGCGGGGCAGGTCGCGGCCACCCAGCTTGGCGAAAAGGAAAGGGGATACGGCTATTTCCGTGAATGCGCCCGGATGAAACAGGCTGGATGCCAGAATGTCATGGCGGGCGCGCTAGTCACCGGGCGGGACGGCGTCGCGCAGGACCTGAATGCGGCGCTGAACCTCCATAACGAAGTTTATGAGACGGGCACCACCTATACATGCGCGGGAAGTTTTTCCGCCTACTCCATCGCCCATATTGTTCATTTCACGGATGCCCGGCTTGACCATCGCACGGGACTCGACTGGATTCGCCGCGCGACCGGCCTCGCCGATCAGGTCAAATCGCGTGCCAATGGTGTCGATGTTTGCGGCAGCGCAGGCTACAGCGTCGACGAGTATCTGATGCGGCGTCAGGCCGGGCAGAGGGACGACGGGATTCTTGCCAGATTGCAGGGGGACGACGGTGCGGTGCAACCTTTTGCCGTTGACTATCTGCTCGGCAAGTCGAGTGATTCGACTTTCACCGCCGAACTCCGGAAACTGGAAAGCCCCTCGAGCAGATGCATTTACGCATTTCTCGGTGCCTGGAAGGCGTCAATTGACGGCAACGCGGCTGCTGTTCGCAATTATCGCTCGATGCTGGGTGAGGCGCCGCGCGACGAATACACCTGCGCGACAAGACTCATCTATTCAGAGCGGCTGGTTCGCTGATCGGGTTGGGGGACATATGAAGCATATCGTCATTCTGTTCGCCGCCGCGCTCGTCCTTCAGGCCTGTGCGCCGCCACCGCCGCGCCCGGTATCGGCTTCCTCAACACCTGCCTTTTCCGACAATCTCGCGGCTGTCATCGCGGATATCCAGAGCATCGCCGGCAGGATTTCCGCCGGCGAACTTGCCGCAGCGCGCACACTGCCACACAACATCAATGTGCTCACACGCGCCATCGAGCGTGGACAGGCGGATGCCCAGGGCGTGCTGATACTCCGCTACTATCGCGGTGTGGCGCGGCAGACGCTCAGCGAGTTGAACCGGGCGCTCGGCTTTCCGCCCGACCGGCCGACGGCCGAGGCCGCGCTTGCCGATTTCGAGATCATTGCGAACGACAGGAACCCGGAATCGCAAGATCTCGCGAAGGACGCGCTCTATCTCGCCGGCCAGGTCGTGACGCATGAACTCGGCGATCCGGTGCGCGGCCTGACCTACTTCCAGCGCTGTGCGGAGATGAAGCAGGCCGGATGCCAGGCCGTGGTTGCCAGTGCCAAGATCAGCGGCACCCTGGGCATGCGCAAGGATACCGCCGGGGCCGTGGCGCTTCACCAGGAGATATTTGCGACCGGCCTCGACTATGGGTGTGTCGGCAGCTTCTCGGCCTATTCGCTCGCGAGGCTGACGCATTTCTCCGGCGTTGTTGCAGAGGATCATACGGCGCTCGACTGGTTGCGCCGCGCCGTACGTCTCGCCGATCAGGCCAAGGTGCGCTCATCGGGTGTCGATCACTGCGGCGGCGACTTCATGTCGGTCTATGAATATCTGATCCGGCTGGAGGCGCGTGACCGCAAGCCCGTCTTGCTTGAACAGGCAAAAGGCGGCGATGAGAATCCCACCGGCATCGTCGCCGATCTTCTGGGCTATCTCGACGGCAGCGTCCGCGAGACGGTCTACCGGCAAAGCGTCGCAGATCAGCGCAATGAGGATTCGCGTTGCCAGTTCGCCTTTCTTGGTCTCTGGCATGCGGCGGCGTCGAACCAGATGACGGCGGCCCGCTCCTATCGGGACATTCTGCGGCAGCATGGCAACAATCTGACCTGCGCCGAGAATTTGGTCTTTGCGGGGAAATATCTGCGCTGACGCGGCCGCCAAAAGCCTTCCCTTCCGGCGCCCGATCCGCTAGACAATGCCAAAGCCCCCGGCCCGAAAGGCCAAGGGGGCTTTCGGCTTGTCTGGGGGTCCGCGTGAGGCGCGGGCCAGGGCAGGCGCCCACTCTCTAAGGCATTGAATCAAATGGCAAATGTGGCGGTTGTCGGCTCCCAATGGGGAGACGAGGGCAAGGGCAAGATCGTGGACTGGCTTTCGGAGCGCGCCGATGTGGTGGTGCGTTTCCAGGGCGGGCACAATGCCGGCCATACGCTCGTCATCGACGGCGTCACCTACAAGCTCTCGCTGCTGCCCTCGGGCATTGTGCGCAAGGGCAAGCTTTCCATTCTCGGCAACGGCGTGGTGCTCGATCCCTGGGCCTTTGCAAAGGAAGTGGATGAGATCGCGTCCAAGGGCGTCGTCGTCACGCCCGACAATCTGAAGATTGCCGAGAATGCCGTGCTGATCCTGCCGGTTCACCGCGAACTGGACGAGATGCGCGAAGGGGCAAATTCCGGCGTCAAGATCGGCACGACCAAGCGCGGCATCGGTCCGGCCTATGAAGACAAGGCCGGCCGCCGCGCCATCCGCGTCATCGACCTGGCCGATCCGGCCACGCTCCCCATCAAGGTTGAAGGTCTTCTCGCACACCACAACGCGCTGCGCCGTGGCAACCGTCTCGACGAGCTTGAGGCCGCGCCGATCGTTGCGGCGCTGATGGAAATCGCACCGCGCGTGCTGCCTTTTGTGGCGCCGGTCTGGCGCGTCCTCGACGAGGCCAAGCGCCAGGGTCAGCGCATTCTGTTCGAGGGTGCGCAGGGCACCATGCTCGATGTCGATCACGGCACCTATCCCTTCGTCACCTCCTCCAACACGATTGCCGGGCAGGCCGCCGGCGGCTCCGGCGTCGGCCCCGGCGCCATCGGCTATGTGCTCGGCATCACCAAGGCCTATACGACGCGTGTCGGCGAAGGTCCGTTCCCGACCGAACTGACGGACGCCGTCGGCCAGCGTCTCGGCGAACGCGGTCACGAGTTTGGCACCGTCACGGGGCGCAAGCGTCGCTGCGGCTGGTTCGACGCGGTCATGGTGCGTCAGGCGATCAAGACCGGCGGTATCACCGGCATTGCGCTCACCAAGCTCGACGTGCTGGATGGTTTCGACGAATTGAAAGTCTGTACGGCCTATGAAATCGGCGGCAAGCGCGTCGATCATCTGCCGGCCGGCATGGACGCGCAGGCGAAGGTCACGCCGATCTACGAAACGCTGGAAGGTTGGAGTGACAGCACGCAGGGCGCGCGGTCCTGGGCGCAACTGCCGGCCGCGGCGGTCAAATATGTGCGTTACGTCGAAGAGCTGATCGAGGCGCCGGTGGCGCTGCTCTCGACCTCGCCCGACCGCGAGGACACGATCCTGATGACCGATCCGTTTGCGGATTGACGGATGCCGCGCACCCGATAGTGTCGTGATACGGGTGTGGCGGCTCGCTTGTGCGGGCGAAGGAAGATAAACGGCACAACCTCTGCGGGCTGAACGTGCATGCCTAGACGAAGAGAGCTCCGAGGCGTGGCGGGTGGTTTGGCGGGTGCTTTTGTAAGCCGCAACAATGATGTTGGCGGATACTGGGCACTGGGCAAACTGTACAAGCTTGCGCAAACGTCCGGCTTGTCCGAAATCCGGGTAGATCTGGTTGGATCAGCGTTGGAGCCGTCCAGCCCAGAATTTGCCGACATGGTCCGAGATTTCCGCCAGATGCTTGTCGGCCAGGTTGCGGCGCGGCGTTTGTCGGGCGAATGGTTGAAGGCGGCAGACATAAGGGTGACGTTTAGCGGCAAGAAAAGTGCTCGTGGGTCGGGAGACATGTTCGAGTGTCTTGTGACGTTGACCGATGACTTGGGTCGCAGACACGAAGCGCGCGGCAGCGGCGCCTGCTGGGCCCATGATCCGGACAAAGAGAGGAAGAGTGGGCCTAGAGCCTAGCGAGGACGGGCTCGAGAACAATACCACGCCGCCACCCGCCGGCTTTCTCCTGTGTAATGCAGACCGGCTCGTCTTCCTTCTTTTTCAAAACCCGTGACAGCTTTCCATTGCGGGGTCTTCTGATCTTTAGACGGATCAATAATTTTTCCTGATAACGATGGTGCGGTCGATACGAACCTCTCCGGGCGACGGTTGTCTTGTACACCAGTCGTTATGCTGTGCTCCGGCAGGTGGTGCGCCCTTGTACATCTTCATGATGAAATTGAGATTGTGTTTCGGCTTGTTGTTTTCATACAGAGCATGAAACGTCTTGGTGATGATGAACCCGTCATAGCTGCGTTCAGATTGAAATTTTTCCGCGCGGCAATAGATCACCGAGGCGATCTGTTCGAGCGGAATGTCGAGGCGGCCGGCGGCGACAAACTCGTACTCGTGACCCCCTGAGTCGAGGATTTTCACATCGTCAACGCTATGAATGCCGCTGGGCGGCAACGGTGACCCGGCTTTCATTTCCACGCCGGAGATTTGTTCGCGTGCCATGCCGGTGCCAGTGAATCCGACGAGGGCAAGCACAAATGTTGTGCCAATGAGCAGAGCAGTTTTGAATCCATTCATAATGCGTGTTCCTTGCTTCAATGCCTGTGCCGACTTGGCAATGTCGTCGCGAGCACCTTCTTGTGCCGGGTCCTGAAGAACTTGAACCTCATCGAACAATTTCCTGAATGATAGCGGGTGGTCGAAGTGCTTATTTCCCTGAGCCGCGATATACCTGTTTCGTCCTTGTACAGCTATGTGCGGCAACCGATGATCATCATGACCTTTGCCGCTGTCAAATGTGTCTATCTGATGCCAATAAAGGTTACTTCATCGTCGTTCATCGGGAGGGCGATGACATCCTCGACGCCAGTAAATCCCAAGCGGGAGCGGTGACGGGTCGTTGCTCCGGTGTGCTTCCCCGCTTCGGGTCTCCTTTCTTTCCGGACGGGGCCAAGAAAAAGAGCGCCGGGATTTCTCCCGACGCTCTTCTTATTTCCGTCCGTGTACGTTTCGTCAGGCGTTCATCAACAGCGCGATGAAGACCATTGCATAGCCGACCACGCCGCCGAGCCAGGCGATGGTGCGGATGCCCAACGCCGTCCATCCGGCGACATAGATGATCGCATAGGCGATGCGCGCGATCAGAAAGATTTGCGCCCCGAGCACCGTCAGTTCGGTGCTGATGCCGGCCAGATGCGCGGGCACCGCGAAGCAGGCAAAGATCAGCAGGTTTTCGAGATGGTTGAGATAGGCGCGCCGCGCCCGCGCACCCCAGCCCGTCGTCGTCGCCGGCTGGTCGCGATTGCCGATGCCCCACGGCATCCCCATCGCCGACACATTGGCGTTGGCCGAAAGTGCGATCAGAATGAAAAGAAGCGCGCCGCCCCATACGAGCGACCAGAGTTCCACCGTCATGGGTTTCCTCCCCAGTTGGTTGTGTTGCCACCGGGGTGAATCCTAGCGATGAAAGTGAGTCGGGGCGAGACGCCCGTTTTGGAGGCTACTCCATCAGGACCGTGAGCAGCGCCCGGTCGAAAAGCGGCACCATGCAAAGCACAATGCCGATGGTGGCGATCTGCCAGATAAAGGTCCGGACCCAGGGCAGGCCGGCGGCATAGGCCGGCACATAGGCCAACCGCGCCCAGAAATAGATCTGTGCGCCGATCTCGCTCCACTGATTCGAGCGTTCGGTCGCGTAGACGGCGAGAATCACTGCGGCGAAGATCGGGAAGGTTTCGAGGAAATTGCGCAGCGCCCGTTCCATGCGGCCCGCAAGCCCGGTCGGTGGCAGCGGCTCGTCGCGGGCACCCACCGTATAGGCGTTACCCACTTGTTTCTTGAAGGAGAGGCTTTGCAGCCCGACCTGCACCAGGCCCAGCACGGCGGCCCAGAAAAGCATGGCGATTTCGACGGTCATGGGTGTCAACTCCTCTGCGTCATTCGCGGATCAGCGATCGCGCCTCACGCATCAGGCGCATCGTCTTCTCGGCGGCAGGTTCGGGTTTGGACAGCGCCGCCGCCTGGCCAGACCAGAGTTGCATGAATTCGGCGCGATTTGTCCTGGCGCTGGCGCTTGTCAACGGCGCCACCAGCGGCCGTTGCGCCGGAAAGGGCGCGGCGCTTCCTTCGAGCGGCCGGAGTTCTTCGGTCAGCCGGTTGCGGATGGCGCGTGCCGGACGCCCGGAAAAAAGCTTGGTCACGACGGTTGAATGATCGGAGGCCTCGGCCAGCGCCTTGCGGTGGATGGGGTGAACGCTTGCCTCGGGGCAGGCCAGATAGGCCGTGCCGAGCTGCACGCCCGCGGCGCCCAGCATGAAGGCGGCGGCCACACCGCGCGCATCGCCGATGCCGCCCGCTGCTATCACCGGTACCCCGACCGTGTCGGCCACTTGTGGCACCAGCGCCATCGTACCGACTGTTCCGAGATCGACATGATCGAGGAACGTGCCGCGATGACCGCCGGCCTCGTGTCCCTGCGCGACGATGGCGTCGGCACCGCCGGTCTCGAGGGCACGGGCTTCGGCCGCCGTCGTTGCGCTGCCGAGGATGACGATGCCCGCTTTCTTCAGCGCTGCCACGGCGTCGGCCGAGGGCAGGCCGAAATGGAAGCTCGCGACGCGGGGCCGCAGTTCCAGCACCAGTTCCAGCATCTCGTCGTTGAAGGCGGGCGCCGGCGAGGCCGGTTCCGGCACCTCGCCGAGTTCCAGTTCGGCGAAGTAGGGGGCCAGCGCGCCGCGCATGGCCGCGCCGTCATAG
>JAUXOE010000060.1 GCA_030682415.1 Parvibaculum sp.
CGATGAATTGCGCGTCGCGATTGCCGCGCGTTATGGCCTCAATGCGGAGCGGATCGTGTGCGGCGCCGGGTCCGACGAGCTGCTGCACTTGCTGGCGCAGGCCTATCTCGGCGAGGGCGACGAGGCGATTGCGACCGAGCACGGCTTTCTCGTCTATCCGATCATCACCAAGGCGGCCGGTGCGACCTGCATCCGGGTGAAGGAGACGGGGCTTCGCACCGATGTCGATGCGATCCTTGCCGCAGTGACGCCGAAGACGAAGATAATCTTTCTCGCCAATCCCAACAACCCGACCGGCAGCTATCTGCCGGCCGACGAGATGCGCCGTCTCCATGCCGGTCTGCGGCCGGACATTCTCTTCGTGGTCGACGCAGCCTATAGCGAGTATGTAAGCCGCAACGACTATGAGGCGGGGATCGAACTTGTCGCCACCTCGGAAAACGTTGTGATGACGCGCACCTTCTCGAAGATCTACGGGCTCGCCGCGCTCAGGCTCGGCTGGATGTATGCGCCCTCCCATGTTGCCGATGTGATCAACCGCATTCGCGGGCCGTTCAACGTGTCGATCCCGGCCATCAATGCCGGCGTTGCCGCGATGCACGACACGGGCCATGTCGATATGGCGCGCGCCCATAACGACACATGGCTTGCATGGCTGACGGAGGAGATCGGCAAGCTCGGTCTCGATGTCGCGCCGAGCGTTGCGAATTTTCTATTGATCGGTTTCCCGGACGAAACGGGCCGCCGTGCCGGCGACGCCGACAGCTTTCTGATGCAGCGCGGTCTCATCCTGCGCCAGATGGTTTCCTACGGCCTGCCCAACCATCTGCGCCTTTCCGTGGGCACCGAAGAGGCAAACCGGCTGGTTGTCGCCGCGCTTGCCGACTTCATGCGCCGCAAGGGAGGTGTCGCATGAGTGGCGGCATGCTTTTTGACCGCGTGGCATTGATCGGTCTCGGTCTCATCGGCGGCTCGCTTGGCCATGCGATGAAACGCGGTGGCCTTGCTGGCCATATTTCCGGCCATGCGCGCTCGGCGGCGACGCGCGCGCGGGCGCTGGAGATCGGATTCATCGACAGCGGCCATGAAACAGCGGCTGCGGCGGTGAAGGACGCCGACCTCGTCGTTATCTGCACACCCGTCGGTGCGCTTTCGGCGGTTGCCGCGGAGATTGAACCGGCGCTCAAGAAAGGTGCCATCGTCACCGATGTCGGCTCGGTCAAGGTCGCGGTCATCCGCGATGTCGGCCCGCATATTCCCGACGGTGTCCATTTCATTCCGGGACATCCGATTGCCGGCACCGAGGAATCGGGACCCGATGCCGGCTTCGCCGAACTCTTCGACGGCCGCTGGTGCATCCTGACGCCAGTGCCCGGCGCCGACACGCAAGCCGTCGATAAGCTGACCCGATTCTGGACCGCTTGCGGATCGAATGTCGATATCATGGAACCGCGTCATCACGATCTCGTTCTGGCGATCGTCAGCCATCTGCCTCATATCATCGCCTACAACATCGTTGGCACGGCAAGCGATCTCGAAACGGTGACGCAATCCGAGGTCATCAAGTATTCGGCCTCGGGCTTCCGCGATTTCACGCGGCTTGCGGCCTCCGACCCGACCATGTGGCGCGACGTCTGCCTGAACAACCGTGAGCCGATCCTCGAAATGCTGGGACGTTTCTCGGAAGATTTGACGGCGTTGCAACGCGCGATCCGCTGGGGCGACGGCGATGTGCTGTTCGATCTCTTTACGCGGACGCGTGCCATTCGCCGTTCGATCATCGATGCGGGACAGGATTCGCCGATGCCGAATTTCGGCCGTACACCGACCCATGCGAAGCCAGATATCAAGGACGATCAGTAAAGCGGCGAGAGCCGTGCGATGGCGAGCGGCCCGAGATAGAGTCGGCCGTCGTTCATGCTGACCGGCACGCGCACCCGGCCCGGTTCACTTCCCTGAAATTGAGAGATCAGCAAAAGGCCCGCCAGCGCGATGCGCGCTTCCCGTTCCTGCACCAGTCCGTCTCTTACCAGCGCGTCGAGCAGGCCTTCGAAATCGGCGATCTCGGTGTCGAAACGCCCTTGCGGGCGGGTTGCGTCATCGAGCGTCTCTTCGCCACGTGCGGTCCTGTCGAGCGGACCCCATTGGACAATCAAATCGGAGATCGCCAGTGCGCCGCCGGCAACACGCCAGCGTTCGAACTGTTCCACCGCGCTGATCCGTTCGATGTTTGGCAGGTTACGCGCCCGTGCCTGCACCACGATCTTCCGAATTTCGGGGCCGAGCGTCAGAACTTTCTGATCGAGGCCGATCACAATGGTGTCCGCCTGAAATGCCACGTCGTAGTCAGCCGCTTCCTCCGGCGCTGGCCGCATATGAAGTTGCAGCCGCCCGGCGTCGATGCGGTCGCGCGCGCCATCGGCGCCGCGTTGGTGATCTGCTTCGACGTCTTCGATGTCGATTGCGAGGCGGCCGAAAGGCGCGTCCGCCACGTCGACATAGCTGCCCCACGCCCCTTTCATCGACGCGCGGAGAATATTTTCGGCAGGTCGCGCCATCGACAGGTCGAGATAGCGCAGCTCCTGCGCGCCGCGGAGATTGACGATGACATGACGCAGATTGTGCGGAAGCAGCGCAACCTCGGCTGCCTCCCCCTTCCATGTCCAGGCTTCGGGCGTTTCCGGTGCGCCGGCCTCCGGTGCGGCAAAGCGCGCCTCGATGCGGTAGGGAAACCCGCCCAATGACAATTCATGCCAGCCAACGACGAGGCCCCGTTCGGGATTGGCCTCGAAACGCTCCAGCGCTGTGCGTATTTCGCGCGAAACGGATATCCAATAGACCGCATAGACAGCAATGAGCAAGACGATGGCGATCGTCGGCGCAAAAATGTGCCAGCGGCGGGGCCGGGGCGGGCCCATGTCGGTTGTCGGTTCTGTCATCTTGCTTCTAAAGTGTGGCCGCGCGATGGAGTGCCGCCAGCATGAAGGATTTCTGGGTCTTTGGATACGGGTCGCTGATGTGGCGGCCGGGCTTCGAGCATGAAGAGCGGCAGCCGGCGTTGCTCAGAGGCTATCACCGGTCCTTCTGTGTCTACAGCCATGTTCATCGCGGCACGCCTGAAAGGCCGGGTCTCGTTTTCGGACTCGATGCGGGGGGTGCCTGCCGGGGTGTTGCCTTCCGCATTGCCGCTGCGCGGGCAGAAGAAACGCGGCGCTATTTGCAGGCGCGCGAGCAGGTGACTCTGGTCTACAAGGATGTCACGAAGCGGGTTGAACTTGCCGGAGATGGACGCCGGGTCGATGCGCTTTGCTTCATCGTCGACCGTGCGCATGCCCAATATGCCGGACGGCTGCCCTTCGAGGATCAGGTACGGCTGATCGCCGGGGGCGCGGGACGCTCGGGAAAGAACCCCGACTATCTGGAAAGCACGGTGCGCCATCTCGACGAGGCGGGTGTTCCTGACGCGCAGCTCAGCCGGCTCTGGCGCGCCGTAGAGCAGCGTCTGCATCGATCTCCGGCGTGCCGGTGAAACGCGCGAGCTCCGTCAGCGCTCGGCGGATGCCGGCCTCGCGGGCTTTCGTCAGCTTGATACCGGGTTCGTTCCAGAAACCCTTTACTTCCAGCTTTCCCTCGGCACGGTGCGCCTTCACGTCGGCACGGCCGATGAAGCGAGCGCCCTCAAGCAGCGGCAGCACATAATAGCCGTAGCGGCGTTTCTTCTCCGGCACGAAGACCTCGATGCGGTAGTCGAAGCCGAACAGGCGTACCGCCCGCATGCGGTCGCGGATCGCCGGATCGAAGGGTGAGAGGAAACGCATTGCTGCCGGCGGCTCCGGCGCTTCGGCGATATGTGTTTCGATGTCGGGCAGGGCGACGGCCTTCCGCCGCTCTCCTTCCGTATCCTCGACGCTTACTTCGACAACGCTGCCCCGTTTCAGCGCATTGGCGGTCCACTCTTTTGCGCGATCAATCGACACCAGCTTCCAGAAGGCAGCAATTTCCTGCGGGGTTGCGAAGCCGAGCCGCGCCAATGCCGCGCTGCAGAGAAAATCGGTCGAGGCCGCAAGGCTCGGGCGTTCGCGCCGTGCGTCCTCGGGGATCACCCGCTCGGCCAGGTCGTAGACCTTCTCGAAACCCTCGCGCCGGGCGATCGCCAGTTCGCCGGTGCGCCACAGCGTTTCGAGCGCGGTCTTGGACGGGCCCCAGCCCCACCATGAGCCTTTTCCCTTGTCCTCGAAGTCGCGTGCCATCACGGGGCCGTCGCGGCGGATGCGGGCGCGCACCTTGCGGATGACATTCACGCCGTCGGGGCCGATGCGCTCCTGCCAGCGCGGATTCTCTTCGATCCGCTTCTTCGCGGCGGCAAAGCGATGCCGCCAATGCGGATAGAACGCCATCGGGATCAGCGAGGCGTCATGCGTCCAGTGCTCGAAAAGGTCGCGGCGTTGGTGATGAAGATCGGTCAGATGTTCGCGGCGGTAGCCGGGTGCGCGCGAAAAGAGGATCAGGTGATGGGCGCGTTCGACCGTGTTGATCGAATCGAGTTGCACGAAGCCCAGATGCTTCACCAGTTCGAGTGTGCGGTCGGCGCAAAATTCGGGCGCCGCCGGCGCGCTCAAGGCGTGGCGTTCGAGAAAGAGGCGCCGCGCATTCGCGTTGGAAATGGGGAACGGTGCCGGCATCAGATGTGCGAAAGGCCGGGATTGTCGCGCGGTTCGTAGACGAGTTCCAGCTTCAACCCGTCGGGATCCGCGAACATCACGGCGTAGTAGCCGTCGCCATATTCGGGATAGTCGGCAGGCGGGTCGAGCACGGTCGCGCCAATTTCGATCAGCAGCGCATGAAGCCGGTCGACATCGTCGCGGTTTTCGGCGATCCAGGCGACGTGATGCAGGCCCGGCGAATAGCGGTCGTGGATGCGGTCTGCGTTCGGCCCTTCGGCCTTGAAGATGCCGATCGACGGTAGCCGGTCGGCCGCGCCAGTATGTTCCCAGTCGAAGCCGCGCGCGTCCTCGCGCAGGCGCCGATAGCCGATGAAGCCCAGCACCGCGTCATAGAACCAGGCGGACAGGGGTCTTTGACCGTCAGATCGATATGATGGATGAAGCCGCGCATTGGCGCTTACTCCGTCGCGCCCATGTTGCGCACCTTCGTACGAAACTCGACAAATTTATGGCGCAACACGACGAGGCCGCGGCTTGAGAGAAACACGAAGGCGCCAATCAATATCTGGGCGAATCCCGGTATCACGTTGGTCAAAAGAAAGGCGGTTGTGCCCGATCCCATGGCGCCTCCAAGCACGCCGATAATGGATATCAGTCCTTCTGCAATGAGATAGATGCCGAGCAAGGCAAGAAGTATTTCTTCGACCTTCCTGAATTCGATCGGTTGCGGCGTATCTGTGCGGTCCCGGGCGAAAAGCATGGCGTCCGCGATCCGGCGATCCGATCTGAAGAGTGCCCAGCCGATCAAAAGGGCAAGAAAAAGCGGAATAAAATTGAAAGCAAGTATCTGGGAAAGTGGGCGGTGAGGGAGTTCGAACGGAATATGTGCGAGCGAATATGAGAGACTCACCAGTATCATCGCCATCACAAAAAGGCCCATCAGCTTGATCAGAAGGCGTGCAAAATCTCGGGCAGTCATTCGCATCTCCCTTGAATGAAGGACGACAGACTCAACTGCACTTCGAGAAGCCGCAGGAGGTGCATGTTTCGCAGCCTTCCTGCCGCACCATGCCGCGCTCGCCGCAGCGCGGACAACCCTTGAGACGTGTCACCGTCGGGTCGCCGCCTTCGCTCGGCGGACGCTCGCCGGCCACCGCGCGCAGGGCTTCCGTCACCGGGCGGCCGTCCTTTGCTGCAATGAAACCGGTGTCGATCATGTGCTGCTCGATCACTTCGCCGATGGCGGCCAGGAGGCTCGGCACATAGCGGCCCTTCATCCATGAACCGCCGCGCGGGTCGAACACCGCCTTCAATTCCTCGACCACGAAGGTCACGTCGCCGCCACGGCGGAAGACCGCCGAGATCATGCGCGTCAGCGCCACCGTCCAGGCGTAGTGCTCCATGTTCTTCGAGTTGATGAAAATCTCGAAGGGCCGCCGGCGTCCGTCCTGCAATATGTCGTTGATGGTGATGTAGATCGCGTGGTCGCTTTCGGGCCATTGCAGTTTGTAGGTGAAGCCCGGCAGCACCGTTTCGCGCTCCAGCGGCTTCGACATATAGACGACGCCGTCCTTTTCGTAGATTTCATGCGCGGCGGGTGCGGCGAGCGGAAGTGCGGATTGCGCGGTTTCTTTTGGTGTCTCGTCGAGGGAAAGGACCGAGCCGCGCACCTCGCTCGGGCGATAGGTGGTGCAGCCTTTCAGGCCTTGCTCATAGGCGGTGGTGTAGATGTCCTTGAAGGCATCGAAGGAAATATCGGCCGGCACGTTGATCGTCTTCGAGATCGAGCTGTCGACATAGTCCTGAACGGCGGCCTGAACCGCGATGTGGTCGGCCGGCAGAAGTTCCTGTGCGTTGACGAAATAATCCGGCAGCGTGGCTTCGGCGCCGAAAATTTCACGGAATTTTTCGACCGCGTAGTCCTCGACGCGTTCTTCCCGCCGCGTGCCGTCGGGCAGCAGCACCTTGCGCGTATAGCTGTAGGCGAAAACGGGTTCGATGCCCGAGGAAACATTGCCGGCGAAGAGCGAAATCGTGCCGGTCGGTGCGATCGAGGTGACGAGCGCGTTGCGGATGCCGTGTTCGGCGATGGCATCGCGTACATCCTTGTCGAGCGCCGACACGGTCTCACCGGCAAGATAGGCGTCGGCGACGAAAAGCGGGAAGGGGCCCTTCTCCTTCGCGATCTCGACCGAGGCAAGATAGGCGGCGCGGGACAGCGCTTTCATCCAAGTGCGGATCAGCTTCAGCGAGGGCTGCGAGCCGTAGCGCATGCGGCACATGATCAGCGCGTCGGCGAGCCCCGTCACGCCAAGGCCGATGCGGCGCTTCGCCTGCGCCTCGTGGCGCTGCTCAGGCAGCGGGAAGCGCGATACGTCGACCACATTGTCCATCGCACGCACGGCCACACGCACAAGATCGGCAAGCTCAGCCTCGTCGATGCGCGCCTTGTCAGTGAAGGGTTCCTTCACCAGAGCGGCGAGATTGATTGAGCCAAGCAGACAGGCGCCGTAAGGCGGCAGCGGTTGCTCGCCGCAAGGGTTGGTCGCGTGGATCGTCTCGGCATAATAGAGATTGTTGCGGGCGTTGATGCGGTCGATGAAGATGACGCCGGGTTCGGCCCAGGCAAAGGTCGCGGCGATGATCTTGTCCCAGAGCGCGCGTGCCTTCAGCGTCTTGTAAACCGTGCCGCCGAAAACGAGATTCCAGTCGGCGTCCGCCTTCACCGCGGCCATGAAGGCGTCGCTGACCAGCACCGAGAGGTTGAACATCGTCAGGCGGCCGGGCTCCTGCTTTGCTTCGATGAAGGCCTCGATATCCGGATGGTCGCAAACCATCGTTGCCATCATGGCACCGCGGCGCGAGCCCGCCGACATGATGGTCCGGCACATCGCGTCCCAGACGTCCATGAAAGAAAGCGGCCCCGACGCATCTGCGCCAACGCCCATCACCGGCGCGCCTTTCGGGCGCAGCGTCGAGAAATCGTAGCCGATGCCGCCGCCCTGCTGCATGGTCAGCGCGGCTTCCTTCAGATTTTCGAAGATACCGGCCATCGTGTCGGGGATCTCGCCCATCACGAAGCAATTGAACAGTGTCACGTCGCGGCCCGTGCCGGCGCCGGCCAGGATGCGGCCGGCGGGGAGGAAGCGGAAGCCGGCCATCGCCTCGCGGAAATGTTCGGCCCAGGCGTCGCGTGCCTCCGGCGCCTCGGCTTCTGCGAGTGCCCGGGCGACACGGGTCCATGTGTCGGCGACCGTCAGGTCGGCGGGTGTCCCGTCCGCCTTGTACAGGCGGTATTTCATATCCCAGATCTGTTCGGCGATGCTCTTCATGGGGGCAGCCTAGGCGTGGCTCGGGTGCAAATCAATGTTCTTGGTTTGTACGTAATTTATCCACAAGGCAGCCTAGAACAAGATATTGAAAAACAGGATAAATCGGAGTTTTCCCCGGCTTCAACGTGTCGAGTTGGGATGTTTTTCCACATGGCTTCCGGCGCGTTCGGCTTCGGCGAGAAGGCGTCCGGCCGCCGCTTCGACGCGGGTCTCCAGCGTCTCCATGAAACTCTTGCGGTCGAGGCCGGCCGGGATCGGCTCCAGAAATTCGACAAT
>JAUXOE010000068.1 GCA_030682415.1 Parvibaculum sp.
CCTGCCGGTGCAAAGGAGGAAGCCTCTACCGGGTACCGCGTCGAGCAGGATGGACAGGTGATGATCATCCGGGGCATTCAGTTTGACATTGATGACAACGGGGTCCGCGACGGACCGGAGCACGACCTGCCACGTTCCGCATTTCCACAAGCCTATTGAAAGCCGCCCCGTGGTTAAAGGCGCGTTAAGAAGATGCCGTCAAAAATCCAAAAAGCCCCGCAGCACGCCGTTTTTTGATCTCCCGGGCCTGCATGGGCACGATTGTTCCATGATACCTTCGCTTCCATGATTCGCTTTGAGAATGTGGGCATGCGCTACGGCATGGGGCCGGAAGTGCTGCGCGATGTGAGCTTTCACCTCGCGCCGGCATCCTTTCATTTCCTGACGGGCCCATCCGGCGCGGGCAAGACCTCCCTGCTGAAGCTGATGTTTCTGGCAACGAGGCCCTCGCGTGGCCTGATCACCATGTTCGGCAAGGACATTGCGACGCTGCCCCGCGCGGAGCTGCCACCATTGCGCCGCCGCATCGGCGTTGTCTTCCAGGAGTTCCGGCTGCTCGACCACCTGACGACCTACGAGAATGTTGCGCTGCCCCTGAAAATCCAGGGCCGGACCGAGGAGAGCTACCGCGCCGACGTCGAGGAATTGCTGGCATGGGTCGGCCTTGGAGATCGCCTGAGCGCAAAACCACCGACGCTTTCGGGCGGCGAGAAGCAGCGCGCCGCGATTGCCCGTGCCGTCGTCGCCCAACCTGACCTGCTGCTGGCTGACGAACCGACCGGCAATGTCGACCCCGAAATGGGCCAGCGCCTGCTGCGTCTTTTCGTCGAACTCAACCGTCTCGGCACCTCGGTGCTGATTGCGACCCATGATCGCGCGCTTGTGGACTCGGCAGGCGCGCCGGAACTGGTGCTGCACAAGGGAGGGCTTGCTGTCCGTGGCTGACACACCCCGTCCCCCCGACCCGGCACCGACCTTCCACAGCGAGCCGCGCGGCGCTGGCGCCGCTCTGGCCGGGCTTCTCGTCGAAACCAGAAGCGTGATGCCGGCCGCCGGTGCAACCGGCCTTTCGCTGGTGCTGGTCATTGCGGCCATGTGCTTTCTGGCCAGCCTCGCGCTTGGTGCGGCGCTCTCGGTCAATCGGGTGGCCCAAGACTGGACACGCGATCTGTCCGGCGCGCTTACCGTGCAGATCAAGCCCTCGGCCACAACGTCACCCGAAGAGCAAATTGATGCGGTGATGGCGCTTCTTGATCGAACACCCGGTATTCTTTCGGCAACAGCCTTGTCCCGCGCCGATACGGAAGCCCTGCTCGAACCCTGGCTCGGGACGGGCAATGTTACCGAGGATTTGCCGCTGCCTCGGCTGGTCGACATTCGTATCGACGCCGCCGCGCCACCCGATCTCGCGGCACTCGCCACAGACATCGCCGGAGCAGCGCCCGGTGCAACGCTCGACACACACCGGCAATGGCGCAGCGAACTGCGGCGGGCAGCACGCGCGGCCACGTTGCTCGCATACGGAATTCTTGCCGCCGTCGCCGCAACCATGATTGCGATCGTGACTTTTGCGACACGAGCCGGACTCTCCGCAAACCGTGAAGTGGTCGAGGTGCTGCATCTGATCGGCGCGCGCGACAAATTCATTGCCGCAGAAGTGCAGCGGCACTTCCTGCATCTGGGATTTCGCGGTGGCCTGATCGGTCTCGCGCTTTCAGCTCTGACTTTCCTGACGCTCACCTTCGCGGGCGGCGGTGACGGCCTGTTCATGGTTCCCATATCCGGACTTCAGCCGACAGACTACCCGGTGCTTGCCGTCGTGCCCTTCGCAGCCGCGGCCGTCGCCGTTCTGACGGCCCGGACAACGGTCATGCGCAGCCTTGAGCGCATGCTCTGAGAGAACCTTCGAGGCGCTCCGTGTCCGCCTTGCCATACCTCAGGCCCGCGCGGCTGTGCTAGACTGCCGTCCTCAACCAAAACGCCGGCGGCAGCGACCGGCGCACAGCACAAGACGGCGCGACCGATGGAGATCGAGACAGGCATGAGGGTCGGCGACACGCCACGAGAGGACAGGAGCCGGGGCATCTTCCGCATCGGGGCGGGCCTTGCGGCGCTGCTGGCGGTTGCCTATGTCGGCGGTTTTTTTCTCTTCACGGCCGAACTCCACCGCACACCGCCCGCTGAGATACCAGTTTCCGACGGCATCGTTGCATTGACCGGCGGGCCCGACCGCATCACCGTCGCCTACCGGCTGCTCGACGAGGGCAAGGGCATGCGGTTGCTGATCACCGGCGTGCATCCCGACGTGACGCCTGTGTCGCTGAAGAACATCGTGCCGGGCGAGGCGGACAAATTCGACTGCTGCGTCGACCTCGGGCGGATGGCCGAGAACACCATCGGCAACGCTGCCGAAGCCGCCGAATGGGTCCGGCGCAACGACTACCGCTCGGTGATCCTTGTCACCAGCACCTACCATCTTCCCCGTGCGCGGCTTGAACTGAGCCGTGCCATGCCGACGGTCGAAATCGTCGCCTACCCGGTCTTCCAGGACACGCTGCATCTCGACGGCTGGTGGGCCTATCCCGGCACCACGCGGCTGCTGGTCTCCGAATATACGAAGTTTCTGCTCGCGCTGGCCTATCGCCAGTCTTCCATGCCGTCCTGAACGGCCATCCGCGTAGAGGACCTCATTCTTGCTCTGGCTCCGTTCCGCCGCCTTCAATCTCGCTTTCTATGCAATGTCGGTCGTCGCCGTGATCGCTGTGACGCCTGCCCTCCTCATGCCGCGCCGTTTCACCCATAGCGCGATCCGCTGGTGGTCGCACACGACACTTCGGCTGCTGCGCGTCCTCGCCGGCACAAGCTACGAAGTGCGGGGGACGCTGCCGGAAGGCGCGGTGCTCGTCGCGTCCAAGCATCAGTCGATGTGGGACACCATCGCGATGACGGCACTCCTCGACCGGCCCGCGATGGTACTGAAGCGCGAGCTCTTGTGGATTCCGTTTTATGGATGGTATGCGCAGAAAGCCCGCATGATTGCCATCGACCGCGGCGCCGGCTCGCAAGCGATCCGCCGCCTGATTGCGCAGGGCAAGGCAGCACTCGGTGAGAAGCGCCCGATCGTGATTTTTCCCGAAGGGACGCGCAGCGCGCCGGGCAGCAAGCTCGACTACAAGCCCGGCGTCGCCGCCCTTTATCGCCAACTGGATGTACCCTGCGTGCCCGCAGCCGTGAATTCGGGCCTGTTCTGGGGCCGACGCGGCTTCCTGCGTCGCCCCGGCACCATCATTGTCGAATTTCTGGAGCCGATCCCGGCCGGCCTCGACCGCAAGAGTTTCATGGAGACGCTGGAGACCCGCGTCGAAGCGGCGGCCGGACGCCTTCTCGCCGAAGCCGAA
>JAUXOE010000075.1 GCA_030682415.1 Parvibaculum sp.
TGGTTGATCTCGTCCTCGGTCAGCCCCATCGCGTAGTAGTAGGACCGGTGCGGCGCGCGCTCCGGCCCGACCGTGACGTGGCGGCTCGGCAGCTTCGATTTGTCGAATTTACTGGCGGTCATGATTCCTGCTGGCCCGGGCGAAGGGGCCTCTCCGGCTCTACGGGATTGAAAGTCGGGCGGATACTAGGCGGAAGGGTCGGCCGGATAAAGCCCCCATGTTGCCGCAAGAGCCCCCGAAATCCGCCAGTTGACCATCGGCCTATGGCGGGGGAACATCGCCTTAACCGGAACACCAGAACCCAATATCCGGACACAGGGAGAAAACGCATGAAGGCCGCAGTTCTGCGCGAGGTCGGCAAGCCGCTCGCCATCGAAGACGTGAGAATCAACAAACCGGGCCCGCATGAGGTGCTGATCCGCACCGTCGCCGCGGGCGTCTGCCATTCGGACCTGCATTTCGTCGAGGGCTCCTACCCCTACCCGCTGCCGGCGGTGCTGGGCCATGAGAGCGCCGGCGTGGTCGAGCAGGTCGGCTCGGAAGTCCGAACGGTCAAGCCGGGCGACCATGTGATCACCTGCCTGTCGGCCTTTTGCGGCCATTGCGAGCATTGCCTGACCGGCCATATGTCGCGCTGCGTCAGCCCGGAGACCAAGCGCCAGCAGGGCGACGAGCCGCGGCTGGCCAAAGACGACGGCTCGATGAACCAGTTCCTCAATCTGTCGTCATTTGCCGAGCAGATGCTGATCCATGAACATGCCTGCGTGGCGATCCGCAAGGACATGCCGCTCGACCGGGCGGCGCTGATCGGCTGTTCGGTGACGACGGGCGTCGGCGCGGTGATCCACACCTCGAATGTGCGGCCCGGCGAAACGGTCGCCGTGATCGGCTGCGGTGGCGTCGGCCTGGCGGCGATCAACGGCGCGGCAATCGCCGGCGCCGGCCGCATCATCGCCATCGACATGCAGGGTTCGAAACTGAACCTCGCCAAGCAGTTCGGCGCGACCGACGTGGTCAACGCCAAGGATGGCGACCCGGTGAAACAGGTGATGGAGCTGACCAACGGCGCCGGCGTGCATCATTCCTTCGAGGCGATCGGCCTGAAGGCGACGGCCGAGCAATCGTTCAAGATGCTGGCGCGCGGCGGCACGGCCAACATCATCGGCATGATCCCGGTGGGCGTGAACATCGAACTGCACGGCGCCGACTTTTTGGGCGAGAAGCGCATCCAGGGTTCGATCATGGGCTCGAACCGCTTCCCGGTCGACATGCCGCGCTTCGTCGATTTCTACATGTCCGGCAAGCTAAAGCTCGACGAGATGATCTCGCGCCGCATCAAGCTCGATCAGGTCAACGAGGCCTTCGACGAGCTGAAGCGCGGCGAACTGGCCCGCTCGGTGATCATGTTCGACGCCTGAGTTCGGGTGCTTCGGAAGCAGGAAAGGCGGCTCGAATGAGCCGCCTTTTCTTTTTGCCAAAATCGGCCTGCGGCACCTTGACGCAAGCGCCGGCAATATCCACCTGTCCCTTGTGTTCAATGCGAACCCCACCGGGAGGACCCCCTCAATGCCCACGGCTGCAATGCTGGACGACCTGCCGAAAGGCGCCTGGATCGCGATGATGGTGATCGGTTTCATCCTCTTCTGGCCGATCGGGCTCGGTATCCTCTTCTACATGATCTGGAGCGGAAAAATGCAGGGATGGAATCGGGACGGGATGCGCCGCTGTTCGTCGCAGTTCCGGCGTCACCGTTCGAGCGGCAACAGTGCCTTCGACGATTATCGCGACGAGACGCTGAAGCGGCTCGAGGAAGAGCAGAAGGCCTTCGGCGACTTCATGGAGCGCCTGCGCCGCGCCAAGGACCAGACGGAGTTCGACCAGTTCATGGCCGAGCGCAACGCCGGCGGCGCCAGCGCCAACTGAGCGGCAGGCAAGCGACAGACAAAAGGCGGCTCCATGAGAGCCGCCTTTTTTTGTTGGGCGAGGGATGAGGTGCGTCAGGCCGCGCTTTCGAGCCGCTTCAACGCCTCGGCGAATTTCGCCATCGCGGCCTCTGCATCGGCCTTGCGTTCGCGCTGTTCCTCGACGACCTGTTCGGGCGCGCCGGCCAGGAACTTGGCGTTGCCGAGCTTGGCGTCGATCTTCTTCACCTCGTCGGCAAGCTTGCCGACTTCTTTCTTGAGGCGCCCGGTTTCGGCGGCGACGTCGATGACGCCCTTCAGCGGCAGGATCAGCGTCGCCTCGTCGAGAACCAGTTGCACCGCGCCGTCCGGGATCGCGTCCGTCGCATCGACGGTTTCGAGCCGCGCCAGACGCTGGATGACGTCGCGGTGGCGCTCGAGACGCGCAAGGCTTTCAGCATTCGCGCCCTTGATCAGCAAGGCGATCTTGGCACCCGCCGGCACGTTCATTTCGGCGCGCACCGAACGCACTTCGGCAATGAAGCGGGTGACCCAGTTCATTTCGGCATCGGCCGCCGCGTCGCCGAGACCGGCAAGCGCCGGCCATGCGGCCTTCACCAGCATCGTCTCGCGCTTCGGCCCCGGCGCGCCCGTGCGCTGCCAAAGCTCCTCGGTGATGAAGGGCATGAAAGGATGCAGCATCAAGAGGATCTGGTCGAGCGTCCAGGCCGCCGTCGCCCGCGCCTCGGCTTTTGCCGTCTCGTCCGTCCCCATCAGCAACGGCTTGATGAATTCGAGATAGAGATCGCAATAGACGTTCCAGACGAATTTATAGGCCGCCCCCGCCGCTTCGTTGAAGCGATAGGTCTCGAGCGCCTCGGTGATCTCGGCCGCGGTGCGCGCCGCTTCGCCGACGATCCATTTGTTGACCGTCTGCGTGAGCGCGGCGGGATCGAAACCCTCGACGCGGGCGCATTCGTTCATTTCGCAGAAGCGCGCCGCGTTCCAGATCTTGGTGCCGAAATTACGGTAGCCTTCGACGCGCGAGGTCGCGAGCTTGATATCGCGGCCCTGCGCGGCCATCGCGGCCAGCGTGAAGCGCAGCGCGTCGGCGCCGTAAGCCTCGATCAGTTCGAGGGGGTCGACGACGTTGCCCTTCGTCTTCGACATTTTCTGGCCCTTCTCATCCCGCACGATGGCGTGGATATAGACCGTGTGGAACGGCACTTCCTGCTTGAAGTGCAATCCCATCATCATCATTCGAGCGACCCAGAAGAAGATGATGTCGAAGGCGGTGACCAGAACGTCGGTCTGGTAATAGCGCTTCAGCTCCGGCGTTTCGTCGGGCCAGCCCAGCGTCGAGAACGGCCAGAGGGCGGAAGAGAACCAGGTGTCGAGCACGTCTTCGTCGCGCGCCAGTTCGACCGGCTTGCCGTAATGCTTTAGCGCCTCGGCGGCGGCTTCCTGATCGCTATAGGCGACGAAGATATGACCGTCCGGCCCATACCAGGCCGGAATGCGATGGCCCCACCAGAGCTGGCGCGAAATGCACCAGGGCTGGATGTTGCGCATCCATTCGAAATAGGTCTTCTCCCAGTTCTTCGGCACAAAGGTGGTGGCGCCGCGCTCGACCGCCGCGATGGCGGGCTTGGCCAGCGTCGCCGCATCGACATACCACTGGTCGGTCAGATAGGGCTCGATGACGACCATTTTGGATTTTTCGTCATGCGGCACCATGACGATCTTGTCCTCGATGCGCTCGAGCAGACCGAGCGCCTCGATATCCATAACGACATGCTTGCGCGCCTCGAACCGGTCGAGGCCGCGATATTTCTCCGGCACTTCGTCGTTGAGGCGGCCATCGGTGGTCAGGATGTTGATCTGTTCGAGCCCCTGCCGCTTGCCGACCTCGAAATCGTTGAAGTCATGCGCCGGCGTGATCTTGACCGCGCCCGACCCCTGTTCGGGATCGGCATGTTCGTCGGCGACGATCGGAATGCGGCGGCCGACCAGCGGCAGTTCGACGAACTTGCCGATCAGGCTCTTGTAGCGTTCGTCTTCGGGGTTCACGGCAACGCCGGTGTCGCCCAGCATCGTCTCGGGGCGCGTGGTGGCGACGACGATGTAGTTGCGCGTCTCGTGGACGGCCGGATTGCCCTCTTCGTCCGTCAGCGGCCACTGATAGGTGACGCCGTCGGCCAGCGGATAACGGAAATGCCAGAAGTGGCCCTTGACCTCGATATTCTCGACTTCGAGGTCGGACACGGCGGTCTGCAGCTTCGGATCCCAGTTGACCAGACGCTTGTCGCGATAGATCAGGCCCTGCCGGTAAAGCTCGACAAAGACTTTCAAAACGGCCTTCGAGAGCCCCTCATCCAGCGTGAAGCGCTCGCGGCTCCAGTCGCAGGACGCGCCCAGCCGGCGGAGCTGGCCGATGATGGTGCCGCCCGACTCGCCCTTCCATTTCCAGATGCGCTCGATAAAGGCCTCGCGGCCCATCTCGCGGCGGCCGATATTGCCTTCGGCCGCAAGCTGGCGTTCGACGATCATCTGGGTGGCGATGCCGGCATGGTCGAGGCCGGGCTGCCAGAGCACGTCCTTGCCCCGCATGCGCTCGAAGCGGATCAGCGCGTCCTGCAGCGTGTTGTTGAGCGCATGGCCCATATGCAGGCTGCCGGTGACGTTGGGCGGCGGAATGACGATGCAATAGGGCTTGGCGCCCTCGGGCCCACCCGCCTTGAAGGCG
>JAUXOE010000093.1 GCA_030682415.1 Parvibaculum sp.
GGCACCGGCTCTCATATTTGCCGAATAATACTATTCTAGATCCTCCGATGTGGGTGAATTTATTCAAATCTTGTTCACGCCCTCGGAATCTCACACTCTGTCAGCCGCAAGTATCGGTGGTTGCGGGCCCCCGCAACCAACGATCAGCCCGCTGAGCTTCCGCTCGGCGGGTTTTTTGTTGCCTTGACCTCATCGCCATCACGATTTCAACAAGATCGGCCCGCAGTATGGCGTCATGACGCTGAATGGCGCTGCGACAAGGCGCCGGCAGGTCGATCAATCCGCGACGCAGGCGGCCGATGAGACACCGGCAGACTTGCCTGTCGCCAAGGAGGAAAATCTCTCATGACACTTACACGCAAGGACGAAGAACGCTCGCTCTCCGCCGAGGAACTCGAGCTCGTAGCGCCCAGTCATCAACCCGAAATCGCCGCGCTGTCCGACGAGGCGTTGTCGAAACTGCGTAAGCTGGTGCGGGAACGCCGCGATCGCGCCAAGGATATTTCCAAGCGCCAGCGCCGTGAGATGCGCGGCAAAGCCGCGCCGAAGGGTGCGGCGCCCGCTTCCGCCGATGCCGGCTCGAAGCGGAAAGTTGCCGTGCTGGCGCAAGCAATGAAGCGGCTGAACAACGAGGCGACACGGCGCGAAAACAAGGCCGCCAAGACGCAGCTCGTCGGCAACATGCGCCGCGCGCTCGAGATGAAAGAAGCAAAGGAAAAGCCGGCGCGCCCGAAGTCGAAGACGGCCGGCAAGGGCATGAAGAAAAGCGCGAGCGACAGGAACGAACAGATCGCCGATCCGCGCGAAGCCGGGCGGGTGTCGCAATTCGTGAAGCAGGGGCAAGCGCGGCGCGACGGCAAATAAATGGCCGGGGACGGACCTTCGCGAAGTTTCCGCCTTGCTGTGCGGGTTTTCAGCGTATGGTCGAACAATCTGAGTTGTGAACAAGGAAACGCGCCATGAACCGGAACGGACTTTATCTCGTGGTCGGCCTGCTGGCGATTGTCGCCGTGGTTGCCGGCTATCTGATCTACCAGGAAGAACAGAAGACCGGCATCGACATCCAGATCGGCGATGGCGGCATCTCGATCGAGGAGCGCTGAGGCGCCCGCCTTCTGTTCGCTAGTTAACCGCTCCCTCATCGTATTTGCACAGCGGAGGCTGTGAACACCCCCCTCTGTCATAAATCTGTCACAAATGACTCCGGCGCGGCGCCGGGGGAGATTCCCGGGGCGGGGATAACCCGACTTATCCCGCAAATTGTCCCCGGGGTCGGCCTCGATGGTGCGGCAGTGCGCTGGCGAACCCAATGTCCTTCGACTAGCATCCGGGCCGAACCGCTCAGCGGGAAGCGGCGATCAGCCGCGTCAATTGCCGTTGCCAAACAAGGCCGTTTGGATGTTCACTCCCGTGGACAAGGGGCGGGTTTGCGCCGCGGCCGCGAGACAGGAACTGACGATGGAGCTTCTGCACAAAATCACGAAGCTGCGTTGGCTGCCCGTTCGGCACTGGTACGACCTTCGAAATGCGATGCGGCTTTCGGCCCGGGTGCGCGATCCGGCCGACGGATTGCGGTACCGGTTCGAATGCGACTCATTCGAGTCCTATCAGCGCGGCAGGGGCTTTCTCGGGAAAGAGCCGGAGACGATCGCCTGGTTGCGCGAGAGCCTGCGTCCGTCGGATGTGTTCCTGGATATCGGTGCGAATATCGGCATTTTTTCGATCTTTGCCGGCATGCATCTGGGCCCCGAGGGGCATGTCTATGCCTGCGAACCGCACCTGCCGACGGCGGCGCAATTGCTGCAGAATGTCGGCGCCAACAATCTGCAGGAGTGCGTGTCCGTGCTCTCCATCGCCGCGTCGGGGCAGGACGGCTATGCGCCCTTCCGCTACAAGCGCTGGCGCCAGGGCGCATCGGGCAGTCAATTGTCGGTCGATGGCAGCCCGAAAATGGAACGCGCCGTCGGAACGGAACTCAAGGCGGCGCTGACGATCGATTCCATGGTCAGCCTTGGCGTCATCCGGCCGCCGAATCTCATCAAGATCGACACCGACGGCATCGAGATCCCTATTTCGCGGGGCATGGAAAAATTGCTGCGCTCGGAAAAACGGCCGAGGGGCCTTCTCATCGAAATCCAGCAGGGCGAATATGAGCCGCAGCTGGAATATCTGGAATCCTGCGGGTATCGCATGTCGGCGACACATCCCGTCGGAAAATGGAAACGGCTGCACGACGCGGGAACGCCGTTCAGCCAACTGGCATTCAATGCCTTGTTTGAGCCTGCAGCCTGATTATCAGTGGCGTCTCGTCAAATATGGGGGGTCTCAATGGCCAGCGACATCAGCATGAAGACGGCGACGGCGGAACGGGCGCCTCTGACGCAAAGGGTCATCGATCACTTCGTTGCCCGGATCCATGCGAGCCCGGTCGAGCGCGAGCCTTTCATGAACTCCTATTTCACCGGCGTGTTCCCGGATGACGTCTATGCCGAGATCCGGCGGCGGATGCCGGCGCGCGATCGCTATCTGCCCTTGAATCTCAAGCGCTGGAAGAATGCCGAGGGTCAGTCCACGCGCGACAAGCTCTGCCTCTCCGCCGGCGAGATCGACCGGATCGCGCCCGAGGACCGGCAATTCTGGTCCGAGCTCACGGATGCGCTGACGTCGCGCGAACTTCAGCAGGCTGTCTATTTTTCCATGCGCGACGATGTTTCGCTGCGGCTTGGCTGTTCGCCCGAAGAGGTTGTGGACCGGGAACCGTTCACCAATGTCCTGCTGGTGCGCGACTTCGCCGACTACCGGCTGAAACCGTATCCCGACGGGCAGCCGCGCGTCGTCACGATGATGATTTATCTCGCCGATGAGGGATCGCCCACGGATCTCGGTACGTCCCTCTATCGGGAACGGCCGCTGCTCGATCGCCTGTTGGGAAAACGGTTTGAGGAAGTGGCGCGCTTTCCGTTCCTGCCAAACAGCGTCGGCACGTTTGTCGTCAACGACCGCCCGGACCGGCGGAGCTGGCATGGCCGCGAGTTGATCGAGGGTCAGACCGTCGTCCGTGACTCGATCATCGTCTCCTTCATGTCTGAAGAAGGCCATGACAACGGCATGAAACATAATTATTGACCGGCCAACCGCCCCTTTGGTTCAAAGGAGGCACCTGGCCTGGAAACGCTCCAGAGACGATCACCGTTTCCAAGAAACGATGATCGTCTCTGGATTATTGTTTTGTCGCGCTTCTTTTCGGAAAACCGGATTCCACTTTTCCGAGAAGCGCTCTAGAGCCCGGTTCTGTCGAGGACGGTGGTGGCGAGCTTGTCCAGATGATTTTCGGTCATCGGCTTGATGGTCTTGAGAAAGACATCCAGCGCAGGGAGATCGCCGGTTTCGAGCGGGAGCGTTCTCAGAAAATCCTGCCGTTCGAGCGTCTCGATGATTTCGGTATCGCGCCAGCGTTGCGTCATGGCCGGCGCCAGCGCGACCGTCGGCCGCTGGGCGGCGACCGCTTCGGAAATCATCGACATGCTGTCGATGGTGACCAGGATGACATCGGCCCGGAAAATTTCGCCCGCGGTGCCGGCGCCGGCCGTTCGGAAGTCGATGAATTCGACGCCGGGAAGCCGGGCGACGTCTTCGAGCGCCCGATAGGCATCATCCGGCGTGCGCGGCGAGGTGGCGATCTTGACGACGAGATTGGCGGCGGCAAGCTTTGACAGCAGCGCCACGAGCCGGTTCCAGTCTGCCGGCTTGAACGTCGCCGTTTGCGATGTGCCGCCGATCAGAACCCCGATGCACAGACCGCCCGCCGCCGCCAGGCCCGGCCATTGCCGGGGCCGGGGCAGGGCGCCCGGATCGATGGCCGCGGGCTTGGGCAGGCAGGCGTGATTGGGAAGGTTGCGCGCGTGCTCATAAGGCAGCAGCACGAGGCTGACATGACCGGGATCGAGGCCGCGCAGCGAGCCGGCGATGACGTTGGGCGTGCCGCGCAACCGGCGCAGCGCGATATTGGCGCCGAAGGTCAGCGCGCCGGCCGAAACGATCAGATCGGCGGGTGGAAAGGCCTCGGGCGCCAGTCCGTGAACGAGGCGCAAATAGAGCTGCGGCGGCAGCAGGCGCGCCAGCCGGGTCACCAATGCGCGGGGCAGCAGGCGCGGGATTGTCAAATCCATGCGCGCGATATCGACAGGCCTGAAGCGCGCAATGGCGGCGGCGATCGCCTCGCTTTGACGGTAATGTCCCGGGCGCCGATCGGAAAGGATGAGGATGCGCATATCCGGCTTGCCGGACGGGCCTATCGCCGGCCCGTGATCTTGCGGAGGCGGTAGATGATTTCCGCCTTGAGGAAGATCAGGAAATGCCGCAGCGGGCGGGCCTCGCGGGTTTTCCAGGTCTTGAAGGCGGCGCGGCGCCGGGAGCGAACGCGGATCGGCTCAAGATAAGGAAAGTGCGTCCCCAGCCGCTGCTTCCACCATTCCTCATTCTGCTGCGTTACATGGGCATTGCGCCCGTCCGGCAGGATCAGGACGGCGGGGCCCATGTCGACGATGATGATCGCGTTCCGGGCGAGGGCGGCCATGTCGGCGATGATCGGCTCGAGCTCATCTTCCGGGACGTGCTCCAGCACGTCGACATTGACCAGCAGGTCGAACTTGCCTTCGGGCCGGACACTGTATTTCGGGATCGC
>JAUXOE010000086.1 GCA_030682415.1 Parvibaculum sp.
GTCGACCTTGTCGGCTGCGGGCGCTCCGACAAGCCGGCGGCGAAAGCCGATTACACGCTGGCGCGCCATTACGACTGGATGTCGAAATGGCTGACCGGGCTCGGCCTCGAAAACATCACGCTGTTCTGCCAGGACTGGGGCGGCACGATCGGCCTTTATCTGGTGTCGAAATATCCCGCGCGCTTCGCCCGCGTGATCGCCTCCAACACCGGCCTGCCGACGGGCGATGGCGAAAGCGAATTCATGAAGCTGTGGGTCGGCATGATGCGCGCGGCAACGACCTTCCCGCTGGCCGAGATGCTGCCGCCCGGCATGGTGCACGAAATCACGCCGGGCGAGCTTGCGGCCTATGTCGCGCCCTTCCCGTCCGATGCCTATATGGCCGGCATCGTTTCCTTTCCGCTGCTGATCGCGGTGCAGCCCGACAATCCGGGTGTGCCCTTGAACCGCGAAGCCTGGAAAAGCCTCGAGCGCTTCGACAAGCCCTTCCTGACGCTGTTCGGCGAACTGGATCCGGTGGCCAAGGGCGCCGACAAGGCGATGCAGAAGCGCATTCCGGGCGCGAAGGGACAGCCGCATCAGGTTTTTCCGCAGGCGCATCATTTCATTCAGGAAGACGTGCCGGCTGAACTCTGCGAGCATATTCTGCGTTTTATCGCCGCAACGTAACGATCGGCGCACAAGGGGAGACGAGCGATGACGGGATTGAAGAAATGGCAGGCTTATGCGCTGGCCGGCGTGGTGGCGCTGACGGCCATTGCCGGCACCGCCTTTGTCTTCCGCAAGGACCTGATCCTCTATTTCGTCGCCACTCGGGCGCGCGACGCGACCGTGGTGCTGCCCAATCGCGACATTCCCTGGCAACAGGGGCCGGAAGTGGCGGCCGAGGCGGCCGGCAAGCGCCCGCCCAACATCGTCTTCATTCTGGCCGACGATCTCGGCTTCAACGATATCAGCTATTTCGGCGGCGGCGCCGCGGACGGGATTGTGCAGACGCCGCATATCGATTCAATCGCCAGGAACGGCGCCAATTTCACCCGCGCCTATTCCGGCACGGCGGCCTGCGCGCCTTCGCGCGCGGCGCTGCTGACCGGCCGCTACGGCACGCGCACCGGCTTCGAGTTCACGCCGACGCCACCCGGCATGACGCGGATCATGGATCTTTTCTACAATGACGGCAGCAGGCGGCACGAAATGCTGTTCGACGCCGAAGCCGTCAAGCGCCAGCCGCCCTTCGCCGAACAGGGATTGCCGGGTTCGGAAATCACGCTCGCCGAAGCCTTGAAACCGCGCGGCTATCACAACATTCATATCGGCAAGTGGCATCTCGGCAATTCGGAAGAGTTCCGGCCCAACGCGCAGGGCTTCGACGAAACCGTGATGCTGGAAAGCGGGCTCTTTCTGCCCGAAGACAGCCCCGATGTCGTCAACGCCAAACTGCCCTTCGATCCGATCGACCAGTTTCTCTGGGCGCGCATGCGCTATGCGACGTCATACAACGGCAGCGAGTGGTTCGAGCCGAAAGGCTATCTGACCGATTATTATACCGACGAGGCGGTGAAGGCGATCGAGGCCAACCGCAACCGCCCCTTCTTCCTCTATCTGGCGCATTGGGCCGTGCACACGCCGTTGCAGGCTTCGAGAGAAGATTACGACGCGCTGGCCGAAATCGAGGATGAGCGGCTGCGCGTCTACGGCGCGATGATCCGCGCACTCGACCGCAGCGTCGGCCGCGTGTTGCAGGCGCTGAAGGATAACGGCCTCGACGACAACACCATCGTGGTCTTCTCCAGCGACAATGGCGGGCCCGGCTATATCGGCATTCCGGACGTCAACGCGCCTTTCCGCGGCTGGAAGCTGACCTTTTTCGAAGGCGGCATTCGCGTGCCCTTTTTTGTGCAATGGCCCGGCACGATCGCGCCGGGCACGACGCGCGAAACGCCGGTCGCCCATATCGACCTCTTCCCGACGCTCGTGACGGCAGCGGGCGGCGACCTGCCGGACGACCGCGTCATCGACGGTGTCGACCTGCTGCCCTATGCGGGCGATGCCGGCGCCGCGCCCGACCGGGCGCTGTTCTGGCGCAACGCCTATTACCGCGTCGTGCAGAAGGATGGCTGGAAGTTGCAGGTGACGACAAAGCCCGAACGGACCTGGCTGTTCAACCTCAATGACGATCCGACCGAAAAGGTCAATCTCGCCGAGCTCTATCCCGAGCGCGTGGCGGAAATGACCGGATGGCTCGACGCCCATGATGCGACGCAGCGCGAGCCGCTGTTCCCGGCGGTCGGCGAAATGCCGGTGACGATCGACAAGACGCTGGAGGAAGAAGCGACCGAGGACGACGAATATATCTACTGGGCCGGCTGAGCGCCGCCGCCGGAAACCAAAGCGCAATATCGACCGGAGAACCCGCATGGCGGCCCTTCTGCCCGACAGCACCAACCATGCCTATGACGGCAGCCTCGTTTCCGCCTGGGGGCTGACGCTGCTCGGCATTCTGACCGTCGGGCCGGGCGCGATCCACGCCTTCCTGCCCGATGGCGGCGCCGGCGTGATCGCCGGCCTCGACCTGACGCATAATGCGACAACGATCATCGGCGTCTTTGCCTGGGTCGGCGCGACGCAGATCGTCTGGGGCCTGACGATGCTGGCGGTGTCGTGGCGCTGGCGCAGCCTGGTGCCGCTGCTGCTGGCGCTGATCCTGGTCGAGCGGCTGATCATCGCGCTCAACCAATGGGTGTTCAAACCGGGCGACGGCCCCGACCATCCGCCCGAGGCTTATGCGACGCTTGTCTTGCTGCCCATCGTCGCGCTGTTGCTGGCACTGGCGCTGAAACGGCGTCAGGGCGCCGCCAGCGCCTGAAGCTGCAACGCGCCGGCCAATGCCGCCAGCGGCGGCGCCTGATGAATATAGCCGTAGCGAAGCACTTCCGCTTCGGGCGGATGGACGCCGAAACGCTCATAGAGTTCGGCCGTGCGGCTTGCAAGCGCGCCGGCACCGGCCAGGGGCTGGCGAACGGTCGCCAGCACCAGCACCTCGCGGGTCGTTGAGCTGGCATTCTTTTCGCCGAATAGGTTGCGCAGACCCGGCACCGAACGCAGGCCGGTCTGGCCGCTGCCGGTCTCCTTGACCACCGCCGAAGAGAGCTTGCCGATCAGCACCGCCGCGCCGAGCGGGAAGGTGCCGCTGATGTCGAAGATCAGCTTGTCGGTGTTGAGCGTCTGGAAATTGATCGAAGGCGAACTGGCTGCATTGAGCAGCGAGAACTCGACGCCGGCCGTCAGCGTCACGGCGGATTCGGTCACGATGACCGGCTCGATCGACATTTTCACGCCGATCTCCTTCTGAAATTCGCCGCTGCTGCTGTCGCCATTGGCGATGATGTAGACCTCGATGCCCTCGAAGATCTGCGACTTCTCGCCGAGACGGGCGACGATGGAGGGTGTCGCATCAATGGTGATGAAATTCTGCCGGTCGCTGGCGAGGCTCAGCGCATAGGTGACGTCCGGTATCTCGATGCTGGCCGAACCGGAAACGCTCGACGTGGCATTGCCGCTGCCCGACGGATTTGAATAGGTGAAATCGACAAGCTGCGCGCCGAACTGGATCTGCAGTGCCGACAGCAGATCGACACCGACGGACGAGGCGCTTTCGCCGTTGCGACGGATGATATAGGCGTCGACGATAACATTCTGCTGCTCGCAATCGAGATCGGCGCGCGCCGCGTCGGCCACTGCTTTCGTGTCCTTGCCGATGAAGTCGAAGTCGAGACTGAGGTCGCCGAGACCGGTACCCTTCTTCTTTTTGCTCTTGTCGTCATCGTCGTCATCATCGTCGTCGTCATCATCATCATCGTCTTTTTCGGGGGCGCGGCAGACATATTTCGCGGTTTCGGCGCCATAGCCGTCGGAGGGCGCGGTGCGCGTGACGGGGCGGGCCGCGCCGCCCGGCCTGTAGGCGTTTTCGACATAGCGCGTGATGCTGTCTTCTCCCTGCAACCGTGCCGTTTGCGCGCGCCGGTGCAGGCTGTAGGCCAGTTGCTCATAGCCGCCGCGCAGCGCGGCAAGCGCGGCGGCGTTCCACAATGTCGCACTGTCCTCGATGAAGGCGGCCTGCACAAAGGCATTCATCGCCTGTTCGTGGTTGCCGAGCATGTCGTGGACGATGCCGGCATAGGCCCAGGCTGGCCAATAGTCGCGGGAAAGGCGCGCCGCCGTCTCGAAACCGACCCGGGCGAGATGTAGGTCGAAATCGCTGCGGTTCTCCTTTGCCAGCAGATAGAGCGCCTTGTTGTAGTGGCTTTCGAAAGATCGCGGCCGGAGTTCGAGATCGGGAACGATGACGACGGGCGGCGGCTTCGCATAGGCGTCGGTCACCGCCTTGTTGCGTTCGGCCTGTCCGTCTGCGGCGCAGGCCGCGAGCAGAGGAAACAGAAGGGCGGCGGCAGCGCGCCGCGAAGAGCCGGACAAGTCTGTCATGCGAACCATCCCCTCCGATGCAGAAAACGCCGCGCCCCGCGGGGCACGGCGTTGCCGCTCACGCTGCGGCCGCAGCGCCGATCCAGTGCCCGATGGCGCTCACCGGTCCTCGATGCACATGGCCTGCATGTACTTCTTGTCGTCGGCCGCCTTGGTGAACATCAGGAAGCCCTTGTAGTGCTTGCCATCGGTCTCGGCCTTGTAGGTGGCCGTGTAGGTGTCCGCCTTCTTTTCGCCCTCGTCGGTGTAACTCGCGGGCTGCTTCTTGAAATTGAACGGGCTGAGGTCCTTGTAGGAATCATTGTTGCAGTAGACGCCCGTCCAGCGGAGCGCCTCGGCATTGCCGTCATAAACGGCGAGCAGACATTTGTTGTCGCGCGGGCGGAAGCGGATGCGGGTGTCGTTGTCGCCCTGCTTCTTGTTGCTGCCATCGACATAGATCTTGAGGTGGCTTTCCTGCACCGAGGAACTGTTGTCGAAGGAGGTATAGGTGTCGACGCAGTTGATGTTGACGTCCTCGCTGGCCTCGAGGTCTTCAACGGCGCCCTTGTAACAGTTGCATTTGTATTTGGCGGCGGCGGCGGGCGTGGCCATGGCGGCCGCAAACGCGGCGACGGCGCCGATCAGGAGATATCGCATGGGTCCTCGCATGGTGAAGCGGTAAGGAAATCGTCGAATTGTAATGACACTCTACATGCCAAAAGATATTGGCATTGTAAATGTCATTAGTCAACTGGCGATTTCACCCGGACACAGCTTCACAGGCCGCCCGCAATTCCTCCTCGACGACCCAGAGCCGGTCCTGGCCCCAATGCATCGCGCCGCCTTCGACGCGGAAGGACGGCACGCCCCAGGCGCCGCCGGCAAACATGTCGGCGCGGTTTTTCTCGGCGACCTCGCGCCAGGAGGGATCGGCCAGCGCCTTTTCGACAAAGTCGGCATCGAGCCCGACCCGCGCCGCCAGCCGCGTGAGGCCGGCATCGGACGCCGCGTCGATCCCTTCGGCAAAGACGCCTTGCAGGAAGGACTGCGCGAACGCCGCACCCTTGCCGGCCGGGATTGCGTGATGCAGCACGGCGAGCCCGCGTTCGGTGCCGGCGCCGACCGGATCGGCGACGCGGCCGAAGGGAAGCCCGAGGCGTTCGGCCTCGCGCTTGCAGTCGCGCACGATGTAAAGCTGTTTCGCCAGCGGTACCGGCAGCCCGCGCATCACCATCGGCAGCACGAAGCGCCAGCGGAGATCGGCGCCGTAATGCGCCGCCAGTTTCGTCACGCGCGCGATGGCGAGGTATGTGTAGGGGCTGCGGAAGGAAATGAAGGCCTCGAAGACCGGCGCGCGCCCAGGCGCCTTCACCGGCTTGAGCGTCACCTCGCGGCGCGGCGCGATGAAAGCTTTCGGCGCGTCGGCGCGGCGGAAGGGCAAGAGCCGCTCTTCGAGAAAATCGAGCCGGTCGAGACCCCAATACCACTCGCCCTCGAAGGAGAAGACCGCGCCGAGATAATGGCCGAGCCTTTTGCGCAAGCGGTCGCCTGCGGCCAGCGCCCTGGGGCTCGCATCGGGCGCCAGCGCCGAAATGTCGGCATCGAGCGCAAAGCCGGCAAGCCGCGCCGAAAGCCCCGCATCGCGCAGCCCATAGGCTTTCAGCATGTCGGGTTCGGGCGCCGCCGCCATGTCGGGCGCCGAAACCGCATGCACCTCGACATCGACATCGTAGCGCGCCCGCAATAGCGGCACGGCCTGGATGGCCAGCACGCTGTAGGGATCGCCCGCCTGATGGAAATAATGGATGACCGGCCGCCGCCCGGTGAGACGCCGCATCACGGCATGACGCCGGCGCCCGAGCGCCCGGAGGCGCGGACTGGTGATCAGCGCGGAAACCCTGGTCGCAATCTTCGTCCGCATGTCCCGCCCCGAATTAATTGTTGGCATTAATAATGCCAATAGTGGTCAGCGGCTCTGCGCCTGTCAATGTCGGGGACGACGCCGGCCGGCACGATCGACGTCGCATTCTGGAAGACTCTTGCCTTGAAGAAGCCCACGATGGCCGGCGATCGGCCCCGACCTGCATCCTGGCCCTTCAACATGTATTCCAAAAAATTGGCTTGTTTTTAGCGTGGCGCGCGGTATGTTTTAATTAGAATAGTTATAATCTAGCTTCGCGCGGCCGACCCCAACAAGGAGGAACAAGGTAAATGAGCACAGCAGAAAGCGGCAAGTGCCCGGTGATGCATGGCGGCGCCACGACCACGGGCACCTCGAACATGGAATGGTGGCCCAAGGCCCTCAATCTCGACATTCTCCACCAGCACGACAGCAAGACCAATCCGCTGGGCAAGGACTTCAACTATCGCGAGGAGCTGAAGAAGCTCGACTTCGCGGCGCTGAAGAAGGACATGCATGCCCTGATGACCGACAGCCAGGACTGGTGGCCCGCCGATTGGGGCCATTATGGCGGCTTGATGATCCGCCTCGCCTGGCACTCGGCCGGTTCCTATCGCCTCGCCGACGGGCGCGGCGGCGGCGGCGCCGGCAATATCCGTTTCGCCCCCCTCAACTCCTGGCCGGATAACGGCAATCTCGACAAGGCGCGGCGCCTGCTCTGGCCGCTCAAGAAGAAATACGGCAACAAGGTCAGCTGGGCCGATCTGATCATCCTGGCCGGCACCATCGCCTATGAATCGATGGGCCTGAAAACCTTCGGCTTCGGCTTCGGCCGCGAAGACATCTGGCACCCCGAGAAGGACACCTATTGGGGCGCCGAAAAGGAATGGCTCGGCCGCAGCCGCTATGAAAGCGACGACAAGCCGGATTCGCTCGAGAACCCGCTGGCCGCCGTGCAGATGGGCCTGATCTATGTCAATCCCGAAGGCGTCGGCGGCAAGCCCGACCCGCAAAAGACCGCGCTTGAAGTGCGCGAAACTTTCAAGCGCATGGCGATGGACGATGAGGAAACCGCGGCGCTGACGGCAGGCGGCCACACCGTCGGCAAGGCGCATGGCAATGGCGATGCGGCCAATCTCGGACCGGCCCCCGAAGGCGGCGCGCCGGAAGATCAGGGCTTCGGCTGGCTCAACAAGAAGACGCGCGGCATCGGCAACAACGCCGTGACGAGCGGCCTCGAAGGCGCCTGGACCACCAACCCGACCAAATGGGACATGGGCTATTTCAAGCTGCTCTTCGGCTATGACTGGGAACTGAAGAAGTCCCCGGCCGGCGCCTGGCAGTGGGAACCGGTCAACATCAAGGAAGAAGACAAGCCGCTCGATGCCGAGAACCCGGCGGTCCGTCACAATCCGATCATGACCGATGCCGACATGGCGATGAAGGTCGACCCGATCTACAACAAGATCTGCCAGAAGTTCATGGCCGATCCCGACTACTTCGCCGACACTTTCGCCCGCGCCTGGTTCAAGCTGACCCATCGCGACATGGGCCCCCGCGCGCGTTATGTCGGCCCCGACGTGCCGAAGGAAGAGCTGATCTGGCAGGATCCGGTCCCCGCCGGACGCAAGGATTACGACGTCGCCGCCGTCAAGGCGAAGATCGCCGCGAGCGGGCTTTCGACGGCCGAGATGGTCGCCACCGCCTGGGACAGCGCCCGCACCTATCGCGGCTCCGACATGCGCGGCGGCGCCAATGGCGCCCGCATCCGCCTCGCCCCCCAGAAGGACTGGGAAGCCAATGAACCGGCGCGACTGAAGAAAGTGCTGGCCGCGCTCGAACCGGTCGCCAAGGCGACCGGCACAAGCCTTGCCGACGTCATCGTGCTGGCCGGCAATCTCGGCGTCGAGCAGGCGGCGAAAGCGGCGGGCGTCAATGTGACGGTGCCCTTCGCGCCCGGCCGCGGCGACGCGACCGACGCGCAGACCGATGCCGCCTCCTTCGACGTGCTGGAACCGCTGGCCGACGGCTATCGCAACTTCCTGAAGAAGGACTACGCGGTGACGCCGGAAGAGCTGATGCTCGACCACACGCAGCTTCTCGGGCTGACGGCCGCGGAGATGACCGCGCTGGTCGGCGGCATGCGCGTGATCGGCACCAATCACGGCGGCACCAAACACGGTGTCTTCACCGATCGCCCCGGCGCGCTGACGACCGACTTCTTCGTCAACCTGACCGACATGGGCAACAAGTGGGAGCCGAAGGGTTCGAACCTCTACGACATCGTCGACCGCAAGAGCGGCACGACGAAGTGGACGGCCACCCGCGCCGACCTCGTCTTCGGTTCGAACTCTGTGCTGCGCGCTTACGCCGAAGTCTATGCGCAGGACGACGCCAAGGAGAAGTTCGTGAAGGACTTCGTCGCTGCCTGGGTGAAGGTGATGAACGCCGATCGCTTCGACCTCGCGGCCTGACGCTTTAGCTGAGGCTTACAAGATTGCGCCGTCCCCGGATGATCCGGGGGCGGCGTTTTTTGTTGGAGCCAGCGTATTAAATGACAAGCAGCTATGGCGGAGGAAACGTCCCGGCGGGGAGCGCGCGTTCCTCTATCCACGCGATGCTCTCCGACCTCCTGCCCTCCGTCTCGATGAATGCTTTCACGGCCACCCATGCATCCTCATAGGGAATGAACAAGCCGACCGGCAGCAACGTGTCATGGAGGTTGCGCACATGCTCGCCGAGACGCGAAATGTCGCCGCTGGAATAGTAAGTCTCGTTATTGCCACCACCCCATTTGCGCCAGGTGAGCTGCACACCGAGTTCCGGATGTCCCCACATGTCGAGATAGATCGTGATGCGTCGCGGGTCGGCCGGAGAGAAATGGCCGGTGCCGTCGACGCCTTCCGCCGTCAGACCCGCACTGTCGTTCCGCGTCTCGAAGAACCACCGCTTCCCGGGAGGGGCGAGGAAATAAGGCGCAATCTCCTCCGGATCCGGCCAGCCCTCGCGAAAACGGGAAGCGAAATAACTGTGCTTTCTCATGCTTGCTACCTCTCCCAGAAACCATCTCGCATGGTCC
>JAUXOE010000089.1 GCA_030682415.1 Parvibaculum sp.
GACCAGCGCCGCATCGGGCGGCGGCAGGCGCTTGACGGCGCTGATCCGCGCCGCCGGCAGCATCGGAAAGGTCACGACCGAGATTTCCCAGAGGTCGAGCTCGATCAGCCGGCGCGCGCCGCGCTTGCCGTCCTTCTCGGCACGCACCACGTGGTAGCCGATCGACAACCCGTCGACGGCGCCCGCCCGCATCAGCGCCAGCACCTCGCGGGCCCGCGCCACATCGGCCAGCAGCCGCCCGCGCACGAAAAGCCCGCGCGCGTCTTCGCGGATCTCGCTCCGGACGCCGATCACCTCGCCGGCATCATGCTGGTAGAGCAGCTTGACGCCTTTGGGGCCCCGCCTTGCCAGCGAGGCCCGAAACGCCCCCGGCATCACAATGTCGCGGCCGAGATCCTCGGCGCCGAACACGCTCGCATAGCCCTCGAAACTCCCGTCGGGCCGGACATTCTTCGCCTCGAACCGCGCCGACTTCCGCTCCGCGCCTCTCCGTTCAGCCTCGCTCACGCGCTTCCTCCGTCGTCGGATGGTTTCGGGGGTTGGGGTTCTGGGGTTTGGAGTTTTTGGTTTGTCGTTCAGGCAACAAAAAAGGCGCCTCTGGAGGCGCCTTGGTCTCGGTCTCGCCTTCTTCCCACCCGCCCCTGGGGGGCGGGTCGAAAAATTCAAACGAAGTGCGGAATTTTTCGGGGGTGAGGGGTGTTTCGCGAAGCGAACAAAAAGGTCCAGTGGACCTTTTTGAACCCCGAACGAAAGCGAGGAACCTCCGCGCATAATCGATCGCGCACCACATGCCGATAGCGGAGCCCCCCTCCCCAAACGGGCTACGCCCGTTTGACCCTCCCTCAGGGGGAGGGTGGAAGTATCACCGCTCCAACCGCGCCTCGATCCGCGCCAGCGACGCGGTCACGCCCTTCGCGCGCTCCTCGAGCCTGGCCGTGCGCTCGACCATTTCGTCGATCCGCGCCGCGCGAACCTCCAGCGCCGAGAGCCGCTCGGCGGCCGAGCCCGCCCAGACCAGCGCCGCCGCCGATTGCAGCAGCAGCGTCACGATCACCGCGATCGGCACGCGCCGGTCGAGATGCCAGTGTTTTTCGTCGCCGTTCATGTATGCTGCCTCCATCGCCATCCCCGCCGGAGACTGACCCCCGCATGACCCTCGATGAATGGATGATCCTCGCCATGGGCATGGCGCTTGCCTGCGCCCCGATGCTGCTGATCTGGACCGAAAAACGCACCCGCGCCCGTGGCATCGCCGTGCCGTCGCTCTTCACCGTCAAGGGCTACAGCCTCTCGCCCCATGCCGGCTTCGGCGCCGTCATCGCGGTGATGCTGCTTTATCTCTCCTACCAGTCGCGCGCGGGCAGCCTCGGTTTCGTCTTCATGGTCTTTGGCGTCGTCGCGCTTGTCGTCGTGGTCAATCACGTGCAGAAGTCGAAGCCGCGCTGACGCGGCCATAGCCCACCGCCTCGCGCTTCTCCGCATCGCTGAGAAAATCCGCGCCGCCGACCCGCGCCCACAGCGCCTCGCGCTCGCTCGACAAGGCCTCGATCGCGTCGGCGTCGTACCAGAGGCGCAGCTTCGCGCCGCCCTCGTAATGCGGGGCGAGCCAGCGCGTCAGCGCGCGGGCCGTGCGGCCGATCAGCGGCAGCACCGTCCCCCGCCAGAAGGCGCGGTTCGCCTCGCGGTAATTGGCATAGGTGTTGTCGCCCGGAATGCCGAGCAGCATCGGCGGCACGCCGAAGGCGAGCGCGATGTCGCGCGCGGCCGCGTTTTTCGCCGCGATGAAATCCATGTCCTTCGGCGTCAGCCCCATCGGCTTCCAGTCGAGGCCGCCTTCGAGCAGCAGCGGCCGGCCGGCATTGGCGGGGCCTGCATAATTCTCGGCCAGTTCCCGCTTCAGCCGTTCGAATTGGTCTTCGCTCAAATTCGCGCCCGCCTCGCCGCCCTTGTAGACCAGCGCGCCCGAAGGCCGGGCGGCGTTGTCGAGCAGCGCCTTGTTCCAGCCGCCGGCCGCATTGTGGATGTCGATGGCGCAGGCCGCCGCTTCGAGCGGACTGAGCCCGTAATGATCGTCGAGCGGATGGAAAAGCCGCATATGCAGCACCGGGTTGTCGCCGGCGCCCGCATCGCAGGGGATCGTCACCACCCGTCCGTTGACGGCATATTCGTAAGCCTCCGGCCAGCCCGACGCTCCCGGCACCACTTTCATGCGGTCGGGCCGCAGCACATGCAGCTCGCGGGGCGTGCCGTCCACCGCCACCTGTTCCAGATAGGCATTGCCCGAAACCTCCAGGAAGCCGAACCAGCTCTCGAACAGGTCCGGCCCCGCTTGCGCCGCATTCGGCCGTTCGAGCAGCGACAGCAGCGGATGCTCGCTCAACTCGCGCGACCCCTCGTAAAGCAGCCAGGGCACACTTGCCGCGCTTTCGGCAATCGCCCGCACGCAACGATAGGCAACCGCGTTGCGCTGAAACCCCTCGTCGGCCAGCGCCGCATAATCCCGCGGCGTCCAGACCGGCCGCCCCAGCGTGTGAAAGGCAATCGCCGGCGCGACGCGCGACTGCTTCGCTTCACGCGCGTCCGCGCGCGGCCGCATCAGCCGGGCAAGGGCCGTCAACGGATTGGGCATCTGTCTTCCTTGTTCGGTTGTCGGGTTTTCGGGCGGGTGTGCGGGGCGTCGGGTTCGCCCCGCTCTCTCAAACATCGTCATTGCGACCGCATCACCGGTCGACAGGCTGCAAGATTTGCACGCGGAGACGCGGAGGCGCGGAGAAGAGAAGGACACCAGGATAGGTCCGTTTGGGAATGATTGCGCCTTCGGCGCGAAGAGTCTTCCGGCGCGAAGCGCCAAAAGCTTTCTTTTCTTCTCCGCGCCTCCGCGTCTCCGCGTGAGTCCTTCTTCCTTTACCTCTTCGCGTCTTCGCGCCTTCGCGCCTTCGCGTGAACTTTTCTTTCTTCTCCGCGACTCCGCGTCTCCGCGTGAGACCCTTCTTCCTTCACTTCTTCGCGTGCAAACCTCCCCCTCACAACCGCCGCAGCTTCGGCTCGCCCGCCTCGCCCGACAGCATCAGCTCGGTCAGCGCCCAGACCAGCGCGTCGAGGCGGTCCGGGCTCCGCGCGCCCGGCGTCCAGTCGCACATCTGGTCTTCGAGTTTCGCAAAGGCGCCGACATGATGCACCAGCCCACGCTCGTAAAGCGCCGCCACCGGCTCGGCGCGCAGGCGCTTGCCGCGCGTTGCATGTACAAGGCGGATCGGCGCCTCAGGCATTTCCTGGCGCATCACCTGGGCGACCATCTCGCCGCCATTATTGGCTTCCGCGACAATGCGGTCGGCCTCATGGGCGCGGAAGCAGCCCGCCACGCGTTTCGCCCAGGCGAGCGGCGACAGGCGCCCCATCGAGCGGTCGTCGATGACATAGGCCCTTCCATCGGGCCCCAACCCGGCGCAGACAATGCCGCATTCATCGGCGCCGGCGCCGCTCGAGGCCGGCGGATCGACCGCCACCACGACGCGGATGAAATCGCGCGCGCCGCGCAAGCGGCTCCGCTCGATCGTCTCGCGCGTCCACAACGCGTCCGGATTGTCCTCGATCAGCTCGGCGTCGAGTTCCTGCCGCCCGAGCCGCGTGCCGGCATAGCGCGCCATCACATTGCGCAGGAAACCGTCGGCGAGATTGATGCCGTTCGCCGCCGTCGCCGCCCGCGTCACCGCCGTTGCCGGATCGGCGATCAGGCGCTTGACCAGCGGCACCGGCCTTGGCGTCGTCGTCATCACCTGGCGCGGGCGGGCGCCCAGCCGCAGCCCGAATTGCAGCATGTCCCAGGCCGCTTCGGCGTGGCGCCATTTGGCCAGTTCGTCGCCCCAGGCCGCGTCGAATTGCGGCCCGCGCAGGCTTTCGGGCTCGCCGGCCGAAAACACATAAGCGACCGCGCCGTTCGGCCAGAGCAGCCGCTTGCGCGACACTTCATAGCGCGGCCGCATGCCGGGCTTCGCCACAGCGCGCAGGCCGGACGGCCCGTCGATCATCACCTCGCGCACATCGGCCAGCGTCTCGCCGACCAGCGCGATGCGGCCGGCGCGGCGGCGGCGGACTTCCTCCGTCACCCATTCGGCGCCCGCCCGCGTCTTGCCGGCGCCGCGTCCGCCCAGCATCAGCCAGGTCGTCCAGTCGCCTTGCGGCGCAAGCTGGTCTTCGCGGGCCCAGAAGCGCCAGAGGCTATTGAGTATCCATGTCTCCTGCTTCGCTAGCGTCCGGGCGAAGTCGCTTCTGATCCACAAAGGCGAAATAGCGAGCGAATCGAGATTGAAGCTCGGCGTAAACACGGTCTTCCTCCGCGATCTGTCTTTCTCGGTCGCTTTCGGGGTCATTCTTTTTCGCCTGCCGTGCCGCCTGTTCGATTTCATGGAGCTTGTCGGCCGAGCGCACCAGCGAGGCCAGCCGCCGCGCCTGCCGCTCGCCCAGCGCCTCGTCGCGCGTCACCTTGCGCTGCGCCTCGACATCGGCGATCTCGCGCGCGATCAGCTTGATCAACCTTCCGGCCAGCGCCTCGGCATCGACCGGCAGCGGCGCGCCACCCCCACGCGGCCAGCGC
>JAUXOE010000096.1 GCA_030682415.1 Parvibaculum sp.
GAACTGGTTGGGCGTGAGCGCCGCATCCTGGAAGGCCGCCACAAGATCGAGCGTCAGGAAGACATTGTTGGTGTCGTAGCTGAGCGTCGGCGACAGGAAGGCGAAGTTCGAGGTGACATCGTCGAAGGTGCCGACGACATCATTGGCGGTGAGGAGCGTGTAGAGCGTGCTCGGCGCATAGGTGCCGGCTTCGGCGAAGACGCGCACCGTGCCGCCATTGATCGTTGCCTCGTTATCGACCTGCAGCAGATCGCTGTTGCCGGCATCGTCGACCTCGACGTCGAAAAAGCTGCCGGCGGCGAAGGCGACATTGTCGGCCTGCAGCGTGCCGATGGAATTGCCCGGTGCGACGATACCGCCGGTCAGGGTGTTGATCGAGCCGGTGACGGTGCCGCTGCCGCCAAGCGTGCCGCCGCCGGACACCGAGACGTCGGGCAGGACGCCATTGACGACCAGCATGCCGCCTTCGACGGAGGTGCCGCCGGTCAGCGTGTTGATGCCCGACAGGATCAATATGCCGGTGCCGGTCTTGGTCAGCGAACCGCCGATGCCCGAAATGATGCCCGAAACCTCGGTCGAGAGATCGTTGCCGCCGACGACAAGTTCCTTGCCGAGCCCGAGCGTGAAATCGCCGGCGCCGGCGATCGAGCCGACTTCAAGGCTGGCGGCATTGAGATTCTCGGTGGTGAAGATACCGCCGGCCTCGACGATGAACTGCGCCGTGCCACCCGTCGCCGCGTTGCGGAAATCGACCGTGCCGCCATTGGTGGTGGTGATGACGGCATCGCCCGCCGAGGACGTATCGCGGAAGAAGAGATCGCCTTCATTCTCGATTTCGGCGCTGCCGGCCGTGGAACTCTGGGCGAATTCGGCCATGCTGTTGTTGACGATGACGGCGGTGCCACCGCTGGCCGAATCGCCGAAGGTTAGAGAATCGTTGTTTTCAATGCTCGCTTCATCCGCCGAACTGTCGTCTCTGAAGTGGAGGCCGCCATTGTTGATGAAACTTGCGCCGCCGGCCGTCGATGAATTGTAGAAGCGCGTGCCGCCATCGGCGGTGTTGGTGATTTCGGCGGTGCCGGCTGTCGAGTTGTCCTCGAAATCGATATAGCCGCTGACTTCGATGGTCGCGGCGCCGGCACTGGCATTGCCGCGGAAATACAGTTCGCCATAGTTGAGGCCATCGCCCTGCACGTCGATGACGGCATTATCGGCCGAGCTGTCATCGTCGAAGGCGCCGGTCGCGCCGTTCTCGAAGATCAGCTCGGCGGTACCGGCAATGGCATCGGCGATGAAGTTAAGAACGCCGCCGTTGCGGGTCGTGATCGTGGCGTCGCCCGCCGTGCTGTCGGCCTCGAAATTGACTTCGCCATCATTGACGATTTCGGACGTACCGGCGCTCGATTGTTCCTGAAAGTCGACCACACCGGTCGCATCGTTGTTGATCGTCGCGCTGCCTGCCGTCGTCTCGTCAATGAACCAAATCTGGTCGGAATTGTTGATGGTCGCGGCACCAGCGGTCGACCATGCCTCAAAGAGGATGAAGCCGGCGATATTGTCGACCTGCGCCGTGCCGCCGGTGGCGTCGTCGAAGAATTGCAGGCTGCCGCCATTGTCGATGGTGACCGTCGCGCCGCCCGCCGTCGCATCGTCGCTGATATAGACATTGCCATCGGTGGTGATGTCGGCCGTGCCCATCGTGGCATTGCCCTCGAAATAGATCTCGCGGCCATTCGCATTGGTGATCGTCGAGCCGCCGGCGCTGGCATTGCCCTCGAAGAGGATCGTGCCGATGATGTTGTCGATCTCGGCCGTACCCGCTGTCGCATCGTTGGTGAAGTTGAGTTGCCCGCTGTTGGCGATGTCGGAGGTGCCGGCGGTCGCATCGTCCCGGAAAGTCGTCGTGCTGCCCGTCTGAAGCGTCAGCGAGGCATCGCCGGCGCTGGCATTTTCCTCGAAGTTCAGCGTGACGGCATTGTCGATCGCCGCCGTGCCGCCGGTGCTGCTGCCGCTGAGCACCATGTAGCCGTCATTGTCGATGGTGGATGCACCGGCGCTGGACGAATCGTAAAAGAGCAGCGACCCGAAGGCATTGTTGACAATACTGGCGTTGCCGGCGGTTGAGGTTTCGTCGAACTGGAGCAGATTGTCGTTGCTGAACGAGCCGCCATCCGCAGAGCTGCTGTCCTGGAAGATGACAAACCCCAGAATGTTGAACTGCGTATCGGTGCCGGCGGTCGAATTGTTGCGGAAGCCTATGCCGGTGCTGAGACCCGTCGCGATGTTGAAAGTCTGTGTCTGGACGTCATTGTTGACGATGCCGGCGCCGTCAAAGAAGAACCGGGCGCTCGCATTCAGGTTGATGGTGAAGGCATCGGACGGGTTGCCGAAGGTGATGCTGTCGAGCGTATGGACGCCGTTGACGCCGATGGTGGTCTCGGTCGAATTGCCGAAGGTGACCGCGCCATCGGGAACGCTCGGATTGCTCGACCAGTTGAGACCGCTGTTCCAGCTGCCGCTGACGGGATTGGCCAGCCATTGCCCGTCGACCGCCAGCGCCGGCCCCGACATCAGCGCCAGCGCCGCCGTCGTCGCCATCAACATGCCGCGCCGGTTGCGCCGCGCCGCCGGAATTCCAACCGTCTTGCCCATTTTCATATCCCCCGCCAGCCGCCGGGAGCGCAACAGGCGCCCCCTCACGGACATTTCGCTGGGCGGTTGAGGAACCGGACAGGGCAAGGCCCGCATACCCCGGATGGGGTATGCGTGGAAACGGACCGGAATGCGAAGGAATCAGGACGCCTGGAGCGCCGCTTCCAGTGCGTCGAGAACGAGATCGGGCCGGGCAAAGAAGATCAGCTGCCCCGCGCCCTCGACCTCGCGCAGGTCGATATTGGGATAGCGGCCGGCGAACTCGCGCACCGACCAGACCGGCACAGCCGGGTCGTGCGGCCCGTGCAGCAACGTCACCGGCTGGACGACCGGCGCAACGTGAGAACTCCAGTCCTGCATCAACAGCCCGGCATCGATCTCGAATGCCTTGTAGCCCTGCGCCACCATGAAGTCGTAGCCGTCGCTCAGATGCGGCAGCACGTCGGCGCGCTGCGCGACGGGCCAGTCGGCAACCGCACTTTCATAGAGCGCTTTCATGAAGGCGTGGTGACCGCCACTGTCGATCAGCGCCACGGCGGCACGCAGGATCAGCCGCGAGAAGCGCGGCGCGTATTTGGTCGTATAGGCGACAATGCGCTGGCGCGGCGCCAGCGCCGAGATCTGCGCGCTCGACGTGACCGGCACCGTGCCCGAGACGTTGAGGATGTGCGTAATGCGCGGACCCATGCGTGCCGCAGTCGCATAGGCATAAAGCGCGCCGCTGAGATGGCCGAGCACCGGGCAGCGCGCGATACCGAGATGATCGAGCAACGCTTCGGCATCGGCGGCGAAACGCTCCGGCGCACCTTCCGCCTCGCCGTCGTGATCCGATCCGCCGAAGCCCGGTCGCGCCGGAACGATGAGATTGATGTTGCGCGCCGCAAGCGCCTCGCGGTTGAAGAGCGGCGCGGCATAACCATCGAGCATGCCGTGAATGAACAGAACCGGCCGGCCCTGCGGCGCACCGATCCGCGTGTAGACGAGCTTGCGCGCGCCGCGCCGCAAGACGTCGAACAGCGCCGAGGCGCGTCGTCCGCGCGCCATGATGCGGCCGTCGCCGCCCATATCGAATTGCGCCAGCGCCGCCGTCATGCGGATCAACTCGCCTTGCGAATGCGCCTCCGTCTTGCGCAGCACCGCTTTCATCTGCGTCCGGACCGTCTCGATCGAACTTTTGCGCGCATCGGCGATGTCGCGCGCCGAGGCGCCGGCCATCAGCGAGCGGGCGATTTCGCATTCGGCCTCGCTGAGCCCGAAGGCCTGCCGCAGCACGGCGCCAATGCGATCGTTCCAGGCAAGATCGGCAACGCTGAGAAGACCAAGCGGCGCATCGCCCTCGCGCACCGGCGCACGCGTCAGCGCGACGATGAAGGCCGAACCGTCACGGGCCGAGAAGGCGCGCGCCACCGCCAGCAGCCGTCCCGGCGGTTCGTCGCCCATGCGCGCCAGCGCCTCGCGGATCTGGCGCATGCCGTCGGCATCGACCGGCAGCGTGTCGAGGGATTGTCCGGTAGAGGCGCCGAACAATTCGGTGGAGGCGCCATTTGCGGCGACGATGCGCCCACCCGCCCCGAGCAGCATGGCCGGCCGCGGATCGGCCTCGACCAGCGCGCCGATCGGACGCCGGTCCTCGAGCGGCCGGCCGAGACGTTCGAGAATGGTGAAGGCGTTGAGAAAATGCCGTTCGATCTCGTCGCGGCCGGAAGGCCCGTGGGCATCGGCCTCCGGCCCGTCGAGCTCGCGGATGGCATCGGCGATGTGACGCTCCCAGGCGGCCATCAGCTCGTCATAGCGGCCGGGCTCCAGCACGGTCGCATAGACCTGGTCGACCAGTCCCGCCGCCTCGTCCGCCGGCGTGTCGCCGCCCTCAACCTTCATTGCCGACCCCTTGCCCCCCCAGCATCCCGGCTGGCCCCGCCGGGATGCTACGCCGCACCCGGAGGATCGGCCATCGGCAATTTCGCCCCCTCACTCCCGCCAGTAATCCTTCGAGAACATCACCAGCACCGTCAGCAGTTCAAGGCGGCCGAGCAGCATGGCGAAGGCCATGACAATCTTGGCGCCGTCGGGCAGGCTCGAAAAATTGCCCGCCGGGCCGACAATCGGGCCGAGGCCGGGGCCGACATTGGCGATCGAGGTGATGGCCGATGACAGCGCGGTGATGAAGTCGAGGCCGAAAGCGGCCAGCGCCAGTGCGACGGCGACCATGGAGGCCAGATAGACGAAGACGAACAGGGCGACCGAAAAAACGATGTCGCGGCTGACCGTGCGGTCGCCGTAGCGCAGCGTCTGGGCGACATGCGGATAGAGCGTCTGGCGGATCTGCGTGCGGAGCAGCATCGCCAGCACCTGCAGACGGAACATCTTCATGCCGCCCGAGGTCGAGCCGGTACAACCGCCCAGAAACATCAGGAAGAGGAAGGCCATGACCGCGAAGGGGCCCCAGGCCGTGTAGTCGGTGCTGGCATAGCCTGTGGTGGTGACGATGGAGGTTACGTTGAAGGCGGTGTAGCGCAGTGCCGTGAAGAAGGAATAGTCGCCCCGCGCCGCCAGCCACAGCGCCATCACGATCGAAACGACGGCCAGCAGCGTGATGAAGCCACGCACCTGCGGATCGCCCCACAGCGTTTCGCCGCTGCCGCGCGCGGTATGGATGTAGAGCACCAGCGGCACGGCGCCTGAAATCATGAAGATGATGGCGATCCATTCGACCATCGCATTGTCGAAATAGCCGAATGAAGCGTCATGCGTCGAATAGCCGGCGGTGGCGACCGTCGTCATCGCATGGTTGAGCGCGTCGAAGGCCCCCATGCCGGCCAGCATGTAGCCGAGCGCGCACAAGAGCGTCAGCAGCAGATAGACCTCGCCGATGGCGACCGCGATCTGGCCGGGGCGCGGCAGCACCTTGTCGGAGCGGTCGGTGCTTTCGGTGCGGAAGAGCTGCATGCCGCCAACCCTGAGGAAGGGCAGAATGGCGACCGCCGTGACGATGATGCCGATGCCGCCGACCCATTGCAGCAACGAACGCCAGAGCAGGAGGCCGGGCGGCGTCATGTCGAGGCCGATCATCACCGTGGAACCGGTGGTGGTGAAGCCCGACATCGCCTCGAAAAAGGCGTCGGTGTAGCTCATGCCGACACGCGAAAAGGCGAAGGGCAGCGCCGAA
>JAUXOE010000094.1 GCA_030682415.1 Parvibaculum sp.
CGCGCCTGAGAACGCCCCCTGCCCGGCAATTCTTTCCCGCAGCGGCAGTTCCTGCCAGCATCGCTCCGGCCACGATGATCATAACCCATTGATTATAATGGATTTTTCATTTGGCCCGGCCTTTGCGAAGTAATCCGCAGATGAAATCGCGGGTGCGGAACGGCCAATCGGATTGCCTCATGCCCCCGGTTCGACGGCGAAGAGACGGACGGCCTTCAATCGGCAGGTCGTCGGTCAAATCGAAAGACAGTTCGGACTGTTTACGTCGAATTAATGATTAATGCCGAGTGTAGTGCCCGTGCCGTCATGAGACGGCCGAGCCAAACCCTGGAGGGTAGAGACAATGGCTGATGTGGTCCTTTCCGGTGCGATCCGGTCGAATCTGCTCAGCATGCAGAATACAGCGCGGATGCTCGATGAATCGCAGCTCCGCCTCGCAACGGGTCTGAAAGTCCGCAGCGCGGTCGACAGCCCGACGTCGTTCTTCACGGCGCAAGGCCTCAACAACCGCGCTTCCGATTTGAACAACCTGCTCGATTCGATGGGTCAGGCCGTGCAGACGCTGGAAGCGGCGGATCAGGGCATCAAGTCGATTCTCAAGCTGGTCGACAGCATGAAGTCGGTGGCCAACCAGGCGCTCGAAACCAAGGTCAAGGCAACCGTCCTGACCGGCAATCAGGACACGGCTCTCACCGGCGGCGTCACCCTCGCCTCTCTTGCCGGTCTCGCGACGGGCAACCAGATCGTCATTACGGTCGGCGAAGTCACCAACAACGTGACCATCGGCACGGGTGCCGCACAGGTTTCGACGATCACCGAGCTCATGGCCTGGGTCGGCGCCACCTTCAACGGCGACGAACCGCTCGCTGCCACGCTGACTGCCGACGGCCAACTGCAATTCACGGCCGCCAACGGACGCGATGTCGCGATCTCGGCCAACAACGGCGGTACGCCGCTCAGCCTCGACGCGCTGGTCGGCAGCCGCATCTCGGCGACCGACGGCGTCAACCGCGACAAATATGAGCGCGATTTCAACAATCTCCGCGAGCAGATCGACCAGTTGGCCGGCGACGCAAGCTACAAGGGCGTCAACCTGCTGAAGGGCAACGACCTGCTCAGCGTCTTCTTCAATACCGAACAGACAAGCCAGCTCGATATCCAGGGTGTCTCGCTGACGCCGGACGGTGCGCTGAACATCGCAGAGGTCGGCAACGCTTCCGGCAATCACGGCTTCGCGGCCGACGCCGCGATCAAGGCCTTTGTCGAAAGCCTGAACTCCGCCACCAATGCACTGCGTCAGCAGGCCTCGACCTTCGGTGCCAATCTCGGCGTCGTGCAGATCCGCCAGGATTTCACGAAGTCGCTGATCAACACACTGGAATCCGGCGCCTCGAGCCTCGTCGTCGCCGACACCAACGAGGAAGGCGCCAAGATGCTGGCCCTGCAGACGCGCCAGCAATTGGGCACCACGGCGCTCTCGCTGGCCAACCAGGCAGAACAGGGTGTTCTCCGTCTCTTCGGTTAACAGCCATTCACGATAATATGCGATCGAAAAGGCGGGTCCCCGGATCCGCCTTTTTCATTGCGCGGATTCCCCTGCGCGACCGACGCGAACATTTTTCTTCGAATGATTGGAAAAATTCTTCGAATGATTAGAAAAAAAACGATTCGTTTTACTGCCTCTTAACGGAACCCGCCGCATGATCCCGCCATGGCTCAGAAAGAGCCGGCGAACTAGGTCCTAGGAAAGGAACTGAACTATGGGTGATATCACCATTTCGAGCGCCGTGCGTACCAACCTGCTGACGCTGCAGAACACAGCTCAGTTGATGGCGCAGACGCAGAACCGTCTCGCCACCGGCTTGAAGGTTTCGAGCGCTCTCGACAATCCGCAATCCTTCTTCACCGCTGCCGGCCTCTCGAGCCGCGCCACCGACATGAGCGCCCTGCTCGACTCGATGAGCCTCGGCGTGCAGACGCTGAAAGCCGCCGACGAAGGTATCAAGTCGATCCAGAAGCTGGTCGACCAGGCCAAGTCGGTTGCCAACCAGGCTCTCCAGGCCAAGGCGACGGCGACGACCCTCGACAAGACGGCCGAAGCGGCCGCGATTGCTGGCTCGGCTGGCGCCCGCACGGTCACCTTCCAGATCGGCACGGCCACCGCGGTCAGCGTCGTGTTCGACACAGCGTCCTACACCACGGCCGCCTCTTCGGCCGCGGCCATCGAAACCGCACTCGCGGGCCTCGTTTCCTCGGGCGGCACGCTGGCCGGACTCACGGTCTCGCGCACCGGCGGCGACCTGAGCTTCTCGGTTGCCTCGGGTGCAGACCTGACGATCGCTGGCACGGCAGCGGCCACGGGTGCGGCGGGCTTCGGCATCGCCACCTCCGGTACGCAGGGCCAGAACGGCGAAACGCTGGCGGAAGCCAAAGCGACCTTTGCCACGGACTACAATAACCTGCTCGCACAGGTCGACCAGATGTCGCTCGATACGAGCTTCAACGGCATCAACCTGCTTGCCGGCAACAACCTCTCGGTGATGTTCAACGAAAGCAGCACCTCCAAGCTCGACATCGTCGGCGTGACATTCAATGCAGCCGGCATCGGCTTGGCCTCGACGGACTTCAGCGACATCAACGCCGAAGTGACGAAGCTGAATGCAGCGACGGCGACGCTCCGCAAGCAGTCCTCGACCTTCGGCGCGAACCTCTCGGTCGTGCAGAACCGCCAGGACTTCACCAACAACATGATCAACGTGTTGGAAGCGGGCGCCGGCAACCTGACGCTGGCCGACACCAACGTCGAAGCGGCCAACCTGCTCGCCCTGCAGACCCGCCAGTCGCTGGCCTCGACCTCGCTGTCGCTGGCCAACCAGTCGGAACAGAGCGTCCTCTCGCTGCTCCGCTAAACGGCTCCGCCTTCGGGCGAAACCGCAGACAAAAACCGGCGGGGGCCTTGGCCCCCGCCGTTCCTTTTGAGCCGGTCCGATAGGCCTGCCAACCGCCACAGATCTGGGCTAGACTTGGCCCGATTCAATCGGCAGATCACCGGACGGGAACGGCATGGCTCTCAAAGTCGAACTGAAACCAGGCGAGCGCTTCATTCTTGGCGACAGCGTCATCACCAATGACGACCAGCGTACCCGCCTTTTCATCGAGGGCGACGCACCGATCCTGCGCGAGAAGGACATTCTCAGGGCCGCCGACGCCGACACCCCCTGCAAGCGCGTCTATCTGCTGGTCCAGATGATGTATCTTTCGCCCGATCCGCGCCCGCATCACGAGATGTATTTCCAGATTGTTAAGGATGTGGCCGAGGCGGCCCCCTCGACCATGCCGTATCTGGACACCATCAACAGCAAAATCTTAACCGGCGAAATGTATAAAGCTCTGAAGGAAGCTCGAAAGTTGATCGAGTACGAACGGGGGCTGCTGGAGAATGTCAAAACCGCTTGAAGCCTATGCGACCGCGTCGCGGATGACGATTTCGGATCCGCGTGAATTCGAAGCCTCGATTCTGACCCGCGCCGCCGGCCAGCTTCAGCGCATCCGCGACAACTGGACGGCCGAAACGTCCAGCACCTTGCGCGATGCCCTTCTTTACAACCGCCGCATCTGGACCGTCTTCGCCGCCTCGGCCGCCGAGCTCGAGCATCCGCT
>JAUXOE010000095.1 GCA_030682415.1 Parvibaculum sp.
TCGATCCATTCGGCGGCGGTGGCGGGGAGGTTGTCGTTGAGCCAGTGATTGTATTTGTTCAGCGCCGGCGGGTTGATGACGCCGGCGATGTGGCCGGAGCCGGCGCAGATGAAGCGCACCGGGCCGCCGAAAAGTTTCGTCGCCTTGTAGACGGAGTTGTAGGGCGAGATGTGATCCTCGCGGCTCGATTGCAGATAGACCGGCACCTTGACCTTGCCGAGGTCGAGCTTCTCGCCGCCGAGCACCATGCGGCCTTCGGCGAGTTTGTTTTCGAGATAGCATTCGCGCAAGTACCCGACATGCATGGCCGATGGCAGGCGCGTCGCGTCGGCGTTCCAGAACAGGATGTCGAAGGGCATCGGCTCGCGGCCCAAGAGGTAGTTGTTGACGACATAGTTCCATATGAGGTCGTTCGAGCGCAGCATGTTGAAGGTCGAGGCCATGGTCGAGCCCTTCAGGTAGCCGCCTTCCTGATGCATCTGCCGCTCAATGTCGGCGATCTGTTCCTCGTCGATGAAGACTTTCAGCTCGCCGGCCTCGGTGAAGTCCATCTGGGCCACGAGGAAGGTCGCCGACTTGATGCGGGCGTCGCCGCGCGCCGCCATGTGGGCGAGCGCGCAGGCCAGGAGCGTGCCGCCGATGCAATAGCCGACCGCGTTGACTTCCGTCTCGCCGGTCGCAAGCTCCACCGCGTCGAGCGCCGCATAGACGCCCTGCGTCATGTAATCCTCGAAGGTCTTCAGCGCGAGCTTCGCGTCGGGGTTGACCCAGCTGGCGATGAAGACCGTGTAGCCCTTGTCGAGCGCATGCTTGATGAAGGATTTTTCGGGCGTCAGGTCGAGGATGTAATATTTGTTGATCCAGGGCGGGAAGATCACCAGCGGGCGCTTGTGGACCTTTTCGGTTGTCGGCTCATATTGAATGAGCTGCATCAGCTCGTTCTGGAAGACGACCTTGCCCGGCGTCGTCGCCACATTGACGCCCAGCGTGAAGGCCGACATGTCGGTCTGCTGGATATCGATATGGCCGTGGCCGCGCTCGATGTCTTCCAGCAGATGTTCCATGCCGGCGACCAGGTTTTCGCCGTTCGAGGCCAGCGTCGTGCGCAGGATTTCCGGATTGGTGAAGATGAAGTTCGAGGGCGAGATCGCATTGGCGATCTGGCGGATGTAGAAGTCGGCCTGTTCGCGGGTGTGCGGATCGACGTCCTCGGCGGCGCGGACGCGCTCGGTCAGCCATTTGCCGGCCAGCAGGTAGGACTGCTTCATCAGGTCGAAGACGATGTTTTCCTGCCAGTCGGGATCGCGGAAGCGCTTGTCGCTGCGGCTCGGGACGGCCACCGGCGGAACGTCCTCGCCGAGCAGGAAGCGGCGCGTCATCGAACCGGCCAGGTTCATGTAGCCCTGCCAGAAGGAGAGTTGCGCCTCGACGATTTTGGCCGGGTTGCTCAGATAGCTGCCGGCGACCGTCATCAGGGTGCGGCCGACGCGCTGCAGGTCGTGCAGGCTGCGGTCGGCGCTGCCGGCCGAATCGTCGGCTTTCATCAATTGCCGGGCGGCCTTCTGGCCCAGCGTTGCCGCCTGCAGCAGATTGACGGCGAGCGCGCCCATGTCGGGGACCGCGAAGCCCCGGGGGGCAATCTCCGCAACGGGCTTCTCGGGCGTCGGCTTGTGGGGCGGGGAGGCTTTGTTCTTGCGGCTTTTCGGCGAACTCATCGGCGGTCCCTGGGCGCGTTTCCGGGTCGATTTACCCTTCAATATGGCAGAGATATGGGCCGGCGGGGCGCTCTGTCACACCCCGGCAACGACAAAATCTTCCACTGTCGAAGCCTATACTATACGTTTGTTCATGTCCGCCGGATGACGCCGCTTGCGCGCGCGCCCGGACGGGCGGGACGAAAGAAAATTCAAGGGAGTTCGAGAGATGTCCGCTCAGGCGAAGACGGGACCGGCGACGGCAGCGGTGCTACTGGCAGGGCTGATGCTCGCCGGCTGTTCGGCGATGTCCGACAGCGCCAAGCCCGAAGCCATGTATGGCGGCGCACCGGCGCCGGCATCGGCGGATGCGACCTTCCCCGATTTGCGCAGCGTGCCCAAGCAGGCGCCCGAAGCGACGCCGCCGGCCGAGCAGCAGCGCATTGCCGACGGGCTTGCCGACGATCGCACGCAGGCGCGCTATGCCGACCAGCTTTTGCGCAGCGGCACGGCGGCGCCGGCCTCGAGCAGCCGTGCCGGCCCCTTGCCGCCGCCGCTGCCGCCGCTGGGCGAGGTGCCGGTCGACCCCGAGTACGAGCGGCGGTCGCTTTACGAGCAGGCGCCGATCATTCCGATGCCGGCGCGTGGCGGACATAGCGACATGACGGCCGTGTTCAAGATCGAAACCGCGGCCCGGGCGCCGACGGCCAGCGAGGCCGCCGTGGTGACCGAGGACGGCGCTGCCGCCGCCGCGCCGGCGCCGGCCACATCCTCCGGCGTCGATACCGGCCCGGAAGTGACGCCCGCACCGACCAAGCGGGTGACGGTGAAGCCGGTCATCGGCCAGGCACCGGAAGCCAGCCAGCCCTGAGGCCCCGCCGGCCGCCTTTCCGCCGGATTTCCTCCCAACAGATGGCTCGCAGGGCTTTGGCGGGGCGTCCTTTGGCGTTATAAGGGCGCCCTGTGCCCGGGTCTTGCGGGTTTTCAGCGTCTCCAGGAATCTGCCATGAGCGAAGAGTTTCATCGCATAAAGCGCTTGCCGCCTTACGTTTTCGAGAGCGTCAACAAGCTCAAGGCCAAGGCGCGCGCCGAGGGCAAGGACATCATCGATTTCGGCATGGGCAATCCCGACATGCCGACGCCGCCGCATATCGTCGAGAAGCTGATCGAGGCGGTGCGCGACCCGAAGACGCATCGCTATTCGGCCTCGCGCGGCATTCCGGGGCTCAGGCGGGCGCAGGCGGCTTATTACCAGCGCCGCTTCGGCGTGACGCTCAATCCGGAAACCGAAGTCATCGCGACGCTCGGCTCGAAAGAGGGGCTGGCCAATCTGGCGCAGGCGATCACGGCGCCGGGCGATGTCATTCTCTGTCCCAATCCGAGCTATCCGATCCACGCCTTCGGCTTCATCATTTCGGGCGCCGTCATCCGTTCGGTGCCGTTCGAGAGCGAGGCCGGTTTTTTCGAGATGCTGGAGCGCGGCGTCAGGCATAGCGTGCCGAAGCCGGTGGCGCTGGTCGTCTCCTATCCGTCCAATCCGACGGCGCAGGTCGCCGATCTCGATTTCTACCGCGAGGTGATCGCCTTTGCCGCCAAGCACGATCTCTTCGTGATTTCCGATCTCGCCTATTCGGAAATCTATTTCGACGGCAATCCGCCGCCCTCGATATTGCAGGTGCCGGGCGCACGCGAGCGCACGGTCGAGTTCACTTCGCTCTCCAAGACCTTCGCCATGCCGGGCTGGCGCATGGGCTTTGCGGTCGGCAATGAGCGGCTGATCAATGCGCTGGGCCGCGTCAAATCCTATCTCGATTACGGCGCCTTCACGCCGATCCAGGTGGCGGCGACGGCGGCCCTCAACGGCCCGCAGGATTGCGTCGCGGAAATTCGCGGCATCTACAAGCATCGCCGCGACGTGCTGGTGGACAGCATGAGCCGCGCCGGCTGGGACATTCCCTCGCCGCCGGCCAGCATGTTCGCCTGGTCGCCGATCCCGGAGAAATTCCGCCATCTCGGCTCGATGGGCTTTGCGACGCTGCTGCTCGAACAGGCCGATGTCGCCGTCGCGCCGGGCATCGGCTTCGGCGAATATGGCGATGGCCATGTGCGCATCGGCCTTGTCGAGAACGAGCAGCGCATCCGCCAGGCGGCGCGCAACGTCAAGCGCATGATGACGCATGCCGACCAGATCATTGCCGAATATGAAGAGCGCGTCGGCATCAAATCGAGCGTCGTGCCTCACCCCAGTTCAACGAGGGCGGGCCGGACGTGACAAAGCCGCTGCGGATCGGAATTGCCGGCCTCGGCACGGTGGGGGCGGGCGTGGTCAAGATTTTGGCCGCGCGCGGGGCCCAATTGTCGGCCGCGACCGGGCGCGCCATCGAGATCGTGGCGGTGTCGGCGCGCGACAGCAACAAGGATCGCGGCATCGACCTTTCGGGCGTCCGCTTCGAACGCGACGCGCTGGCGCTGGCGACGGCGGACGACATCGACGTCGTCGCCGAGATGATCGGCGGCTCGGAAGGTATCGCGCGCGACCTCGTCGAGGCGGCGCTGAAAGCCGGCAAGCATGTCGTCACCGCCAACAAGGCGCTGCTCGCCCATCATGGCGCGAACCTTGCGCGGCTGGCGGAAGCGAAGGGTGTTGCGCTCAATTACGAGGCGGCGGTGGCCGGCGGCATTCCGATCGTCAAGACCATGCGCGAGGCGCTGGCGGCCAACGAGATCCGCAGCATTCACGGCATTCTCAACGGCACCTGCAATTACATCCTGACCGAGATGGAGACGACGGGGCGCGATTTCGCCGATGTGCTGAAGGACGCGCAGGCACTCGGCTATGCCGAGGCCGATCCGTCGTTCGATGTCGGCGGCATCGACGCCGCGCACAAGCTGGCGATCCTGACCAGCCTTGCCTTCGGCACGGAAGTCGATTTCGGCGCCGTGCAGATCGAGGGCATCGAGAAGATCAGCGCCACCGACATCTCCTTTGCGCGCGAGTTCGGCTACAAGATCCGGCTGCTGGCGATTGCCGAGAAGCTCGACAGCGGCATCGTGCAGCGCGTGCATCCGGCCCTGGTGCCGGAGGGGACGCCGCTTGCCGCCGTGTCGGGCGTCTATAATGCGGTTGCCGTCGATGCCGACCGCGTCGGCCATATGGTGCTCGAGGGCCGCGGCGCCGGCGAGGGACCGACGGCGTCGGCCGTGCTGTCGGACATTGTCGACATCGCGCGCGGGCTGGTGCTGGCGCCCTTTATCGTGCCGGCGGACCGTCTCAAGAAACTCGTTCAAGCCCCTGTGGATACACACAAAAAGGCATTTTATCTTCGGGTGCGGGCGGTCGACCGCGCCGGCAGCATGGCGGCCATCACGCAGGCGCTGGCGCAGGCCTCGGTCTCGATCGAGCGCATCGTGCAGCGCGGCGATCGGCAGGATGGCAGCGGCAGGCTTCCGGTCGTGTTCGTGACGCATGCGACCGACGAGGGCACAATGGCCCGCGCGCGGGCACATTTGGCAGAACACGAAGATGTCGCGGGCACACCGCTGGTTTTGAGAATAGAAGACGGGGAACTGCGCTGACAGGCGCGGACGACAAAGCGCGCGGTTGAGGCCGCGCGAGACTGGAAGGAAAGTTCGATGGCGACGAAGATCACCAACCTGAACCGCATGCTGGCGCTCGAAATGGGGCGCGTCACCGAGCGTGCGGCGGTTCGGTCGTCGCTCTGGGTCGGACGGGGCGACGAGAAGTCGGCCGATCAGGCCGCGGTCGATGCCATGCGCAAGGAACTCAATGTGCTCGACATCGACGGTGTGGTGGTGATCGGCGAGGGCGAGCGCGACGAGGCACCGATGCTTTATATCGGCGAGAAGGTCGGCACCGGCAGAGGTCCCAAGGTCGATATCGCGCTCGATCCGCTGGAAGGCACGACGCTGACCGCCAAGGCGATGCCGAATGCGATGGCGGTGCTGGCGGCGGCCGAAGGCGGCACGCTGCTCAATGCGCCCGATACCTATATGGACAAGATCGCGATCGGCGGGGGCTTTCCCGAAGGGCTGGTCGATCTCGACGCGACGCCGCTTGAAAACCTCAAGGCGCTGGCGAAAGCCAAGAAGGTCGAAGTGTCGGCGCTCACGGTTTGCATTCTCGACCGGCCGCGCCATGCCGATCTCATTCGCGCCGTGCGCGATGCCGGCGCGCGCGTGACGCTGATCACCGATGGCGACATTGCCGGCGTCATCGCCACCACCGATCCCGAAACCGGTGTCGACCTCTATATGGGTGTCGGCGGGGCGCCGGAAGGTGTGCTGGCGGCGGCGGCGCTCCGATGCATCGGCGGCCAGATGCAGGGCCGCCTGGTCACCAATGTCGAGGAACAGAAAGTTCGCGCCGCCAAAATGGGCGTCAAGGATTTCAACAAGAAGTACACGATGAACGAGATGGCCTCGGGCGATGTCATTTTCGCCGCCACCGGCGTCACCGATGGCTGGCTGCTCGACGGCGTGCATCATGTGAATGGCGGCGTGACGACCCATACGATCGTCATGCGCTCGGCGACCGGCACGGTGCGGCGCCTCAACTCGTTCCATTCGAATATCGAGAAGTTCAGCTAGACTGCCAAACGGGTCGCCGTCTTCCTTCCCACCCTCCCCAGGGGAGGGTGGGATGCTTCATTCGCCGCCGGTGCCCATTCGGCCAATGACGGGACAAAGACCCGATGCCAGCTCCCCGCAACTTCCTCGGCGTCGACCGCTCGGTGACGGGCCGCGCCTGGGTGAGCCGTCTGGGTGACGACCGGCTGGCGCTGGCGATTGCGCAGCGCGAAGGCCTGCCCGAGATCGTCGCCCGCGTGCTGGCCGGGCGCGGCGTGCTGCCGGAGGATTGCGCCGCCTATCTGGCGCCGTCGCTGAAAAGCCTGATGCCCGATCCGCGCGTTCTCATCGACATGGAAAAGGCGGCCCAGCGTGTGGCAAAGGCGATCATCGATGACGAGAAGGTCGCTGTCTTCGGCGATTACGATGTCGACGGCGCAACCTCTTCGGCGCTGCTCTATCGTTTCTTCCGCGCCGCCGGCCGCGAGCTGCGCGTCTATATTCCCGATCGCATCCGCGAAGGCTACGGGCCCAACGCCCCGGCGCTGCTGAAGCTGAAGCAGGATGGCATCGATCTCGTTGTCACCGTCGATTGCGGCACCATGGCGCACAAGGCGCTGGGGCTTGCGGCCGATGCGGGCCTGCCCTCGGTCGTCATCGATCATCACCAGGCAGAGCCGGCCCTGCCGCCGGCCTATGCGCTGGTCAATCCGAACCGTCTCGACGACGACAGCGGTCTGGGTCAACTGGCCGCCGTCGGTGTCGCCTTTCTCTTTATTGTCGCCATCAACCGGGCGCTGCGCGAGGCGGGCTACTATGCCGGCCGCGACGAACCCGATCTGATGCAATGGCTCGATCTGGTGGCGCTCGGCACGGTTTGCGACGTGGTGCCGCTGACTGGCCTCAACCGCGCCTTCGTCGCGCAGGGGCTGCGCGTCATGGGGCGGCGGCGCAATATCGGCATGGCGGCGCTGGCCGATGTGGCGCGCATGAACGGTGCGCCCTCGACCTATCACCTCGGCTTTCTGCTCGGCCCCCGCGTCAATGCCGGCGGCCGTGTCGGCCGTTCCGATCTCGGGGCGCGGCTGCTGGTGACGGAGGACGAAGAGGAGGCGCGCCATCTTGCCGAAGAGCTCAATGTGATGAATGCCGAACGGCAGTCGATCGAAGCGCAGGTGCTCGAAGAGGCGCTGGCGCAGGTCGAGGCAAAACTCAGCGCGTCGCGCGCCAATGCGCTGCCGCCGCTCATTCTGGCGCAGGCGCGCGGCTGGCATCCGGGCGTCATCGGCATCGTGGCGAGCCGCCTCAAGGACAAATACGACCGGCCCTCCATGGTGCTGGCCTTCGACGCCAGGGGCGAGGGCAAGGGCTCGGGCCGTTCGATCCAGGGCGTCGATCTCGGTCGCGCCGTCACGGCGGCGCTGGAGGCGGGCCTCATCGTCAATGGCGGCGGCCATGCGATGGCGGCCGGCGTCACGCTCAACGAGAACAAACTCGAAGCCTTCGAGGAATTTCTGACGAAGCGCCTTGAAGATGCGGTCGGCGCCGCCTCGGAAGCCAAGGCGCTGCGTCTCGACGGCGCCTTGTCGGCGCGGGGCGCGACGCGCGACCTTTACGACCTGATCCAGCAGGCGGGTCCTTATGGTGCGGGCAATGCCGAACCGCGCTTCGCGGTGCCGTCGGTGCGGGTGGTGAAGGCCGACATTGTCGGCCGTGCCCATGTGCGCTGCATCCTGACCGGCGAGGATGGCGGACGGCTGAAGGCGATTGCCTTCCGTGCCGCCGAAACGCCGCTCGGGCAGGCGCTGATGGACCGGGGCAGCGGCTTGCTGCATGTCGCGGGGCGGCTGACCGCCGATGACTGGCAGGGAAAACGCGACGTGCAGCTCACGCTCGAGGATGCGGTGCCGACGCGGGATGCCACGCCCTGAAATCCGGGCTTTTTCGAAGTGTTGGGGCGGGTTTCAGGGGTTGCCAGCCGCGCCCCGTCCGCTTATAAGGCGCGCTCATGGCTGGCCTTCGGGCTGTCCTGCGCCGGCCTTCCGTGCGCCCTTCGTCTATCGGTTAGGACGCCAGATTTTCATTCTGGAAAGAGGGGTTCGACTCCCCTAGGGCGTACCATTTCTTGCGCGCAGGACCTTCAGCATTTGCCTCTATGCGGCCCTGATCTCGTCAAGCAGGTCGGGGTGGCGGTCCAGCATCTTGAGCAGTTTCACCAGCGCCAGAGGCGGTTTCGTCTTGCCTGTCTCGTAACGCGAGAAGGCATTGGCGCCGCCACCAAAAATCTCGGCGGCCTCGCGTTGGTCGAGCGCGAGCTTCTTGCGCACGCGGGCGATAAAGGCCGGATCAACAATTTCGGCATTCACCTGTTTGTTGAACGCCAGCATTGCCGCCATGACCCGTTCGGATTCGGCTGCATCCAGCACGCTTTCGCCACAGGCCGGGCAAAAATCTCCCGTGACGGCGGGAAGGGTGGTCGTTTTGCCTTTGTAGGTATAGGGCAGGTTGCGGGTGTCATGGACCAGCTTCGCTGCGCCGCAGACCGGACATTTCATTTTCACAGCTCCTTGAAGGAGACGATCAGCACATCGTCGATGACCGTGAGCTTCAGATAGATGTCTCCTGCATGCGTCTTCGGGCGGTACACGTCCTGCCATACGCGATGGTCGGCATGCGTTGTCATCGACTTGTGAAAATCTCGTAACGTCAGTGTTTCAACAACCGCCAGCATTGATCGATAGTCGAGGCCGAGCGCTGTAGCGCCGGCGCGGGCCGCCTGCGTCGTCCGCACTTTGCCCGCGCTGATCAAGGCCCTGACCAGCACAAGATCATGATGCGGCTTTCTTTTCTCCATGCGGAGACTAACCTAATTGGTTAAATTTGGCAAGTAGGTTAATTTTGGGTTGGGGTTGGCGGGGCGGGAAGCGGCACGGATACGGCGATACTGCGCCGACGCAACCGCCCGGCTCAGAAGCGGCCGTAATCGAACTGGCTGTCCGGCCGGATATAGGGCTGGCCCGTGGCATCAAGGCATTCGTCGACACGCCACTGGGTCATTCGGCCGAACGAGACCGGAGCGTCCATCATCACCATCCGGCAGGCCGTGGGGCGTTCGCGCTCGCGATCGCTGCCATAGGCGGCGCGGCGTTCGGCCTGAAGGCGGGCGGCTTCGAGACGCTTGTATTCCATCGAGTCGGTCGGTCCCTGACCCGGCTGGCAGCATTCGGGCGAGACGTAGCGCGGCATGGCCGAAAGCCCGGGCCGCATGCTGTCGTCAAGGCCTTGATGAAACCGCAGATTGGGATCGTCGTGGAGAAACGGGTCGGCGGCCAGCGGCGTCGCCACCAGCGCGGCAATGGCGGCAATGGCCGCGATGCACCGGATCCGGGTCATGGGGGCAGCTTAACACGGTATCCGGGCCTTGTCGGTCGAATTTCGTGGCCTGGAATGGCCCTCAGCGGGCCGCGGCGTCGAGCCCTTCCAGCCAGCCGAGGATCAGGGGTGCTGCCACCAGCATTGCCCCGTCATGATCGACCTCGCCGAGGCTCACCGCCGTGACATCGGCGCCCCGGGCCCGCATCGCGCGCTCGGCGTTGCGGGCTTCTTCGGGCACGACGTCGCGGTCAGCCTCGCCGTAATAGAGGCGCACCGGCGCTTCCGGCCGCCAGTCGCTGATATCGTTTTCGGCCAGGGCTTCGAGCAGCCAGTTCGCGCCGCCGGCGTCGAAGGCGGCCAGGAATTCCGCGTTGAACATTCGTCGCGGCTCGGCGGGCAGGGCGGCGACGATTTCGTCGGGCGCATGCGGATTGCCGAAAAGATCTTCGACCAGCACCGCGTGCTCGGGTGTCAGTACGCTTTCGACCGGCTGGCCGTAGCGCGCTGCATAGCCGCGTGCCAGATAGGCGAGATAGAGCGCATGGGATTGCGCACCGCCTTCGAGCGCGGCGGCCAGCGAAATGTTGCGGATGTCATAGGCGCTCGACACCGGTGCGGCACCCAGCACGGTCTCGCCATTGGCTTCGAGCGCGCGCAGCGCGGCAAGGCTTGCCTGCCCGCCTTGCGAAAAACCGGACAGGAACACCGGACCGTCCGGCACGCCCTCGATCTTTCGTGCCGCCGCGATCATGTCGATCACGGCGCGTGCCGCGTCTTCGAGCACGAGATAGGGGTGGATCTCGTCGGAGACGCCGAGGCCGATATAGTCGGGCGCGATCAGCGCATGGCCGTTGCCGGCAAAGACAATGGCGGCGGCGGTTCCGGTACCGTCAAGCGCGGAGGGCACGCGGTCGCGCGAAGTCGAGGTGCCGTGCTGGAAGCTCGCCAGCCGCTTCGGCGCTGCGCCGCGCGGCAATGCCAGAAGGCCGCTGGCCGCAATCTCGCGGCCGTCGGCGGCGACCGTGCGATAGATCATGCGGTAGCAGTCGACGCCGTTTTCGACCGCGATTCCGGAAACGCCGGCCAGCCACAGCATGGCGCGGCTTTCGATGGCGGAATAGGATTTCAGCGGCGTCAGTTCGACGCCTTCGGGCGACACAAGCGGCGCCGGCTCCGCGCAGGCCGCGACCAGAAGCAGCCATGCGGCGGCGGCACATTTGCCGATTCCGTTCATTCGCATTCGATTTCTCTTACCAGTGACCCGTATTTTCCATCGTGGACCATGGCTCGGCCGGCTCGAGCGGCTTTCCCTGCTGCAGCAATTCAATCGAGACATTGTCGGGCGAGCGCACAAAGGCCATGCGGCCGTCGCGGGGCGGGCGGTTGATCGTCACGCCGGCCTTCAACAGCCGCTCGCAGGTTTCATAGATATTCTCGACCTCATAGGCCAGATGGCCGAAATTGCGGCCTTCGCCCAGTTCTTCCGGGTCCCAGTTCCAGGTCAGCTCGACCTGTGCTTCCTTCTGGCCGGGGGCGGCGAGGAAGACCAGCGAGAAGCGGCCGGCCTCGATGTCGAAACGGCCGAGATTTTCGAGGCCGAGCTTGTTGCAGTAGAAGTCGAGCGACTTGTCGAGATCGCTGACACGGACCATCGTGTGCAGATATTTCATGTCACGCCTTTGCCGGAAGGGAGATTTTCGACCATCATCCCCGTTGAAGGGCCGCAAGTCAAAACGGACGGGGCATGTCGAACACACTCAAACGGGCCATCGAGGAAGCCTATCGCGTGGTGATCTTCACCGGCGCGGGGATCAGCACCGAATCGGGCATTCCCGATTTCCGCAGCCCCGGCGGCCTCTGGACCAAGATGTCGCCGATCGATTTTTCCGACTTCATCCGTTCGGAAGAGCTCCGGCGCGAGGCCTGGCGGCGCAAGTTCGAGATCGACAAGACCATCGTCGCTGCCGAACCCAACAAGGGCCATATGGCGATCGCCAAGCTGATCGACAGCGGCAAGGCCTCCCATGTCATCACGCAGAATATCGACAATCTGCATCAGAATTCCGGCGTGCCGGCCGAGCGCATCATCGAGCTGCATGGCAACGGCACTTATGCCAAATGTCTCGATTGCGGGGCGCGGCACGAATTGCATGAAGTGAAGGCAATCTACGACGCCTCGCCGGCGGCGCCCGTCTGCAAGTCCTGCGGCGGCATTGTCAAATCGGCGACGATTTCCTTCGGTCAGGCGATGCCGGAAGAAGAGATGCGCCGCGCCGAGGAAGCGACGCTGGGCTGCGACCTATTCCTCGCCATCGGTTCGTCGCTGCAGGTCTATCCGGCGGCCGGCTTTCCGATCCTTGCCAGGCGCAACGGCGCGACGCTCGCCATTCTCAACCGCGAGCCGACGCCGCTCGACGAGATCGCCGATCTTGTCATCCATGACGAAATCGGCGCCACGCTGGCGCCGATTGCGATGTTGAACTAGCGCGCCGTCGCCCAACCGCCGGCGACCGGGATCAACTGTCCGGTGATGAAGTCCGACCCCGGCCCCGACAGGAAGGCGACGATGGCGGCGGCCTCTTCGGGCTTGCCGAGGCGCCGCAACGGAATGTTCGACAGGATCTTGTCGCGCGATTTCGGGTCTTCCATCAGCGCGGCCGGGAAATAGTCCGGGCTTTCGATGAAGTTGAAACCCAGCGCATTGACCTGGATGTTGAAGCCGGCAAGCTCCTTGGCCAGCGTCAGTGCCAGCGAATTGGCCGCGCCGCGCGCGGCGGCATAGATGCTGTAATTCGGAATGCCGTTCAGCGGCGCGGCGGACGACAGAAACAATATCTTGCCGGCCTTCTGCGCCTTCATTTGCGGCACCGCGGCGCGGGTCATGGCGAAGGACTTGAAGACCAGCGCCTCGAAAGTCTCGTGCAGGTCCTTGTCGGTCGCTTCGTCGACGGCGCCGCGCACGGCCGGCCAGGCGTCGTTGTTGATCAGCACATCGAGCTGGCCTTCGGCTTCCAGCACGGCCGCGACCGCCTCATGCGGGTCCTGCGCGGCCAGCGCCTGGACGCCGGGGACCTTTTTCTCGAAGGCGGCGCGGGCGGCCGCATCGGTGAAGCTGGCATCGACGCCATGGACGGAGGCGCCTTCCGCCAGAAGGGCCCGGGCGGAGGGTCCGCCGACGAAATGGGCGATGTCGGTGATGAGAATGCTGCGCGCCATGTCGGCCCCTGTTCGACGTGAAATCCCGATTGTCAGCTCCGTTGCCGCCGTGAGACTGTGTCGGCCGGGTCGCAAGGTCAAGATCGGGAAAGAAGGAAGCAGAGGTGGGGGGCATGGAGAGCGAGTGGTGGAAGGGTGCGGTGGTCTATCAGATCTATCCGCGCAGTTTCCGCGATAGCAATGGCGACGGCATTGGCGATCTTCGCGGCATCGAAGAGAAGCTCGATCATGTCGCCGGGCTCGGCGCCGATGCGATCTGGCTGTCGCCGATCTATCCCTCGCCCAATCGCGATTTCGGCTATGACGTGTCGGACTATTGCGCCATTGCGCCCGAGATGGGGACGATGGCCGATTTCGACCGGCTGCTCACAGCGGTCCACAAGCGCGGCATGAAGCTCATTCTCGATCAGGTGCTGGCGCATTCGTCGGACCAGCATCAATGGTTCGCCGAAAGCCAGCTCTCGGCCGACAATCCGAAATCGGACTGGTATGTCTGGGCCGACGCCAAGGAAGACGGCACGGTGCCCAACAACTGGCTCTCGGCCTTTGGCGGACCGGCCTGGTCGTGGAATCCCGTGCGGCGGCAGTATTACCATCACAAGTTTCTGAAGAGCCAGCCCAAGCTCAACTTCCACAATCCGGACGTCGTTTCGGCCTGCATGGATGTGCTGCGCTTCTGGCTCGACCGGGGTGTCGACGGTTTCCGCCTCGATGTCGCCAATTCCTATCTGCACGAGGCGGCGCTGACCGACAATCCGCCGCTGCCGCGCGATGAACGCAGCTTCCTCGACTGGGCGCATGCGCCGCGTCTGCAACGCCACATCCATGACGCCAACATGCCCGAGAACGAATGGGCGATGAAACGCGTGCGGGCGACGATGAACGAATATGAGGCGCGGTTGGCCTTCGGCGAATTTTCGGAACGGCCCGAAATGTTCGGCCTTTATGCCGGCGGGGCGGAGCGGCTGCATACCGGCTACACCTTCGATTTTCTGGAGGACTGGACATTCGCGCCGTCCGTCTTTCGCCGCTATTACGAAGAGCTGCTGGCGCCGATGCCGGAGCTCTTTCCCTGCGTCACCTTTTCCAATCACGACATCGTCCGTCCGGTCACCCGCTGGGGCGGCGGCAGGGGCGACGAGGCGCTGGCGAAGCTCGGACTGACGCTGCTTCTGGCGCTCAAGGGCACGGTACTGATGTTCGAGGGCGAGGAGCTGGGGCTGCCCGAAGTCGATCTCGAACGGCATCACATCAAGGACCCGGTCGGCGATCTCTATTTCCCGTGGTCGAAGGGCCGCGACGGCTGCCGCACGCCGATGCCCTGGGAGCGTCACACGCATGAGGCCGGCTTCACGGCGGCAACGCCCTGGCTGCCGATCCCCGATTATCACCG
>JAUXOE010000106.1 GCA_030682415.1 Parvibaculum sp.
CCAGTAGATCTTGCGCGCGTCCTTCTGCTGGAAGGCACGGCCAAGCGCGGCGGCAGCCTTGGCGCTGCGCGCCAGCACGATGACGCCCGAGGTGTCGCGATCGAGACGATGGACAAGGCGCGGGCGCTCCTTCGCCTCGAAGCGCAGCGCATCGAGCATGCCGTCGAGGTGACGTTCGGTCTTGGTGCCGCCCTGCACGGCAAGCCCGGCCGGCTTGTTGAGCACCAGCAGCGACTTGTCCTTGTGGATCACCAGCGAACGGACAAAGGCCGCATCCTTGTCGTTCAACGCCGGCTCCGTCTTCGGCGCCGGCTTCTCCGCTTCTTCGCCCAAAGGCGGCACGCGCACGGTCTGGCCGGCGGCAAGCCGCGCGCTGGCTTTGGCGCGCGCGCCATCGACCCGCACCTGGCCGGTGCGCAGCAGTTTTTCAAGGCGGCCATGGGTCAGCGCCGGGAAACGCCGCTTGAACCAGCGGTCGAGGCGGATGCCGTCCTCGTCGGCGGTGACGCCGATCTGCGCGACTTCCTTCATGCCGAAAACAACATGCGTGCGATCCACAGGCCGACGAAAAGTGCGCCGACGGCGCCGACGACCGAGCCTGCCATGTAGAGCCCGGCAAGGCCGATGTCGCCGCGTTCGATCATGTTGGCGGCGTCGAGCGAAAAGGCCGAGAAGGTGGTGAAGCCGCCAAGAATGCCGGTGGTCAGGAAGCTGCGCATCTCGGGCGAAAGATCGTATTTCAGCGCGAAGGCGCCGGCGAGGAGACCCATCGCCAGCGAACCGACGACATTGATGGTCAGGATACCCCACGGGAAATTGGGGCCGAGCAGCCTGAGCATTTGCGTGTTGAGCAGGTAGCGCCCGCTCGCGCCGATGGCGCCGCCGATGGCGACCGCGAATAGGTGGTTCATCCCTGCCGTTCCTCTCTCAGCTTCTGCCAGTAGGCAAGCCGCTTGCCGATCTCGCGCTCGAAACCGCGTTCCTCGGGCCGGTAAAAATTCTGGCGGCCGACTTCCGCGGGGAAATAGTCCTGCCCGGAAAAAGCGTTCGGCGCGTCGTGGTCGTATTCGTATCCGGCGCCGTAGCCAAGGTCTTTCATCAGTTTCGTCGGCGCGTTGAGAATATGGGCGGGTGGCGCGACCGAGCCGGTGTCGCGCGCCGACCGCTTCGCCGCACCAAAGGCCGCGTAGGACGCATTCGATTTCGGCGCGGTGGCCAGATAGATCACCGCCTGCGCCAGCGCCAGCTCGCCTTCCGGCGCGCCGAGGAAATCGAACACGTCTTTCGCGGCCAGCGCCTGATGCACGGCTTCCGGGTCGGCAAGACCGATATCCTCGATCGCCGCGCGCACCAGCCGCCGCGCGATATAGAGCGGATCCTCGCCGCCCGCCAGCATGCGCGCCAGCCAGTAGAGCGCCGCATCGCAATCCGATCCCCGGATCGACTTGTGCAGCGCGCTGATGAGGTTGTAGTGTCCTTCCCGGCCCTTGTCGTAAAGCGGTGCGCGGCGCTGCACGGCGGCGATCAGTTCGCCGGTATCGAGCGGCGCCTCGGGCGCCTGCGCGAAGACTTCCTCGGCGAGATTGAGCGCATAGCGCCCGTCGCCATCGGCCATCGCGCGAAGCGAGGCGCGGGCGTCGTCGGTCAGCGGCAGTTTCTTTTCGTAAAAGGCTTCGGCGCGGGTCAGCAGCTCCTCGATCGCCGCATCGTCGAGCCGGTTGAGCACCAGTACCTGCGCCCGGGAAAGCAGCGCCGCATTGAGCTCGAAGGACGGGTTCTCGGTGGTGGCGCCGACCAGCGTGACGGTTCCGTCCTCCATCACCGGCAGGAAACCGTCCTGCTGGGCGCGGTTGAAGCGGTGGATCTCATCAACGAAGAGGAGCGTGCCCTTGCCGGTCGAGCGCCGGGCGCGGGCGGCCTCGAAGACCTTCTTGAGGTCGGCAACGCCCGAAAAGATCGCCGACATCGGCTCGAAATGCAGGCCGACGCGGTCGGCCAGCAGCCGGGCGATGGTGGTCTTGCCGGTGCCGGGCGGGCCCCAGAAGACGATCGAGGAGAGATGCCCGGCAGCCAGCATCCGCCCCAGGGGGCCCTTCGGCCCGATCAGGTGCTCCTGGCCGACAACCTCCTCAAGAACCTTCGGGCGCAGCCGGTCGGCGAGCGGGCGCGGCGCCCCCTCATCCATCCCCGCCGCCTCGAAAAGATTGCTCATGGGCGCTCTTTAGCACGTTTCGGGGCGGCCGCTCACGGGAGAGGGCCCCCGTCACTGGTGGAATAGTGACGTACCGGGCACAGGCCAAAAGACAGGCGTAAATCGGGGAGCATTGGCGCGGTTGTAAGAGCTCGGTACCTATGGCCTAGAGTAGCCGAGTGTTTCAAAGTCGTGCTCATAATAGGCAATCGCTTTGGTTAGCGTCTCTCCCGACAAAACCGGCCGCCACCCGTTATGCTCTGTCTTTCGTACAGCGGAATATGTCGTCACCGTCATGCCCACCCGCTCAAGCACGTAGTTCAAGTCTTCGACGTAGTTCTCATATCGGCCGACATATTCGGCCCGGTCGAGACAGTTGAACGGGTGCGTCTGCGGAATCGTGTGATGCCTGATACTCTCGGCCGCCGTCTTGCGCCGCTCGTCAAAACCGATCGACTGATCCACAACGATTCCGACGAAATCGTCCACCGTCCCCTTGAATTTGCGCAACTGGGTGAAATCGGCCCACGCTGAAACAAGACGGTCCAGCGGATGCCGGACGAAGGCGAACTTGAAATAGGGCTCCCATGCCGCGGGCAAAGCCCGATACTCCGGCCCGTCGAGGCGCGAATTCCAGATGCTGCGCTTGATCGTCGAGTCCCCTGTCTTTGGAATGTGGATCAGCACACATTCGGGATTCTTCAGCAGCCAATTGGGCATTCAAGCCTCACATCGTTTCACCCTTTCCATAATCTAAGGCTATCCGCCGGCTGTCAACGCGCGCTCGGACTCCCTCCCGGACCGGCCCCGCAAGGCCCTCTTAACCCTGCGACAATTTTGCAATGGATTCGCATTCACAACGCACTTGCAAAGCATTCGCAAGGATGGCAGTTTGGCCTCCCCGGCGCCCCCGCCGGGGACAAGGGCAAGAAAATCCGGGCAGGAAACGAGTTCAGATGATCGTTTGCGTGTGCAATGCCAAGAACAGCCAGACCGTCCGCACGACGCTGGCCGGCGCACCGCATGTCGACACGCCTGCAGCCCTCCACCGCGCCATGGGCTGCAAGCCGCAATGCGGGCGCTGCCTGCCTTCGCTGGCCGAACTGATCGCCGAAGCGCGGGCCGACGAAACGCTTGCCGGCCTGATGGCCGCCGCCGACTGACGCCGCCGCTTTCGCGAGATACTCTCAAGATCATTCGCAACTACTTGTCGCCACTCGATTTTTTCGAATTGCGTTTGACGCCGCGCGCGTGCCGGACAACCATGGCGCATTCTGAGTCGAAAGGAACGGCATATGCGCGGCGACGCCAAGGTCATCGAATATCTCAACAAGGCGCTGAAGCTCGAACTGACAGCCATCAACCAGTATTTCCTGCATGCGCGCATGTTCAGGAACTGGGGCTTCACGAAGCTCGGCGAGGTCGAATATCACGAATCGATCGACGAGATGAAGCATGCCGACAAGCTGATCGAGCGCATCCTCTTCCTCGAAGGCCTGCCGAACCTCCAGGACCTCGACAAACTGCTGATCGGCGAGAATGTCGTCGAATGCATGGAATGCGACCTGAAGCTCGAATATGCGGGCCACGCCTTCTACAAGGAGGCCATCGCCCATTGCGAGCAGGCGCGCGACTATGTCAGCCGCGAAATCTTCGAAGACATTCTGGAGGACGAGGAAGAGCATATCGACTTCCTCGAAACACAGCTTGAGCTGGTGAAGAAGGTCGGGCTGGAGAATTACCTGCAATCGCAGATGGGCGGCGGAGACGCAAGCTAGCCGCCAACCGTGGCCTGGAAGGTGCGCTCGCCGCGCTTGATCGAGAAATCCCATTGCGCCCGCGGCGTCGCCGTGACGCGGACAAGGTCGCGCACGGTCGCAATCCGCGTTCCCGCCACCTCGACAACGATATCGCCGCGCTGCAGCTGCATGCGCCCCGCCGGCGTTCCGACGCCGACATTGGTGACGACAACGCCGCGTGCGCTCATCGTATCGAGGCCCAGGCGGTCGGCAACGGCCGGCGAAAGATTGGCGGCCGTCGCACCGGCGAAGGGACTGCGCCCTGTAATTTCGGTCTCTTCGGCCGCCGGTTCCTCTGGCGGCGCGATCAGCGCCACTTGTGCCTCGCGCGTCCGGCCGTCGCGCAGATAGCCGATCCGCGCCTGACCGCCGAGGCCCTTGGTCGCAAGCCGGTAGCGCACAGATTGTGGATCGTCGACGTCGAAGCCGTCGATCGAGCGGATGACGTCACCGACGCGCAAGCCCGCCTTGTCGGCCGGACCGCCCGGGTGCACGTCGCGCACAATGCCGCCGCCCGGCCGATCAAGCCCCAGCGACTGCGCAAGATCGCTGTCGACGGCCTGCAATTGCGCACCGAACCACGGCCGTTTGACATGACCGCCGTCGCGCGCCGAGGCGACGACGCTTTCAACCATGTTGGACGGGATCGCAAAGCCGATGCCGATGCTGCCACCGGTCTGCGAATAGATGGCGCTGTTGATGCCGACGAGCTTGCCATCCAGCGTGACCAGCGCGCCGCCCGAATTGCCGGGATTGATCGCCGCATCGGTCTGGATGAAGAATTGGTAGTCCGACACGCCGACATGGGTGCGCGCCAGCGCCGAGACGATGCCGCTGGTCACCGTCTGGCCGACGCCGAACGGATTGCCGATCGCCAGCACGAGATCGCCGACTTCGATGGTGTCGGAATCCTTGAAGACAAGATGTGGCAGTTGCTGCTGCCCGGTGTCGATCTTCAGCACCGCAAGGTCGGTGCGCTCGTCGGCGAGCACCAGCTGCGCGTCGAACTCGCGCCGGTCCGACAAGGCCACCGTGAACTGCTGGCCGCCCTTGATGACGTGATGATTGGTGACGATAAGGCCCGAGGGGTCGACGATGACACCGGAGCCAAGCGACTGCTGCACACGCTCGCGCGGCATGCCGAAGCTGAACCGGTTGCCAAAAAATTGCTGGAAGAAGGGATCGTTGGCGAAGGGCGAGCGGGCCTGCTCCTGCACGACGCGCTTGGTGTAGACGTTGACCACGGCGGGTGCGACGCGCTTGACGACCGGCGCATAGGAAAGCTGGACTTCGGCGCGGCTACCGGGCAATTGCCGCTCCTGCGCCGATGCGCCGGATGTGAGCACGGCCAGCGCCGCGGTCAGCACGATCGCCGCCAGCGCCATCGAAAGCGCTCCGGCCCAGTTCGACTCGGACAACATCTCAACCACCATGACCCCGCGCCCTCTTTCAAGGACGGGCAATCGATCCCCCAACGCCCGAACGCAACTCCTTACCCCGGAAAATCTTGTGATTTCGCGGCGGCGCTGACAAGTCCGAAATGACCTGAAACGGGACGATTAACGAAAAGGGCAGCGCCGGAAATCCGGGCTGCCCTCAAACCGAAACGGAAATGCGGCCGATCAGGCGGCGTCTTCGCTTTCCTCAACCTGCACCGGGCCGGAATCCTGGCCCTTGGCACTCTCATCGCGATCAACAAACTCGATCACGGCCATCGGCGCGCTGTCGCCATGCCGGAAGCCGGCCTTGAGGACACGGATATAGCCGCCCTGGCGCTCCTGATAGCGGGGTCCGAGCACGTCGAACAGCTTCGCCGCCCAGACTTTGTCCGGAAGTGCCGAATAGGCCTGGCGGCGCGCATGAAGATCGCCCCGCTTGCCCAGCGTCACCAGCTTCTCGACATAGGGACGAAGCTCCTTGGCCTTGGGTAGCGTCGTGACGATCTGCTCATGCTTGATGAGCGCGATCGCCATGTTCGCGAGCATGGCCTTGCGGTGGCTTGCCGTCCTGTTGAGCTTGCGGCCGGAATTTCCGTGACGCATGTGCCCTTCTCCTCGTTACCTGCGGCGTCACCAGGACGCGGCGTTCATCTTGAAACTCAGTACTGGTCTTCGTAGCGCTTGGCCAGCTCTTCGATATTTTCCGGCGGCCAGTTCGGCACTTCCATGCCGAGATGGAGCCCCATCTGCGCCAGCACTTCCTTGATCTCGTTCAGCGACTTGCGGCCGAAGTTCGGCGTGCGAAGCATCTCGCCTTCCGTCTTCTGGATCAGGTCGCCAATATAGACGATGTTGTCGTTCTTCAGGCAGTTGGCCGAGCGCACCGAAAGTTCGAGCTCGTCCACCTTCTTCAGAAGCGCCGCATTGAACTCGAGTTCGGGGCGGCTCTCCTCGACATGCTTCTGCTCCGGCTCGTCGAAATTGACGAAGGTCTGGAGCTGGTCCTGCAGGATGCGCGCGGCATAGGCGACCGCGTCTTCCGGCGTGTTGGCGCCGTTGGTCTCGATCTGCATGGTCAGCTTGTCGTAGTCGAGAATCTGGCCCTCACGGGTGTTCTCGACCTTGTAGGAGACGCGGCGCACCGGGCTGTAGAGGCTGTCGACCGGGATCAGGCCGATCGGCGCATCTTCCGGACGATTGCGGTCCGACGCCACATAACCCTTGCCGAGCGCGACGGTGAATTCCATGCGGATTTCAGCGCCCTCGTCGAGCGTGCAGAGCACGAGATCGGGATCGAGAACTTCGATGTCGGCGCCAACCGTGATATCGCCGGCCGTGACAACGCCCGGGCCCTTCTTCGTCAGCGACATGCGCTTCGGGCCTTCGGCATGAAGGCGCAGCGCCAGCTGCTTGATGTTCAGAACGATGTCGGTCACGTCTTCGCGCACACCGGCGATCGACGAAAACTCGTGCAACACACCGTCGATCTGGACAGCGGTGACGGCTGCGCCCTGCAGCGACGACATCAGAACGCGGCGAAGCGAGTTGCCCAGCGTCAGGCCAAAGCCGCGCTCCAGCGGCTCGGCGACAACGGTCGCAAAACGCTGCGCGTCATGGCCCGGATTGATTTCGAGCTTGTTCGGTTTGATAAGCTCTTCCCAGTTTTTCTGGATCACGTTGATAACCTCGTGTCGTTTGCGGCGCGCCTTGCGAACGCACCGGGCGGGAGACATCCGCCACCTGATCTCTTTAACGTCCACCCCACCATTCAATCGTGCGAGCGGACGTGACCGGCAAAGACCCCGGAGGGCTGCCGGCCAGATACCGGCCTAGACGCGGCGCCGCTTGGGCGGACGGCAGCCGTTGTGCGGGATCGGCGTTACGTCGCGGATCGTCGTGACGGTGAAGCCGACCGACTGCAGCGCACGCAGCGCCGACTCGCGGCCCGAACCCGGGCCGCAAACCTCGACTTCAAGGGTGCGCATGCCGTGTTCCATGGCCTTCTTGCCCGCATCTTCCGCGGCCATCTGGGCGGCGAAGGGCGTCGACTTGCGGCTGCCCTTGAAACCCATCATCCCGGCGGACGACCAGGCAATCGCATTGCCCTGCGCATCCGCAATGGTGATCATGGTGTTGTTGAACGTCGAATTCACATGGGCAACGCCCGATGAGATATTCTTTCGTTCCTTGCGCTTGACGCGCGTCTTTTCCTTCGCCATCCGTCCTAAACCTTCGTGTCACGCGGGAGCCGCAACAAACGCGCCCCGGCTCTAATGTCCTAAGGGCGTTACTTCTTCTTGCCGGCAATCGCCTTGGCCGGCCCCTTGCGGGTGCGGGCATTGGTGTGTGTCCGCTGGCCGCGGACCGGCAGGCCCTTGCGGTGCCGGAGGCCACGATAACAGCCAAGATCCATCAACCGCTTGATGTTGATGGCCACTTCGCGCCGCAGATCGCCCTCGACCATATAGTCGCTGTCGATCGCTTCGCGGATCTGGATAACCTCGGCATCCGTCAGCTCGTTGACGCGGCGTTCGGCCGGAATACCGACCTTGCCGCAAATCTCCACCGCCTTGGTGTCGCCAATGCCGTGAATATAGGTCAGTGCAATGACCACCCGCTTGTTGGTCGGGATATTGACACCAGCGATACGAGCCACGTTCTTCTCCTAAACTTCGGGAATCGCCTAACACGGCACTTGCGTAAAATGTCGACTGGGATCGCCCGAAAACCGCGGAATTCCGCCATTTTTCGGCCCAGACCGTCATTTGCCCTGAAAGTACCGTCGCGAAGGCCGGGATTATAGAATTTACTTCTTCCCAGTCAACCGCTTAAGCCAGTTCCCTTTCCTGTTTGAAAGCCCGAGGGCCGCCTCGATCTGACGGGTTACCTCATCCATATCCTTCATGCCGTCCACGGTCCGCAGCGTGCCCTTGGTCTTGTAATAGGCGACCAGCGGCGCCGTCTGCTCGTGATAGACCTTGAGGCGCTTCGCCAGCGCCTCGGCATTGTCGTCGGCCCGTGGGCCCCCGGCGGTCTCCGCCGCGCGGGTTTCGATCCGCTGCAGCAGAATGCCGTCATCGACGCCAAGCTCCACCACCGCGTCGAGCCCCGCACCCCGGCCAGCCAGCATCGCATCAAGCGCCTCTGCCTGGGCCACATTGCGCGGGAACCCATCGAGGATGTAGCCCTTTACCGCATCCGGCTGCGAAATCCGCTCGGCAATAATCCCGACGACCACCTCGTTCGGCACCAGATCGCCGCGCGCCATGATGGCCTCGGCCTGCTTGCCGATATCGGACCCGGCCGCAACCGCGGCGCGCAACATGTCCCCGGTCGAAAGCTGGATGAAGCCGTACTTGTCTTCGAGACGCTTCGCCTGCGTCCCCTTGCCGGCACCAGGCGGTCCAAGCAGGATCAACCTCATCGCTTGCCCCCGCGCAGCTTCGATTTCTTGATCAGTCCTTCATACTGGTGCGCGAGCAGATGGCTCTGGACTTGCGATACCGTGTCCATCGTCACGCTGACAACGATCAGGAGCGAGGTACCACCGAAATAGAACGGCACCTTGTATTGCGAGATCAGAATCTCCGGCAGCAGACAGACAATGGCCAAATACAAAGCGCCCACGGTGGTCAATCGGGTCAGCACGAAGTCGATATACTCAGCCGTACGTTGACCGGGGCGGATGCCCGGAATGAAACCGCCATACTTCTTGAGATTGTCGGCTGTGTCTGCAGGGTTGAAGACAATCGCCGTATAGAAGAAGGCAAAGAAGATGATACCTGCCGCATAAAGCGCAATGTAAAGCGGCTGACCATGCCCGAGCATCCCCGTCATGGTGTTGAGCCAGTCCGGACCCTGGCCGGAGCTGAAATTGGCGATCGTCATGGGCAACAGCAACAATGACGACGCAAAGATCGGCGGGATGACGCCGGCCGTGTTGAGTTTCAGCGGAAGATGCGAGCTGTCGCCGCCATAGAGTTTGTTGCCGACCTGGCGCTTGGGGTACTGCACCAGCAATCGGCGCTGCGCCCGCTCGACGAAAACGATGATCATGATGACGACCACAACCATCACCGCAAGGAAAAGGATGATAAGGGTCGATAGCGCGCCCTGACGTCCGAGTTCCAGCGTGCCGGCCAATGCCCGCGGCAACTCCGCCACAATGCCGGAGAAGATGATCAGCGAAATGCCGTTGCCGACGCCGCGCGCCGTGATTTGTTCACCGAGCCACATCAGGAAGATCGTGCCGCCGACCAGCGTGATAACCGTGGTCATGCGAAAGAAAACCCCGGGATCGATGACAACGCCTTGCGCACCTTCAAGACCAACGGCAATCCCGTAGCCCTGAAGCGCGGCAAGGATAACCGTACCATAGCGCGTGTACTGATTGATCTGCTTGCGGCCCTGCTCGCCCTCTTTCTTGAGTTGGGCGAGATGCGGCGACACTGTCGTCATCAGCTGCATGATGATCGACGAGGAAATGTAGGGCATGATCGCAAGAGCAAAGATCGCCATGCGGCCGACAGCGCCGCCGGCAAACATGTCGAAAATGCCAAGAAGGCCCGATTGCTGCTGCTCGAAAATACGCGCCAGCGCCAGCGGGTCGATACCAGGCAGCGGCACATAGGTGCCGAGACGATAGACGATCAGCACACCCAGCGTGAACCAGATGCGCTTTTTCAGCTCGGTCGCCTTCGCGAAGGCGGCAAAGTTAAGATTTGCCGCGAGCTGTTCAGCCGCTGATGCCATTCATCTCACCCTGTGCACACCGGAACCATGTGCGCGCATATGAAAGAGAGTGCCCGCTCCCTGGATCGTCTTATTCGGCGGCAACCCGAGCCGGCACGCTCACTTTGACTGACCCGCCAGCCTTTTCAACCGCCGTCACCGCGCTTGCGGATGCACCGGCCACTTCGAAATTAAGTTTGGTTGTCAGTTCGCCCTTGGCAAGCAACCGGACGCCGTCCTTGGCGCGGCGAATGACGCCAGCGGCGACGAGCGCCGCCGCATCGACCGTCGCGCCCTTGTCGAGCTTGCCGGCATCGACCGCAACCTGGACGCGACCGAGATTGACCGCGTTGTAGTCGAGCCGGAAGAGATTCTTGAAGCCGCGCTTCGGCAGGCGCATGTGGATCGGCATCTGGCCGCCCTCATAGCCCTTGATCGCGACGCCGGTGCGGGACTTCTGGCCCTTCACGCCACGACCGCCGGTCTTGCCTTTGCCGGAGCCGATGCCGCGGCCGACGCGGATACGCGACTTGCGCGCGCCTTCGTTGTCGGTGATTTCATTCAATTTCATCGAAATGCCTCGTGAGCCTGTTGTCCGACCCTGTTGCCGGTTAAGCCTCGTCCACGACGCGGACGAGATGGGCAACCTTGTTGATCATGCCGCGCACGGCGGCGGTATCTTCCAGCGTCCGTGTACGCCGCATCTTGTTGAGGCCGAGCCCGATCAGCGTTTGCCGCTGCGAAGGCTCGCGCCGAAGCGGGCTTCCGATCTGCTGCACAGTCACTGTCTTGTCGCCGGTCTTCTTCGCTGACATCGCTCGCTTCCTCTTCTCGGGCCTTACTCGGCGCTCGCCTCGGTGGCGGCATCCGTACGGCGGCCAACGATCTCACTGACCTTCTTGCCGCGGCGCGCCGCAACCATGCGCGGGCTTTCCTCGTTCTTCAGCGCGTCAAAGGTCGCGCGCACCATATTGTAGGGATTGCTCGAACCGAGCGACTTTGCCACCACGTCCTGGACACCGAGAGTCTCGAACACAGCACGCATCGGGCCACCGGCAATGATGCCGGTGCCGGGCGGTGCGGCGCGCAGAACAACGCGGCCCGCGCCATGACGTCCGTCGACATCGTGATGCAGCGTCCGGCCCTCGCGCAGCGGCACGCGGATCATCGCCCGCTTGGCCGACTCCGTCGCCTTGCGGATCGCTTCGGGAACTTCGCGCGCCTTGCCATGGCCAAAGCCGACCCGACCCTTCTGGTCGCCGATCACGACAAGCGCCGCAAAGCCGAAGCGCCGACCGCCCTTCACGACCTTGGCGACGCGATTGATGTGAACCAGCTTGTCGACAAATTCGCCGTCGCGCTCGTCCCGATCCCTGTTTTCTTTACGTGCCACAGCTTGAATCCCTTAGAAGTTGAGGCCGCCTTCGCGGGCGCCCTCAGCGAGCGCCTTGACGCGCCCATGATAGATGTAGCCGCCGCGATCGAAGACGACATCGGTGATACCCGCTTCTTTCGCACGCGCGGCGACGAGCTTGCCAACTTCTCCGGCTGCCGATACATCGGCGCCGGCCTTCTTGCCGAATTTCTCGTCGAGCGTCGATGCAGCAGCCAGCGTGATCCCGCGCCGGTCGTCGATGACCTGCGCATAGATGTGCTTCGACGAACGGAACACCGAAAGTCGTGGCCGCTCGGTCGCAACCCTTGCGAGCTTGCTGCGATTGCGCATCGCACGGCGTTGGGAGGTGTTTTTCAATTTGCTCATGGCGCGCATCCGCTCACTTCTTCTTGCCTTCCTTGCGGAAGATATATTCGCCGGCGTACTTCACGCCCTTGCCTTTGTAGGGTTCCGGACCACGATAGCCGCGGATTTCCGCCGCCACCTGACCGACCTGCTGCTTGTCGATACCGCTGATCGTGACCTCGGTCGGCTTGGCGCACTTGATGTCGATGCCCGCGGGGATCGGATAGATCACATCATGGCTAAAGCCGAGATTGAGCTGCAGGTTCTTTCCCTGAATCGCCGCACGATAGCCGACGCCATTGATCTCGAGCGTCTTCGTAAAGCCATCGGTCACACCAACAACCAGATTTTCGACCAGCGTGCGCGAAAGCCCCCACATCGCGCGGGCGCGCTGTGAGTCATCCCGCGGGCGCACGGTCAGCCCCGCCTCGCCCTGCTCGATCGTAACATCATCCACCAGCGTGAGCTTCAGCTCACCCTTCGGACCCTTCACGGCCACTTCCTGGCCACTCAGTGTCACCGTCACCCCTTTGGGGATTCCGACGGGGTACTTACCAATTCGCGACATGGTCTCTGTTTCCTGTCGTCTGCATTCGTCGATTGCCGCCCGCGTCTCTAGAAGACGCGGCAGAGCACCTCGCCACCAACATTCTGTTCCCGCGCCGCGTTGTCGGACATAATGCCCTTCGGCGTCGAGAGGATCGAAATGCCGAGACCGTTGTGCACCGTCGGCATGGTCTTCACCGACGAATAAACACGCCGGCCCGGCGTCGAAACACGTTCGATCATCTGGATGACCGGCGCGCCTTCATTGTATTTCAGCTCGATCTCGAAATCGCTTTTGCCGCCCGGATATTCGACACGCGCATAGCCTCGGATAAAGCCTTCGTCGGCAAGCACATCCAGCACCCAGCCACGAAGCTTCGAGGCCGGCGTTACCACTTTGCTCTTGCCGCGAAGCTGAGCATTGCGGATGCGTGTGAGCATATCGCCAAGAGGATCGGTCATCGTCATTCGTGTCTCTCCTACCAGCTCGACTTCACCATGCCGGGGATCTGCCCTTTGGACGCGAGGTCCCGGAGGGCGATACGCGACATGCGCAGCTTGCGGTAATAGGCCTTGCTGCGACCCGTGATCTCGCAGCGGTTGTGAATACGGGTCTTGGACGAATTGCGCGGCAACTCGGCGAGCTTGAGCTGCGCCTGAAACCGGTCTTCCATCGAAAGCGCATCGTCTTTCGTGGCGGCCTTCAACTTCGCCCGCTTGGCGGCAAACTTTGCCGTCAGCTTGCGCCGCTTCTGATCCCGATTTATGGCGCTCTTCTTAGCCATTCAAACCTCCGTCGGATTCGCCATTCGCGAACCGCTCAAAAAACTTATTTCGTGAAGGGGAAGTTGAACTTCCGAAGCAGCTCACGCGCCTCGTCGTCCGTCTTCGCCGTCGTACACACGATGATATCCATGCCCCAAACCTGATCGACCTTGTCGTAGTCGATTTCCGGGAACACGATGTGCTCCTTGAGGCCCATGGCAAAGTTGCCACGCCCGTCAAAGCTCTTCGCATTCAGGCCCCGGAAGTCTCGCACGCGCGGTAGCGCGATCGTAACCAGCCGGTCGAGGAATTCGTACATGCGATCCTTGCGCAGCGTGACCTTGACACCGATCGGCATCTCCTCACGCAACTTGAAGGTCGCGATCGAGGTCTTTGCCTTGGTGACGACCGGCTTTTGTCCGGCAATCGACTGCAGGTCCTCGAAAGCACTCTTGATCTTCTTCGAGTCGGCGACGGCCTCGCCCACACCCATGTTGAGCACGATCTTGTCGAGCCGCGGCACCTGGAGCATGTTCTTGTACTTGAACTGCTCGGTCAGCTCGGGACGGATGCTGTCCAGATACTGAACCTTGAGCCGCGGGATATACTGAGATTCAGCCATCGATCGTCTCTCCCGACGCCTTGGCAAAGCGGACCTTGCGGCCGTCGTCCAGCGTCTTGAAACCAACTCGCGTCGCATCGCCCGTCTTCGGATCCTGGATCGCCAGATTGGACAAATGCACCTTCGCTTCACGCGTCACGATACCGCCCGTCGTCGTCTGCGACGGCTTTTCGTGGCGCTTGACCATGTTGACGCCCTGCACGAGCGCGCGTTCTTCCTTCGGGAAGACGGCGATCACAGCGCCCTTCTTGCCCTTATCCTTGCCTGTCAGAACGACGACCTTGTCGCCCTTTTTAATCTTCGCAGCCATCAAAGCACCTCCGGCGCGAGCGATACGATCTTCATATGGTTCTTCGCGCGCAGTTCGCGGGTCACAGGCCCGAAAATACGTGTCCCGATCGGCTCGCCCTGGGCGTTGATCAGAACGGCCGCGTTGCGGTCGAAGCGGATGACGCTGCCATCGGCGCGGCGGATATCCTTCGCCGTGCGCACAACGACCGCCTTCATGACGTCGCCCTTCTTAACCTTGCCGCGCGGAATCGCTTCCTTGATGCTGACGACAATGATGTCGCCAACGGAAGCGTACTTCCGCTTGGAGCCGCCGAGCACCTTGATGCACATCACACGACGCGCACCCGAGTTGTCGGCCACTTCCAGGTTTGTCTCTTGCTGGATCATAACTTCATCCGCCTTGCTCGAACCGGTTCCTGAAATCCGAAAAGGATCAGGCCTCGTCCGTAAAAACTTCCCATTTCTTCAGTTTCGAAATCGGGCGGCACTCGCGAATCTTCACCAGATCGCCGACCTTCGCCGATTTGTTCTCGTCATGCGCGTGATACTTCTTCGAACTGCGCACGATCTTCTTAAGGAGCGGGTCCTTGAAGCGGCGTTCGACATTCACCACGATTGTCTTTTCATTCTTGTCGCTAACCACGACACCCTGAAGGATTCTCTTCGGCATTTCGGTATCCTCAGCCCTTGTTCGCCTGCGCGGCGTCGCGCTGGCGCTGGATGGTCTTGACGCGCGCGATGTCGCGGCGCACCTGACGCATCTGGTGAACCTTCTCCAACTGCCCGCTCGCGCCCTGGAATCGCAGATTGAACTGCGTCTTCTTCAGCTTGAGCAGCTCATCGTCGAGCTGGTCCGGCGTCATATCTTTCACTTCACTGGCCTTCATGGCCTTACCCTTTCATTCGATCCGCTTGTCAGCGGGGGTCGTTAGTCTCAGGCGTGCTCGCCAGGACGCGCAACGAAGCGCGTCTTGATCGGGAGCTTTGCTGCGCCAAGGCGCATCGCCTCTTCGGCGACCGCGAGCGACACACCGTCGATCTCGAACATGATCCGGCCCGGTTTCACGCGTGCCGCCCAATATTCCGGCGCGCCCTTGCCCTTGCCCATACGGACTTCGGTCGGCTTCGAGGACACCGGCACATCCGGGAAAATCCGGATCCACACACGACCCGCGCGCTTCATATGACGCGTGATCGCACGGCGTGCCGCCTCGATCTGCCGCGCGGTGATGCGGGCCGGCTCCTGCGCCTTGAGGCCGAAAGCCCCAAAGTCGAGATTCATTCCACCCTTGGCTTTGCCATGGATACGGCCCTTGTGGGCCTTGCGGAACTTCGTGCGCTTCGGTTGCAACATGGTCGAAACTCTCTTCGCTCAGTTCTTCGGGGCTCAGGCCCGCTCTTCACGACGCTGACGGCCACCACCATCGCCGCCGCCTTCGAGCGCACGGCGCTCGGAAGCCATCGGGTCGTGCTCCAGTATCTCGCCCTTATAGATCCAGACCTTGACACCGCAGGTGCCGTAGGCCGTCTTCGCCGTTGCCACGCCGTAATCGATATCGGCGCGCAGCGTGTGCAGCGGCACGCGACCCTCGCGATACCATTCCGTACGCGCTATTTCGGCACCGCCGAGGCGACCGGCGCAGTTGATGCGGATACCGCCCGCACCAAGCCGCATGGCCGACTGCACGGCCCGCTTCATCGCCCGGCGGAACGCCACGCGGCGCTCGAGCTGCTGTGCGATATTCTCGGCGACCAGCGTCGCGTCGATTTCCGGCTTGCGCACTTCAACAATGTTGAGATGCACTTCGGATGCTGTGATCTTGCCAATGTCCTTGCGCAGCTTCTCGATATCAGCGCCCTTCTTGCCGATCACGACGCCCGGACGCGCTGTATGGATCGCCACACGGCACTTCTTGTGCGGACGTTCGATCACGATCTTCGAGACCCCCGCCTGCTTCAGCTGACTACTCAGCATCTCACGGATCTTGATGTCTTCGTGCAGCAGCTTGCCGTATTCCTGGCGGCCGGCGAACCAGCGCGAATCCCAGGTCCGGTTGATGCCCAGGCGCAGCCCTATCGGATTGACCTTGTGACCCATCAGGCTTGCTCCTCGACTTGCCGAACCACGATCGTGATCTGGCTGAACGGTTTTTCGATACGGCCGACGCGCCCGCGCGCCCGCGCATGCCAGCGCTTCATGACCAGATTCTTGCCCACATAAGCCTCGGCGACGACGAGATCGTCGACATCGAGATCGTGGTTGTTTTCCGCATTCGCAATCGCGCTCTGCAAAACCTTCTTCACATCATTCGCAATCCGCTTGCGTGAGAAAGTGAGATCGGCGATCGCCGTATCGACCTTCTTGCCGCGAATGAGCTGCGCAACGAGGTTGAGCTTCTGCGGGCTCACCCGGAGCATCCGGCCAACGGCCTGCGCTTCGTTCTCGGGCAGGCGACGCTTTGTAGCAGCTTTGCCCATGACTTAGCCCTTCTTCGATTTCTTGTCGGACGTGTGTCCGAAATAGGTCCGCGTCGGCGAGAACTCACCGAACTTGTGCCCCACCATGTCCTCAGTCACGAGAACCGGAATGTGCTTCTTGCCGTTGTGGACACCGAAGGTCAGACCAACAAATTGCGGCAGGACCGTGGAACGACGGCTCCACATCTTGATGACTTCCTTGCGGCCCGAACCGCGTGTGGCTTCTGCCTTCTTCAGAAGGTAGCCATCCACGAAGGGGCCTTTTTTGACAGAACGCGCCATATCGAGCTCCCTTAACCCTTCTTCTTCTGATGACGGCTACGAACGATGTATTTGTCCGTTGCCTTGTTGGCACGCGTCTTCTTGCCCTTTGTCGGCTTGCCCCACGGCGTGACCGGATGACGGCCGCCGGATGTACGGCCTTCGCCGCCACCATGCGGATGGTCGACCGGGTTCATCACGACGCCGCGCACATGTGGGCGCTTGCCGAGCCAGCGATTACGACCCGCCTTGGCAATCGTGATGTTCGAATGATCCGGGTTCGACACCGCGCCGATCGACGCCATGCATGTGGCCGGGACCATCCGCTGTTCGCCTGACGAAAGGCGCAGAAGCGCATACCCCTGGTCGCGCCCAACGAGCTGCACATAAGTGCCCGCTGACCGCGCGATCTGCCCACCCTTGCCCGGCTTCATCTCCACATTGTGGACGATGGTGCCGACCGGAATATTGGCCAGGGGCATCGCATTGCCCGGCTTTACGTCGACGCGGCTTCCCGACACGACCGTATCGCCGGCAGCAAGCCGTTGCGGCGCCAGGATATAGGCGAGATCGCCATCCGCATATTTGATCAGCGCGATGAACGCCGTACGGTTCGGATCGTATTCGAGCCGCTCGACTGTCGCCGGCATATCGAACTTCGAGCGCTTGAAGTCGACCATGCGATAGCTACGCTTGTGCCCACCACCGCGGAACCGCACTGTGATTCGACCGTGATTGTTACGGCCACCCGACTTCGTCAGGCCTTCGGTCAGCGCCTTGACCGGCTTGCCCTTGTAGAGGCCCGAACGGTCGACAAGCACAAGACCGCGCTGCGCGGGGCTGGTCGGTTTATATTTTTTCAATGCCATGGTTTCAGAGCCCGGTCGTCACATCGATCGAATGACCATCTTCAAGGGTCACGATCGCTTTCTTGAAATCGCTTTGCCGTCCCGCAATACCGCGGAACCGCTTGGTCTTGCCCTTCCGGATCAGCGTATTGACCGCCTTCACCTTCACATCGAAGAGCTTTTCGACCGCTTCCTTGACCTGCGGCTTCGTTGCCTTCGGGGCCACTTTGAAAATGACCTGATTGGCTTCCGATGCCATCGTCGCCTTTTCGGTGATCACCGGCGACAGGATGATGTCATAAAGATGCGCGTTCATTTAAAGCGAGCCTCCAGGCTTTCGACCGCGGCCTTGGTCAGCACCAGCGTCTCACGGCGCAGAATGTCGTAGACGTTGATGCCCTGGACCGGCAACACGTCCACATTCGGAACGTTGCGCGCCGCGAGCGCGAAGTTGTCGTCAAGCTCCGCACCATCGACGATCAGCGCCGACTTGAGACCGAGCTTGGCAAACGCGTCCTTCACCGCCTTGGTCTTCGGGTCCTTGAGTTTTGCTTCGTCGAGAATGACGAGGTTATCGCTCTTGGCCTTGGCCGACAGCGCCAACTTCAGCGCCAGAGCCCGAACCTTTTTCGGCATGTCGATCGCATGGCTGCGCACAACCGGGCCAAAAGCCTTGCCGCCACCGCGGAACTGCGGCGCTTTTCGATCGCCGTGACGCGCGCCGCCCGAGCCCTTCTGCTTGACGAACTTCTTGCCCGTCAGCGCGATCTCGGAACGACCCTTGGTCTTGTGCGTGCCGGCCTGCCGCTTGGCGAGCTGATACGTCACCATGCGATGCAAGATGTCGGCGCGGGGCTCGAGCGCGAACACGTCGTCCGTCAGCTCGACCGTGCCGGCACTCTTGGCCGCAAGAGTTTTAACGTCGGCCTTCATCACGCACCTTCCTTCTCGGCACCGGCATCCGCCACATCGGCGGCGGCA
>JAUXOE010000152.1 GCA_030682415.1 Parvibaculum sp.
GCTGGAGAGAGTCGTCATCGATGTCAGCCGGGCACATATCTGGGACATTTCCAGTGTTGCGGCGCTCGACATGGCGGTTCTGAAATTTCGCCGCGATGGCGCAACGGTCGAAATCATCGGGTTGAACGATGCAAGCGAGACCATTGTCGACCGGCTGGCGATCCACGACAGGCCCGGCGCGCTCGAAAAGCTGATGGGACATTGAGGGAGAGCGGAATGACACAGAAGATTATCGCGCTTGTCGATGGGTCGATATATTCGCATAGCGTCTGTGCGCATGCCGCATGGATTGCGGCGCGGACGGGCGCATCCATCGAGGTGCTGCATGTACTCGGCCGGCGCGAGAACACGGAGGCGTCCGATCTCAGCGGCAGCATCGCCCTCGGCGCCCGCAGCGCCCTGCTGGCGGAACTGACCGCGCTCGACGAACAACGCGCGAAGCTGCAGCAGCAACGCGGACGCGCCATTCTTGAAGATGCAAAGGCCGTGATTGCCGAAGCGGGCATCGACAATGTCACGACGCGACTCAGGATCGGCGACATTGTTGAAACGGTCGCCGAAAGCGAAGCAACAGCCGACATGCTGGTGATCGGCAAACGCGGCGAAGCGGCGGATTTTGCCAGGCTGCATCTCGGCTCGAATATCGAGCGTATCGTGCGCTCGAGCCACAAGCCGGTCTTCGTCACCGCGCGCGCGTTCCGGCCGATCGAGCGCTTTCTGATCGCCTATGACGGCGGCGCAAGCAGCATCAAAGCCATCGACCATATTGCGCGCAGCCCGCTCTTTCAGGGCCTCGAATGTCATTTGCTGATGGCCGGCGCGAGCACCCCGGACCTCCGCCGCAAGCTCGACGACGCCTGCACCCCGCTCACTGCGGCGGGATATGACGTCAAAGCCTTTGTCGCGGACATGGCGCCCGAAACCGCCATCGCGGAGCATGTGGCGGCCCAGCAGATCGGCCTCGTCGTGATGGGCGCCTATGGACATTCGCGCATCCGCAGCCTGATCATCGGCTCGACCACGACCGAGATGATCCGCTCCTGCAAGGTGCCGGTGGTGCTGTTCCGCTGAGGCACCGGACATGACCGCGCCGGCGGTTGCGGTTAAGCTGGCGCCGGGACGGATACGGAGCGGGCGATGAAACGGATCGATATCGGCAGTTATGGTGCACCGGAAGAGGTGGCGCGCTGCGTCGAGGTGCCGGATGTCGGCGCACCGGGCGCGCATGAGGTCGTGTTCGACGTTATCGCCTTCCCGATCAATCCAGCCGATATCGGCTTCTGCCGCGGCGGCTACCGGCTGCGGCCGCCCCTGCCGGCGACGCCGGGTGCGGAATGCGTCGGCCGCGTCGCGGCGGTCGGCGATGGCGTCACGCATGTGAAACCCGGCGATCTTGTCATCAATCTTGCGCGCGAGAACTGGGCGCAGCGCCGCCGCGTGAAAGCGGAAGACGCGGTGCCGATTCCTTCGGGGCTCGACCTCCGCCAGGCGGCTATGCTGCGCATCAACCCGCCGACGGCGTTGCTTCTGCTGAGCGACATTGTGGACCTCAAGCCCGGCGACTGGGTGATCCAGAACGTCGCCAATTCCGCCGTGGGCCGGCTCGTCGTGACGCTGGCCAAAGCGCGGGGCTTGCGCACGGTGAATGTGACGCGGCGCGCGGATGTGTTTGCCGAGCTGACCGCGCTCGGCGCCGATATCTGCCTCACCGACGGGCCGGACCTGCCCGCGCGCGTCAAGGAGGCGATCGGCGGCGCGGCGATCCCGCTGGCGCTCGATGCAGTGGCCGGAGACGCGACAGGCCGCATGGCACAATGCACCAGGGAAGAAGGGACGGTCTGCACCTATGGCGCCATGTCGGGCGCCAATGCCGACATTCCCATCGGCGAGATCGTTTTCCGGGGCGTGACCTTTACCGGCTTCATGCTGGGGCGCTTCCTGGGGCGGCGCTCGGCGGCACAAATCCGCGCCATCTATGCCGAACTCGCCGAGGGCATCGCCAAGGGCACAATCCACGCGCCGGTCGACAGCGTTTATCCGATGGAAGACATCCGCGCGGCGTTGATCCGGGCACAGACGGGCGGACGGATGGGCAAGGTGCTGGTCAGTCCGGGGGGAGAGGTCGGGTGATACTCTTTCCGGAGACGGAGTCTTTCTAAATCAGCCCGCTCATCGGAGATGACGGATCGGCGTAAAGCTTTTTCGGCATCCGGCCCGCCAGATAAGCCAGCCTGCCCGCTTCCACCGCCAGCTTCATCGCGCGGGCCATTCTGATCGGGTCTTTGGCTTCGGCAATCGCGGTATTCATCAGCACGCCGTCGCAGCCGAGTTCCATCGCCACGGCCGCGTCGGACGCCGTGCCGACGCCGGCATCGACCAGCACCGGGACGTTCGACTGTTCGACGATCAGGCGAATGTTGATCGGGTTCTGGATGCCGAGGCCGGAGCCGATGGGGGCGGCGAGCGGCATGATCGCGCAGCAGCCCATCTCTTCCAGTTTCTTCGCCATGATCGGATCGTCGGTGCAATAGACCATCACCTCGAAGCCGTCCTTCAGCAGCGCTTCGGCGGCGCGCAGGGTTTCGATCATGTCGGGATAGAGCGTCTTCTTGTCGCCCAGCACTTCGAGCTTGACGAGGTTCCAGCCGCCGGCCTCGCGCGCCAGCCGCAACGTGCGCACCGCATCTTCGGCTGTGTAGCAGCCGGCAGTGTTCGGCAGGTAGATCACCTTCTTCGGATCGATGAAGTCGACCAGCATCGGCTCGTTCGGATTGGTCACATTGACGCGGCGGACCGCGACCGTGACGATTTCGGCGCCGGCGGCTTCCACCGCCGCGGCGTTCTCGGCGAGGTCCTTGTATTTGCCGGTGCCGACGATCAGGCGCGACTTCAGCCGGCGCCCGGCAACGATGAAGGGATCGTCGTCCACCGCTACCGCTGTCTCAATACGCGCTGCCGCTTCCGTCACTTCTCTCACTCCTTCAGGCGGGCTCAACCGCCGCCGACAAAATTGACGATCTCCAGGCGGTCGCCATCCCTCAGCGCCACCTCGTCATAGGCCGAGCGCGGGACGATTTCGAGGTTGCGCTCGACGGCGATCTTGGCGGCGGGCAGGCCCAACTTGCCAAGCAGGCCAAGCACCGTCAGCGGCCCTTCGACCTCCCGCAATTCGCCGTTCACCGTCAGTTTCATGCCGTCGTTAACGCCTTTGCCGTTGGCCCGGATAATGGGTGAGCGGGGCTTCGACTTCAAGGCGCGGGTTTCGCCTGCCAGGCCTTCGCATGGAGACGGGCAAGCCCAAGCCTTTTACAGGCCCCGCGGTTTGCGTATAAAGAGACGCCGCGATTCGGGGACGTGAAAATCGTGGCGGGGACCACAATTTCGCCTATTTGCGGCCCTAGAGCCTGAGCCTTGCCCGGAAGGTTACGGAAAGCCGCCCCGCCAAGAAGACCACCCTGAAGCCGCCAGAAAGCCCGCACGACCGCATGGCAAAATCAAGCTCCAGCAAGGCCTCGAAGCCGGTGTTCGTGCTCAATGGGCCGAACCTCAACCTGCTCGGCCAGCGGGAGCCGGATATCTATGGCTCGACGACACTGCCCGAGATCGAAAAGATGGTGAAGGCGAAGGCCAAGACGCTCGGGCTCGCCGTCGATTGCCGGCAATCGAACCATGAGGGCGAACTGGTCGACTGGATCCAGGAGGCGCGGACCGCCGCTGCCGGTGTGATCCTCAATGCGGGTGCCTATTCGCACACCTCCATCGCCATTCACGACGCGCTGGCGACGCTCGACATTCCGGTCGTCGAGGTCCACATCTCCAATGTCTACAAGCGCGAGAGCTTCCGGCATCATTCGACGATCTCGCCGGTCGCCACCGGCGTCATTTGCGGGCTCGGCACCATCGGCTATGCGCTGGCGCTTGAAGCCATCCATTCGAAGATTTAAGGAACCAGCGACGTGGCAGCACCCCGCCAGCCGGCCGGCCAAAAAGGAAGCAAGAAGAGCGAGATGAGCAAATCGGGCGTCGATCAGGAACTGATCCGGCAACTGGCCGCTCTCCTCAAGGAGACCGAGCTCAGCGAAATCGAGATCGAAACGGACAATCTGAAGCTGCGCGTGTCGCGGCAGGTGCAACAGGTGTCGGCGCATTTCGCCGCCGCGCCGGCCGCGCCCGCATCGGTGGCCGCTGCAGCGCCGGCGCCCGCCGATGCCGCCTCGCATCCAGGCGCGGTCGCCTCGCCGATGGTCGGCACAGCCTATCTGGCAGCCGAACCCGGTGCGGCGCCCTTCATCGCCATCGGCACAACGGTCAAGGAAGGCCAGACGGTGCTGATTATCGAAGCGATGAAAACCATGAACCACATCCCTGCCCCGCGCGCGGGCAAGGTGACCGCGATCTTCGTGGAAGACGGACAGCCGGTCGAGTTCGGCGAGCCGCTTCTCGTGATCGAATAGGCAGGGGCCGGGCCAACGACATGTTCGAAAAGGTCCTCATCGCAAACCGCGGCGAAATCGCGCTGCGTATCCATCGCGCCTGCCGCGAGATGGGCATCAAGACGGTCGCCGTGCATTCGACGGCGGATGCCGATGCGATGCATGTGCGGCTCGCCAATGAAAGCGTCTGTATCGGCCCGCCGGCCGCCAGCGAGAGCTATCTCAACATTCCCGCGATCATTTCGGCCTGCGAAATCACCGGCGCCGATGCGGTCCATCCCGGCTACGGGTTTCTCTCCGAGAATGCGCGCTTTGCCGACATTCTGAAGGCGCATGGCATCACCTTTATCGGCCCGAGCGGCGACCATATTCGCCTGATGGGCGACAAGATTCAGGCCAAGACGACCGCACGGTCACTCGGTATCCCTTGCGTGCCGGGGTCGGACGGCGCCATCACCACCGACGAGCAGGCCTACAAGGTCGCCGAGGAGACGGGCTATCCGGTTCTCGTCAAGGCGGCGGCCGGCGGCGGCGGGCGCGGCATGAAGGTGGCGCGCTCGCGCGACGAAATGTCGAGCGCCCTTTCGACGGCGCGGGCCGAAGCCAAGGCCGCTTTCGGCGACGATGCGCTCTATATGGAGAAGTATCTCGGCCAGCCGCGCCATATCGAAATGCAGATCATCGCGGACAGCCATGGCAATGTGGCGCATCTGGGCGAGCGCGACTGCTCGCTGCAGCGTCGGCACCAGAAGGTGCTCGAGGAATGCCCCTCGCCCGCCCTCAACGACACGCAACGCGAGAAGATCGGCGAGATCGTCCGCAACGCCATCGCCAAGCTCGGCTATCTCGGCGTCGGCACGATCGAGTTCCTCTATGAGGAAGGCGAGTTCTATTTCATCGAAATGAACACGCGGTTGCAGGTCGAGCATCCGATCACGGAGGCCGTGACCGGCATCGACATTGTGCGCGAGCAGATCCGCATCGCGGCCGGGCTCGAAATGAGCTTCACGCAGGCCGACGTCACCTTTTCCGGCCACGCCATCGAATGCCGCATCAATGCCGAGGACCCGAAGACCTTCATGCCCTCACCCGGCACGATCAAGGACTTCCACACGCCGGGCGGGCTTGGCGTGCGCGTCGACAGCGCGGCCTATTCGGGCTACCGGATTCCGCCCTATTACGACAGCCTGATCGGCAAGCTCGTCGTGCATGGGCGCAACCGCAATGAATGCCTGATGCGTCTCCGGCGAACGCTGCACGAATTCGTGATCGACGGCATCAAGACGACGATTCCGTTGTTTCAGGATCTCGTCAACGAGCCCGATTTCATGAATGGCGAGTACCATATCCACTGGCTTGAAGATTTCCTCAAGAAGCAATCCTGACGCCGGCAAGCTTCGCACTCGCGCCGGAGATGACGCGGACGGACGGCCATGAGCGACATCAACGCCGATGTTCTGTTGCGCGCCTATGCTTTTGGCGTGTTTCCGATGGCGGAATCGCGCGACGATCCGGATCTCTACTGGATCGATCCCGAGCAGCGCGGCATCCTGCCGCTTGACGGCTTTCACGTTTCAAAAAGACTCCGGCGGCGAGTCCGTTCCGGTGTTTTCGATGTCCGGGTCGATACGGCGTTTCGCGAAACCATGCTCGGCTGCGCCGATACCGCCCCCGGCCGCGACGGGACATGGATCAACGACCGGATCATCTCACTCTATTGCGAGCTACATGCGCGCGGAAACGCGCATTCGGTCGAAAGCTGGCGCGACGGCAAACTTGTCGGCGGGCTCTACGGCGTTTCGATCGGCGCGGTCTTCTTCGGCGAAAGCATGTTCAGCCGCGAAACCGATGCCAGCAAGGTGGCGCTGGTGCATCTCGTGGCACGGCTCGTCGCCGGCGGCTACAAGCTGCTCGACACGCAGTTCGTCACCGAACATCTGCGACAGTTCGGCGCCACAGAGATTTCGCGCGATGCCTATCGCGCACGGCTCTCCGAGGCGACGTCAGCGCAGGCGGATTTCTATTCGTTGCCCGCGGGGGCCTCGCCGCTCGAATTCCTGCAGTCAACCACCCAGATGTCGTAGACGGGATGTTCGAGCGCGTTGAGGCCGGGACTTTCAGCGTACATCCAACCTTTGAAAATGGCATGCGGCTGCACCTCGCCGGTGCCGGGGTCGAGTTGATGAACCTCAACATAAGCGGCCGTACGCGGTGTCTCTTCGGGCGGCGCCTTGTGACAGGCCCGCACCAGCACTTCGAGGGCGCCATAGCGCTGCGGCGTATCGACGGTAGCGGCGAAACTCGTGGCGCGGGCGGTGATCTTGTCGAGGCCGCTGAATATGGCGACCGTGTATTTCTCCGCATGGGCGGGCGCCGGCATAAACATCAGCATCGCGACGACGGTCGCGCATGAAGCCGAAAATCCTGAATAACGCATCGGCATTTCCCTGACGGGTATTGTTACGGGCTCACACGGAGCCACGGACGAAACCTATTCGCCGCCGCCCGTCGAGAAGACAGCCTGGCCGATCAATCCCATCAGATCGACCGATCCTTGCGTGAACATGATCTGGCTGCCATCGGCCAGATAGTCGAGGCTGCCGCCTGGCGTCAGCGAAATGTAGCTGCCGCCGAGCAGACCGTCGCTGGCAATCTTGGCGCTGGTGTCGTCGGGAATTTTGACATTGCGCGCGAGATCGAGGGTGACGACCGCCTGATAGGTGTCCGTGTTCAAGCGCTGCGAAACGACGGTGCCGATCTTGATGCCCGACAGACGCACATCCGAACCATTGGCCAGACCATCGACGGCGCTGAACTCGGCGGTGACCTTGTAGCCGGCGCTGCTGCGCATGCCCGACGTCGTGTAGCCGTAAAAAAGGAAGAGCGCGGCAACGACGACAACGATGGTGCCGATCAGGGTTTCGACGAGATTGCTTTGCATGTCAGTCCTCGGAAAATCGGTTTCGGGGCTGCGCCTATTCGGGCCGCCACGCCTGATAGTCGCCAGTGGCGCCGGGGCGGTGGCCGCCCTTGTGCAGGCTGCCTTGGGGGCGCCATGCCCGGGAAGTGCCGGTGAGGTTGGGCACATGCGGCTTTTCCCACTCATGTGCGACATAGCCGTCTTCAGTGGGCGGGACATCGACCGTGTGATGGAGCCAGCCGTGCCATTCGGGCGGCACGCGCGATGCTTCGGCAAGACCGTTATAGATCACCCAGCGGCGCACATAACCGTCGATGGCGGCGCCGTCCTTCGCCTCAAAATAGCGGTTGTCCTGTGCATCCGTGCCGACAAGACGGCCCTTGCGCCACGTGTAGAACCGGGTGCCCATGGTCTGTCCGTTCCACCAGGTGAACACTTCCTGCAGCAGCGTCATGGGCAAACTATCCTGTTGTACGGGCTCGCAAAATCGCATCACCCGACCGATTCCGGCAAGGCCGGAATCCGCGCCGAATATGACACCCGTTGGAAGGATGGTCCAGACCGAAGGAGGTGCCGGGGCTTCAGTCGATTGCCCAGGTCCTGATCTTTTCGGTCTTGCCGCGCCGTGCCGCACTGTCATGGATGATCATCGGCTGGCGGTAGATGTCGCCGGAGACCTCGAATTCGCGGTCGTCGTTGAGAACCCAGCCGATACGGTGGAGGAGGCTTGACGGCGTCACCGGCTTCACCAGGAGATGCGTCGCGCCGATCTCGAAGGCTTCGGTGATCAGGGAGCGCGAGGCGTGGCCGGTCAGGACGATAATAGGGGTAAAACAGACCGGCTCATTGCCGACGGCGCGGACGCGGCGAATGAACTCGCGGCCGTTCATCGGCTGCATTTCCCAATCGGAAATCACCAGATCGATGTCGTAAATGTCCAGCTCGGCGAGACCCTCAGTACCGTCATGGGCCTGACGCATATAGGTCACCCCAAAGGTACTCAGCATGGTGCGCAACAGCAGCCGCATGCTGCCATTGTCATCCACCATGAGAATCCTCAGGTCTTTCAGTTCCTTGCCGAACGCCTTGCTTAGCTCACCCACGCTGATCTCCACCGGTCCTGGGTGAAAGAGGTAGAGGCATTGATAACCGATTCCGGGTTGCGGCTTTGTTAACCGCCGATTCGGGGTGGCCACCCACCAGATGTCGCGGGCTGGAAGGCCTGTCCTGCCTACATCTTGTGACGAGTGCTTGACGGGGCATGGTCATCATCCCTAGGATTTCATCTCCCCTCATGGGGCGAGGCGAGAGACAGGCGGACACCCGAAAAGAGCCACGGCTCGGCGACGAAAGCTCAACGGAATCAATCCCTTAGGAGGGGCGTTCCGGGCGGCGCGGCGCAACGGAAAGCCATGCCCGGGCGGCATGTCGCGACCATGCAAAAAGCATGGTTCGGCATGATGCGCGGACGATCTCCCGACCCCGCCCGCGAGGGCCAGGTGGGCGAAGTCGAGGAACCGGGGGTCAGGATGCGTATCCAGCGTTGTTTCACTGTCGAGGGGCAGTCGCCTTATGAGGGCGTCCCCTTCCGGACGACGGCCAGCGAGATCCGCAATCCGGACGGCTCGGTGGTCTTCCGGCTGCAGGACATCGCGGTGCCGGCCGAGTGGAGCCAGGTCGCCTGCGACGTGTTGGCGCAGAAATATTTCCGTAAAGCCGGCGTTGCCGCCGTGCTGAAGCGGCTGCCCGAAGACGGCGTTCCCGAATTCCTGTGGCGGCATGTGCCCGACGACGAGGC
>JAUXOE010000100.1 GCA_030682415.1 Parvibaculum sp.
GCGCCGCTAGGGTTGCGCGCCGGGTTTTGCTAGGCTCCCCGCCAACGAAATCAAAACGGGGAGACGCAATCCATGGAACCGATCCAGAAACTCAGCCGCTCGATCGCCGGCAAGGTGGCGCTGGTCACCGGGGCGGCGAGCGGCATGGGCCGCGCCACCGCGCATGTCTTTGCCGCCGAGGGCGCCAAGGTCGCGCTGCTCGATCTCAGGCAAGAGCGCGTCGACGCCGTTGTCGCCGAGATCAAGGCCGAAGGCGGCGAGGCCCATGGCTGGGCGCTCGATGTCGCCGACGCCGAAGGGATCATCCGCGTCGTCAAGGAAATCGAGGCGCATTTCGGCGGGCTCGACATTCTCGTCAACAATGCCGGCCTCTCGACCTTTTGCGGCATTGCCGAGGAAGGCTATGAAGAGAGCTGGGCGCGCGCGTTCGAGGTGATGCTGACCGCGCATATGCGCTTCGTGCGCGCCGCGCTGCCGCTGCTGAAGCGGTCGGGCGAGGGCCGCATCGTCAATGTGGCGTCCACGGAAGGTTTCGGCGCGACGCCCGGCAATTCGAGCTATGTGGCGGCCAAGCATGGCGTTATCGGGCTGACCCGTGCGCTTGCCGTCGAGCTCGGCCGCGAAGGCGTCACCTGCAACTGCATCTGTCCGGGTCCGATCCGCACCGGCATCACCGACGGTATTCCCGACGAGCACAAGGAAATCTTCGCCAAGCGCCGCGTGCCGCTCCGCCGCTATGGCGACCCCGAAGAAGTCGCGCATGTGACGCTCAGCGTCGTGCTGCCGGCGTCCTCCTATCTCAACGGCGTCGCCATCCCGGTCGATGGCGGCATGCTGGTCAAGAACGCCTGAGGGCGGCGCGCGCCAAAACAAAAAATGGTTTCATTCTCCCATGCCGCGACGGGGGCGGGGATAAAGCGGGTTTTTGCCCGGGGATAAGTCGCTTCTTTCCCCGGGGATAAGTTCATTTGTGACAGTTTTTTGACAGTTTTGTGACAGAGGGGGGGTCAGCAGCCGTTTTCGCTGTCATAAATCGCCGCGCCGGCACCCGCCGCGCGCCCCGTGGCGAGGCAGGCGCTGATCAGATATCCCCCTGTCGGCGCTTCCCAGTCGAGCATTTCGCCGGCGCAAAAGACGCCCGGAATCTTTGTCAGCATCAGCTTCTCATCGAGTTCGTCGAGCGCGATCCCGCCGGCGCTGCTGATCGCTTCCGAAATCGGCCGTGCACGGATCAGTGTCAGCGGCAGCGCCTTGATTGCCTCGGCGAGCGCGGCCGGATCGTCGAACACAGTCGCATCGAGACATTCGCGCAGCAGCGCCGCCTTGACGCCGTCGATACCGGCGGCCTTGCGCAGATGGTTGGCGAGCGAGGCCTTGCCGCGCGGGCGGGAAAGGTCGCGCGTCAGGCGTTCGAGGTCGCGGTCGGGCGTCAGATCGAGCGTCAGCACCGCCTTGCCGTCGCGGTCGCTGGCGTCGCGCAAGGCCGCCGACAGCGCATAGACGGCGCTGCCTTCGATGCCGTAGCGCGTCACCGCGAAGTCGCCGCGCAACGATCGGTCGCCGAAAGAAAGTGTCACCGACTTCACCGGCTCGCCGGCAAAGCGTGCTGCCATATGCGGGCTCCAGGCGACATCGAAACCGCAATTGGAAGGCCGCAACGGATTGACCGTCACGCCCTTCGCGCGCAAGAGCGGCACCCATGCGCCGTCGCCGCCCAACCGCGGCCAGCTCGCGCCGCCCAGCGCCAGCACGGTAACATCGGCGCGAAAAGGCATTTCGCCGTCCGGTGTTTCGAATTTCAATTCGCCCGCCGGCATCCATCCGGTCCATTTGTGACGCGGATGAAACGCCACGCCGGCTTCGCCCAGGCGTGTCAGCCAGGCGCGCAAGAGCGGCGAGGCCTTCATCGCCTTCGGGAAGACGCGGCCCGAGCTGCCGACAAATAATTCGACGCCGAGGGCTGCCGCCCAACTCCTGATTTCGTCCGGCAGAAAGCCGCGCAGCAACGGTTCGAGCCGCGCACGCGCTTCCTTGAAGCGCGAGAGAAAGAGGTCGAGGTCTTCGGCATGCGTGATGTTGAGGCCGCTCTTGCCGGCCAGCAGGAACTTGCGGCCGAGCGACGGCATCGCATCGAAGACATGCACCTGCGCGACGCCCGCGAGGCGTTCGGCCGCGGCCAATCCCGCCGGTCCGCCGCCAATGATGGCGGCGACGGGCTTCGTCTCTTGTTTTGCACTTGTGTTCACGCGCGCGACGCTATCATTCTGCGGCGATGAAATCATGTGCCGAAGAGACGCGATGACCGAAATCTATGTCGATGCCGATGCCTGCCCGGTCAAGGAGGAGGTGGTGCGGGTCGCCGAACGCCACGGGATCACGGTTCATATCGTCTCCAACAGCGGCATGCGGCCGACCGGCCATCCGCTGGTCCGTCCGGTCGTGGTGGCGGAAGGTCCGGATGCCGCCGATGACTGGATCGCCGAACGCGCCGGCCCCGGCGACATCGTCATCACCGGCGACATTCCGCTTGCCGCCCGCGCGCTCGAAAAGGGCGCGGCGGCGATCGGCCATAACGGCAATCCCTTCACGCCGTCGAGCATCGGCATGGCGCTTGCCATGCGCGATCTGATGCGCGAGTTGCGCGAGACCGGTGAATCGAAAGGCGGCGGCCCGGCGTTTTCGCGCGCCGACCGTTCGCGCTTTCTGCAGGCGCTTGAAAGCGCCGTGCAGCTGGCGTTGAAGGCGCGCTAGGCGGTCGCCGCCACGAAGTTCAGCGCGACGCCGTTGATGCAATAGCGCAGTCCCGTCGGCTTCGGGCCGTCCTCGAAGACATGGCCCTGATGCCCGCCGCAGCGGCGGCAATGGACTTCGGTGCGCACCGTGAAGAAGCTGCGGTCCTCCGAGGTGCCGATAGCGTTTTCGAGCGGCGCATAGAAGCTCGGCCAGCCGGTACCGCTTTCATATTTGGTTTCCGACGAGAAGAGCGGCAGGTCGCAGCCGGCGCAATTATAGGTGCCCCTGCGCTTCTCGCCATTGAGCGGGCTGGTGCCGGGGCGTTCGGTGCCGTGGCCGCGCAGCACGCGATATTGCGCCGGCGTCAGCTGTGCGCGCCATTCGGCATCGCTTCTGGTGATCTCGAATGCCGGTGAGGCCGCATCGTCCGCGCTCGCGCCCTTGCTGCGCAAGGTCAGGCCTGCCGCCGCCAGTGCGGCCGCGACCGCCGTGCCACCGAGAAAATTCCGTCTCGACATCATCTGCCTCTCCTAATGCCCGCCCGCTTCATCGCCCCAGATCTGTTTCAACCGTTCGTCGCGTCCGCAACCCCAGCGGTAATAGGCATAGCGTGCCGGGTTCTTCAGATAATAGTCCTGATGATAGGACTCGGCCGGATAAAATGGTGCCGCCTCCGTAATCTCCGTCACGATCGGCAGGCCGAGGCGGCCCGAGGCTTCGAGTTCGGCCTTCGAGGCTTCGGCCTGTTCGCGCTCAACTTCGTTGCCGACATAGATCACGCTGCGATATTGCGGGCCGGCATCGCAGAACTGCGCATTGGCGCGCACGGGGTCGATGTTGCGCCAGAAGACATGCAGCAGTTTTTCGTAGCTGACGATTTCCGGATTGTAGATGACCGCCACGACCTCGACATGGCCGCTCCGGCCCGACGAGACGTCCTTGTAGGTCGGGTTGGGCTTCTCGCCGCCCGTATAGCCCGAGGTCGTGCGGATCACGCCATCAAGCTTGTCGTAAGGCGGCTCCATGCACCAGAAGCAGCCGCCTGCGAAAATCGCCATGGCCTCGCCAGGCCCCGGGGCTTCGGCGGTGGCGGGTGTCGCGGTCAGGGCGGCCCAGAGGCCCAGAAGAAATACAAAGCGCTTCACGTCGCGGCTCCTTCGGTTTCCATTGCAGTCTACGCTTTCGGCAGCGGTCTGGTTCTCAATTCATGCTCACGACTTTGCGACTGGCGTTCCCTGCGTAATCCACATGGACGGAAGGGACATTCGCCGCTAGCATTGCTGCATCGGGCGGTTTGATCGGGAGGAGAGACTGCCATGAGCGATATGTCGTCACAGCTCGGCGCGACGGGCGGCGGGATGCGGTTCCCGGAAGTGCGAAAGGTCCGGGCGGATGCGCCCTGGGTCTGGCTCGCGCGTGGCTGGGCCGATATGTCGAGCGTACCGGCGCTCAGCCTCAGCTATGGCATTGCCTTCTTCGCGATTTCACTGTCGCTGGTTGCCGCCCTTTTTCTATTCAATCTCGGCGCGCTGGTGCCGGTCATGGCGGCCGGTTTTCTGCTGGTCGGGCCGCTGCTTGCGGTTGGCATGTATGAAGCGAGCCGCCGGATCGAAGCGGACTTGCCGGTGCGGCTTGCCGATGTTGCCTTCGTCTCGACACGCAGTCCGACACAGCTTGCCTTTCTTGGCGCCATGCTGATGGGTGCGATGTTGATCTGGATCCGCATCGCCACCCTGCTTTTTGCCCTGTTCTTCGGTTCGCAGGACATACCGACATTGGCCGAATTCGTACCGGCGCTGCTTCTGACGCCGCATGGGCTCGGGTTGCTCGTCGTCGGCGCGGCGGTGGGCGGCGTTCTGGCGCTTGTCTGTTTTGCGATTTCGGTCGTCTCGGTACCGATGCTGATGGCGCGCGACGTCGATGCCGTTACCGCGGTGCTGACCAGCATCGAAACCGTCAGGCGCAACTTCTGGCCGATGATGATCTGGGGCTGGATCATCGCCTTCTTCACGGCGTTCGGCATCGCAACGCTGTTTGTCGGCCTGATCGTCGTCTTCCCGCTGCTTGGCCATGCGACCTGGCATGCCTATCGGGCGCTGGTGGCCGACAGCTGATCCTCTCTACGAGGCGGGTCTGTCGTCTTCCGGCCTGTCCTGGTCCGGCCGGTCGTCGTCATCGTCAAAGAGGATGCGCCCGGCTGCGCCTTCAAGATCGTCATATTGTCCGCTTCTGAGCGACCAGAGAAAGGCGGCAAGGCCGAGCAGCCCGAGCAGCAGTGCGGCCGGGATCAGGAACACAAGAATGTTCATGGGCGTGCCCCGTCGGCCTTGCGCCGGCTCAGCCGCATCGCATTGCCGATCACCGTGATCGACGAACTCGACATCGCAATGGCAGCGACCAGCGGCGTCACGAAGCCGGCAACGGCCAGCGGCACGGCGACGGCGTTGTAGGCCAGCGCCAGACCGAAATTCTCGAACACCAACCGCCGTGATTTCAGCGCGACATCGATCGTTTCGATGACGGGGGCAAGACGCGCGCCCTGGAAAATGAAATCGGCCGCCGTCTGACTGACATCGGCGGCGTCGGCCGGCGAGATCGAGACATGGGCTGCGCGCAGCGCCGGCGCGTCGTTGAGGCCGTCGCCGATCATCAATACCTTGCGTCCGGCGCGCGCCAGTTCCTCGAGTCGTGCAATTTTTTCGGCCGGCCGCGCGGCGGCGCGCCATTCGGCAACGCCCAGTATATGGGCTGCTGCACGGACCGCCGGTTCACGATCGCCCGACAGCAGTTCGATCGCAAAACCCTTTCGCTTCAGCGCGTCGATCGTGGCCCGCGCGTCGGGGCGCAGCGTGTCGGCGAAGCGGAAGCAAACAGGATCTCCCGCGCCGCGCCGGAGCCAGAGTTCGGGTCCGGCATGCTGCGCGGTGCTTGCCTGCGCGCCGATGAAATCGGCATTGCCGAGACGGATGGCCGCCGTTCCAAGTCGCGCTTCCATGCCCATGCCCGGGACTTCGTTGACGTCGGTCAGGTCGATGGCCGCGATGCCGTTGCCGGTTTCGGCCAACGCGCGCGCCAGCGGGTGGCGGCTCAATCGCGCCAGCGCGACCGCAAGCGCCAGATCGGCCGGCGCCATGTCGTCGCCGTTGACAAGTTGCGGCCGCCCGAGCGTCAGCGTGCCGGTCTTGTCGAAGACGATGGTGTCGGCCTGCGCCAACCGTTCAAGGCCGTCGGCCGCCTTGACGAAGACGCCCTGGCGGATCAGGCGACCCGTTGCCACCACCTGCACCACAGGGACCGCAAGGCCGAGCGCACAGGGGCAGGTGATGATCAGCACGGCAATCGCATGCGTCAGCGCCGTTTCCCAATGAGCGCCGAGCCAGAACCAGAGGATCATCGTCGCAAAAGCCATGATGTGAACGGCCGGCGAATAGAAGCGCGCGGCGCGGTCGGCGATGCGCACATAGCGGGCGCGGCCCTGTTCGGCCGATTCCATCAGCCGCACGATCTCGGCCAACAGCGTATCGTCGTCGCGTTTCGTGACGCGCATCGTCAGCGGCGCGCCGATATTGAGCGTTCCGGCATAGACGGCCGATCCCGGCTTCACCGCTTCGGGCAGGCTCTCGCCGGTGACAAGGCTCGTATCGACGTCGCTGGTGCCTGTCAGGATTTCGCCATCGGCGGGAATGCGCGCACCGGCGGCAATCGCCAGCCGCATGCCGGGTTCGACATTTTCGACTGCGACCGAGCGTTGCGCACCGTCGGGACCGATGACGGTTGCGGCGGTCGCGCGCAGACCGAGCAGGTTCTGCGCCGCCGAGCAGGCTCGGGCACGGGCCTGCATGTCGAGATAGCGCCCGATCAGCAGGAAGAAGAGCAGGGTCACACTGGCGTCGAAATAGACATGCCGCGCATTGACGATGGTTTGCACCAGGCTCATCGAGGTTGCCAGAACGACCGCCAGCGCGATCGGCACGTCCATGTTCATCGTGCCGGCGCGCAATGCTTTCAGCGCTGAACGAAAGAAGGGCTGGCCGGCATAGGCAACCGCCGGCAGGGCGATCAGCGCCGAGACCCAATGGAAGAAGGCGCGCGTCGTCTCGTCCATGTCGGTGACGAGACCGGACCAGACCGAGACTGATACCAGCATCACATTGGCGGCTGCGAACCCGGCCACGCCCATGGCGCGCAGCAGCGATTTCATTTCGGTCTCGTCCAGCGCCGCGGCGAGACGGGAATCGAAGGGTACGGCGGAAAAGCCGACCTCGGCGAGCCGCGCAACAATGGCGCCGGCCTGCAGCTGGCGCGGGTCCCAGCGCACGGCGACGCGCTTCGTCGACAGGTTGGCGCGGGCATATTCGACGCCAGGAAGTTCATGCAGGCCGCGTTCGACCTTGCGCAGGCAGCCGGCGCAATGCATGTCCGGCACCACGAGATCGAGCCGCGCCCGGCCCCCCGGCGCCTCGCGGACAAACAGGCCGGGGTCCGGCCGCGCGGGATCGAGCGTGATCTCCGCGGCCTGGCTCATTGGCCGGGCCCGTTGACGATGACGCGCTGTTCCTGCGCGAATGTCTCTCCGCCCGGTCCCGATGCGGCAATGCGGACCAGCCAGTTGCCATCATGGGCGAGATTGAAAACCGTTTCGTAGGTTCCGGGTGCGGTTTCGGCGAGGGGGAGGCGCTGGTCTTCGCCCGATGCGACAGGACGCCAGAATGTGCCTGCGACTTCGAGACCGTTCAGCGGCGCACCATCGGCGCCCGCAAAGACAACGGTCAACCGTGTGCCGCCTGCCGGTGCCGGATCGGTCGCGATTGCCGCGGTCCAGCCGAGGCGGCGCTGCTCGTCCATCTGCTCAAGCAGGTGGTTGTAGGCGCGGCCCTTCTGGTAGGCGCCCTCGACCTCCACGCCGTCGAATGTCGAAAGCGCCGCATAGATGAAGTAGCCGTTGACCGCAAAGACAATGCCGAAAAATCCGATGAAGGACGCCAGCACGCGCCGGCCTGTCCATGTGCCGAAGCGGCCACCGTGTCGATCGTCGCGCTTTCCGGCCATCATTTCACGGGTCCCCTGAAGCTCGATTCCCGTTCGACCTTCTGGCCGGTTGCGAGATCGGTTGCCACAAATGTCAGCATGCCTTCGCCGTCACGAAGTCCGTCCAGCCGTCCGGCCGGCAGGATGACGAAGAAACGGGCCATCCGCAGCGTATCGACCCCCACCACTACCGTCGAGCCTTCCTCGCCGGCGAGGGCGGGCCTTGAGAGAACTGCGCCTTCGAGTCCTTCGACATCGATGCGGAAGACGCGCTCCGCGTGCTCCTTGTTGACGATTTTCAGCTCATAGCCGTTGCGAATGCTGCCGTCGGCGAGCGTGACGAAAAGCGGATTGCGGTCGTGCAGGACGTTGAGTTCGAGCGTCGAGCGATTGATCAGCGCGACCAGCATGATCAGGCCGACAATCGCCAGTGCCGCCATATAGACGAGCGTGCGCGGGCGCAGAAGGTTGAGGCGCTGCGGTTCCCCGGCCTGACGGCGCTCCTGGTTCCGGAGCGTGTCGTAGGCAATCAGGCCACGCGGTCGTTCGACCCGATCCATGATGGCATCGCAGGCGTCGATGCAGAGGGCACACTGGATGCATTCGAGCTGCATGCCGTCGCGAATATCAATTCCCATCGGGCAAACGGCGACGCACTGGCCGCAATCGATACAGTCGCCGCGACCCTCCCAGCTCGTGCCTTTCTTGTGCGGCCCGCGTTGTTCGCCGCGATCTTCCTTGTAGGAAACAAGCAGCGATTCTTCGTCGAACATCGCGCCCTGAATGCGCGGCCAGGGGCACATGTAGATGCAGACCTGTTCGCGGGCGAGGCCGCCCAGCAGATAGGTCGTCGACGCGAAGATGGCGATCGAGATATAGGCGATCGGCGGTGCATCGAAGCGCGCCAGCTCGACGGCGAGTGTCGGCGCATCGGCAAAATAGAAAACCCAGGCGCCGCCGGTCGCCAGCGCAATCAGGATCCAGACCAGGTGTTTGGCGGCCTTGCGCGCGAGCTTGCCGGCACTCCATGGCGATCTGTCGAGGCGGATGCGCGCCGAGCGGTCGCCTTCGAAGAAGCGTTCGACATGAATGAAGAGGTCGGTCCAGACGGTCTGCGGGCAGGTGTAGCCGCACCAGACGCGCCCGGCGAGGCTGGTCACGAGGAACAGCGTCAGCGAGGCGAGAATCAGAAGGCCGGTGATGTAGTAGAATTCCTGCGGCCAGATTTCGAGAAAGAAAAAATAGAACCGCCGCGACGGAAAATCGAGCAGCACCGCCTGGTCGGGAAGACCGGCGCCACGGTCCCAGCGCAGCCATGGCGTGACGTAGTAGATCGTCAGCGTCAGCGCCATGATGACCCATTTCAACCGGCGGAACGTACCGCCGACCAGTTTCGGGTAAATCTTGACGCGGCTGATATAGAGCGAGCGGTTCTTTTCGGCGTTGACGGCCGTGTACCGTTCGCCGTCAAGCCCGTGCGGATTGGCGGCTGCGCTGACATTGCCTGCCGCTTCCGCGGCGAGACGTTCGAGGCTGCTGGCACTGTCGGCCATTGTTCCACTCATATGGCGCGCACGACTGCGAGGCGCGCGGACGCTCCCCGTCTATCGTGGCGCTCACTCTTTCGAACGCTCTTACTCGCCGCCCCCGAGAGAATGCACATAAAGCGTCAGGGCGTTGATTGTGCCCGCATCGAGCCTTCCGCCCCAAGCCGGCATGACGCCGCTGCGTCCGTTTGACACGGACTCGATGATCGATGCGCGCTCGCCGCCGTAAAGCCAGACGGCATCGGTCAGGTTCGGTGCTCCGAGTTCGCGGTTGCCCTGACCGTCCGCCCCGTGACAGGTCACGCATTGTTCACCGAATATTTCGGCGCCGCGCGTTGCTGCTTCGGCATCGTCGGCGCGTCCGGACAGTGCCAGAACGAATTCCGCCACATCGGCAATTTCCCGACGCGTCAGTACACCATCGCGGCCATAGGCCATCATCACATTCTGGCGCGTATTGTCGTCGGCTTCCCAGCGGATGCCGTGGGTCAGGGTGTAGTGAATGTCGCCCAGTGTGCCGCCCCAGAGCCAGACGTCGTCGTTGAGGTTGGGAAAGCCCCAGGAGCCCTGAGCGCCCGAGCCGTGACACGGCGCGCAATTGTCGCCGAATGCCGCCTTGCCGGCAGCAAGGCTCACCTCCATCAGCGTCGCGTCGGCGGCGGTGTCCTCGAGCGCCAGCGTGGCGATCTGCTGCATTTCGTCGGCGCGTCCTTCGGCGACGGCGCCAAGCTCACGCGCCACGACTTCGCGCTGGTCATAGCCGATCACGCCCTTCGTGTAGGTCCAGCCTTCGGTCGAAAGGTAGGGCCAGGCCGGCATCACGATCCAGTAGGCGAACGACCAGATGATGCAGGCATAGAAGGTGTAGAGCCACCATTTCGGCATCGGATTGTCGAGCTCGCGGATGCCGTCCCACTCGTGACCGGTGGTTTCGACGCCCGTGACGTCGTCAACTTCGTTTTTCGGGCTATCGCTCATTTCTTTGCCTCCATGCGGTCGCCCGCCTTGTCTTCGGGTCCGTCGCCGTCCTGGAGTGGCAGGTGCGCCAGCCTGTCAAATTTCTTCTTGTTGCCGGGCCGCAATGCGTAAACCAGCGCCAAGGCGAAGAGCACCATCATCAGCACCAAGCCGCCGACGCCCGCCCATGTCCGTACCAGTGAATAGGTTGTTTCGGGTTCCATCTTGCGACCTATTGCTTGAAGTCGGTGGTTTCGTAGGCGTTGAAATCGACCAGCGTGCCGAGCATCTGCAGATAGGCGATCAGCGCGTCGAGTTCGGAGATCATCGCCGGATTGCCGTCGAAATCGCGGGCGACGGCCTTCGGATAACGCTGCATCAGATCGTCCGTGTCGGCAAAGGGTGTCGCCTGGGCCTCGAGATCGGCTTTGGCATTCCCGATTGCTTCGGCGTCATAGGGTACGCCGGCGATCGACAGAGCCCTCAAAGCACCATCGATGTTGCGGTAATTGAGCGGCGTCGTTTCGAGGAAGGGATAGCCGGGCATCACCGATTCCGGCACGACGGACCGCGGATCCGCCATGTGCAAGCGGTGCCACTCGTCCGAATACTTTCCACCGACACGGGCGAGATCCGGCCCGGTCCGCTTCGAGCCCCACTGGAAGGGGTGGTCGTATTTGCTTTCGGCCGCCAGCGAGTAGTGTCCGTAGCGTTCGACTTCCGAGCGCAGCGAGCGGATCATCTTGCTGTGGCAGGCGTAGCACCCTTCGCGGATATAGATGTTACGGCCGGCCAGCTCGAGCGGACTGTAGGGGCGAACACCCTTGACGTCCTCAATGGTGCTCTTGATCAGGAAGGTCGGTACGATTTCGACGAGACCGCCGATGGCGACGACGATCAGCGTCAGCAGCAAGAGCAGCATCGGGCTCTTTTCGATCGTCGCGTGCGAGAACTTCTTTTTCATGGATCCCTCCCTCACTCGGCCGGTTGCGCGGCTGCGCGGGACGGAACCTGCAAGGGCTCGCTTTCGCGGACGCGGCCTTTTGCGGTCATCCAGCAGTTGTAGACCATGATCAGTGCCCCGGTCAGGAAGAGCACGCCGCCCAAAGCCCGGATCACATAGAACGGATGCATCGCCTCGACGGTTTCGACGAAGGAATATTCGAGGAAGCCCTGTGCGTCATAGGCGCGCCACATCAGGCCCTGCAGGATGCCGGACACCCACATCGAGGTGATATAGAGAACGATGCCGAGCGTCGCGATCCAGAAGTGCCAGCTCACCAGCGCCATCGAATAGAGCCGCTCGCGTTTCCACAGCCATGGCACCAGACAATAGATGGCGCCGAAGGAGACGAAGCCGACCCAGCCGAGCGCGCCCGAATGCACATGGCCGACCGTCCAGTCGGTGTAATGAGAGAGCGAATTGACGGCCTTGATCGACATGACCGGGCCCTCGAAGGTCGACATTCCGTAGAAGGCGACCGAAACCACCAGCATGCGGATCACGGGATCAGTTCTGAGCTTGTCCCAGGCGCCCGACAGCGTCATCAGACCGTTGATCATGCCGCCCCATGACGGCATCCACAGCATGATCGAAAATGTCATGCCGAGCGTCTGCGCCCAATCGGGCAGGGCGGTGAAGTGGAGGTGATGCGGGCCGGCCCAGATGTAGAGGAAGATCAGCGACCAGAAATGGATGATCGAGAGGCGATAGGAATAGACAGGCCGCTCGGCGCGCTTGGGAATGAAGTAGTACATCATGCCGAGGAAGCCGGCGGTCAGGAAGAATCCGACGGCGTTGTGGCCGTACCACCACTGGATCAACGCGTCCTGCACGCCGGGGAAGAGCGCGTAGCTTTTCGACGACGTCCATGTCTCCGGAATCGCCAGATTGTTGCCGATGTGAAGCATCGCAATCGTGACGATGAAGGCGAGATAGAACCAGTTGGCGACATAGATATGCGGTTCGCGCCGGCGCGCGAGCGTGGCCAGGAAAACCAGCAGATAGACCACCCAGACGATGGTCAGCCAGATATCGGCATACCATTCCGGCTCGGCATATTCCTTCGACTGGGTAACGCCCATCAGGTAGCCGGTGGCCGCCACGACGATGAAAAGCTGATAGCCCCAGAAAACGAACCAGGGAGCGATGTCGCCGGCGAGGCGCGCGCGGCTGGTGCGCTGCACGACATAAAAGGAGGTGGCGATCAGCGCGTTGCCACCGAAGGCAAAGATCACCGCCGAGGTGTGCAGCGGGCGCAAACGACCGAAATTGATGAAGGAAGTGTCGAAATTGAGCGCGGGGAAGGCGAGCTGGGAGGCGATGACGACACCGACCAGAAAGCCCGCGATGCCCCAGAACAGCGTGGCAATAACACCCGCCTTCACCACCGCGTCATTGTAGTGCACCTCTTCGGATGCGGCCGGGCCGCGCTCCAGGGCGTTGAAATGACGCTGGCCGATGGCCAGTGCGCCGGCCACGAAGGCCAGGGTAAACAGCCATGCATGGGCTGCCATCGGCGCATCCTGGGCCTTGGCGGCGATAACGATGAAAAGAAGTGCCCCTGCTATCAACGATGCGACGATCCCCCAGGACGCTGTCGTCATCGTACCGGGAACATGATGTCCCGGCGCCCCTCTAGCCGCCATATCCAGTGTCCTTCGCTCGTTGTCTCCGGTCCGGTCCGCGCCCGGCAAAAGGCGCGTCTCCGACTCGAAAACCTTAGCATTGTTGTGGACTTGTGCCGAATGCGCGTTGGCGCCGCTGCATCATCGTGTCGCATCGCTATCCGGGCCCGATGGCCACAGGCGAGATGTTTTGCCCCCGAGGGTGCCCCATGGTGCATCCGAGCGCCGTTAACCATGCGCCCGCAAAATCGGGATGACAAGACATCGCCTTCGATCGACGAGATGTGGAATCGGTGCCAAAAACCGGCGTCGTTGCAGCGTTTGCGGCCGGTTGCGGTGTACGGCAACGCATATTTATGACTGTGCCAATCCCGACCGTCGTGATAGATAGTGCGGCTTATGCGACCGGCATTTCAACAACGCCGGATGCAGGGGAATGTTTCGACCGAATCGCACAATGCCGACGCGCCGTCGTTCGCTCCAGGCGCCGGTTCGGATAATTTCTACCGCAAAGACCCCCAAAAGGGCGCGGTCGTCAGAACAAAGAATAGCGGGAAATTCCGCAATATCCTGAGCACTCCGATGCAGTCTCCGCAAAAAGACTGCACGTCCCAAAGGGGAGGTTATTTTGCAGCGTTTAGAAAATCTCGTATTCGGCTTGCGGGCGCCGATACTCGTTATCCTTTTCTTTTTCACCCTCGTGATGGGCTTCTTCGCCGCCCAGCTCAAGATGGATGCCGGCTTCACCAAGATGCTGCCCATCGGTCATTCCTACATCGAAACCTTTTTCGAATATTCGGAGAGCTTCGGCGGCGGCAACCGTGTGCTGGTGGTGCTGGAGAACAAGGAAGGCGACATTTTCGAGCGCGACTTCCTCTACACGCTCAACAATGCGACACAGGATCTCTTTTATATTCCGGGCATCGCGCGCCATACGGTGACATCGCTCTGGACGCCGAATACACGCTTCATTGCCGTGACGGAAGAAGGCCTCGAGGCGGGTGACGTGATCCCCGCGAATTTCGCCGGCACCGATCGCGACATCAATGTGGTGATGCAGAACACGTTGCGCGCCGAGCTGGTCGGCCGACTCGTTTCCACTGATTTCAAGGCGGCGATGATCCGCGCCGAGTTGCAGGACTTCAACCCGGAGACGCGCGAACGCCTCGACTATTTCGATGTGGCGCGCAAGCTCGAAACCGAGCTGCGCGACAAATATGTCTCCGACAAGGTCGATGTGAAGATCGTCGGCTTTGCCAAGCTGACCGGCGATATCGCCGATGGCGCGGGGTCGGTGGTCATGTTCTTCTCGCTCGCCTTCGTGCTCACTTGTTTCATGATGTGGCTCTATTGCCGGTCGTGGATCCTGACCATGGTGACCGTCGGCGCTTCGCTCTGCTCGCTGGTCTGGCAATTCGGTCTGCTGCATATTCTCGGCTTCGGCCTCGATCCGCTGGGCGTGCTGGTGCCGTTCCTTGTCTTTGCCATCGGCGTCAGTCACGGCGTTCAGCAGATCAACATGGTCGGCGCTGAAATGGCCGCCGGTCTCAATAAAGAGCAGGCCGCGCGGGCGACCTTCACCTTTCTTTTCCGTCCGGGTGTCGTTGCGCTTTTGACGACGCTGGCCGGCTTCGGCACGCTCTACATCATTCCGATCGGCATGATTCAGGAACTGGCGATCACGGCATCGATCGGTCTCGCTTTCAAGATCATCTCGAACCTCGTCATGCTGCCGCTGCTTGTGTCTTATGTGGCGCCGCCGGAAGAGGAATATGGCGCCAAGGTCCGTCGTGCGATGGAGACCCGCGCCAAGCTCTGGCCGGCGCTTTCGCAGCTTGCAAAGCCGGCCCTTGCGTTCCCGTTTGTATTCGTGTGCTTCCTCATTGCACTGGCTGCCGTTTACGGCGCCCGCGACAAGCAGATCGGCGACGTGCATGCAGGCGCCGGCGAGTTGTGGCCGGATTCACGTTACAATCAGGACAGCCGGTATATCGCGCAGGCCTTCAATCTCGGCCTCAACGTGCTGACGGTGATCGTCGAATCCGACAGCGTCGTCTGCATCGACTATGAAAAAATGCGCCATCTCGAAAAATTCAGCTGGCACATGCGCAATGTCGATGGTGTGCAATCGGTGATCAGTCTTCCGATCCTCGCCCGCGCCATCAACAGCATGTGGCAGGAAGGCAATCCGAAGTGGCGCAACCTGCCGCGCAATTCGTCGGCGCTCGCACAGGCAACCTCGAGCATCTCGAGTGCGTCGGGCATCGTGAATACGGACTGCTCGACGGCGGCCGTCGCTATTTTCGTGGCCGACACCAAGGCCGGGACCGTCAAGCATGTCGTGAACGAGCTTGAAGCCTGGATGGGTGCGCCCGGGAACCAGTATGAAGGTCTCGTCCTGCGGATCGGCACCGGCAACGTGCCGATCGTGGCGGCGACCAACGAGATCGTGCACAAGTCCGAGCTGCCGATGCTGCTCTATGTGTATGCGGTTGTGATGACGCTGGTGATCATCACCTACCGCGAATGGCGCGGGGCGCTTTGCTGCGTCTTGCCGCTCATTCTTGCCACGCTGATCGGTGACTGGTTCCTGACCGCCTTCGGTATCGGCCTCAAGATATCGACGCTGCCGGTGCTTGCCATCGCGGTCGGCATCGGCGTCGACTATGGCATCTACGAGTACAACCGCATGCAGCGCTACATGCGCATGGGCAAGACGCCGCATGAGGCCTATCTGCAGGCACTCTATGACGTGGGTTCGGCGACGATGTTCACCGGTTTCACGTTGGCCGTCGGCGTTTCGACCTGGGCCTTCTCGGCGCTGAAGTTCCAGGCCGATATGGGTCTGCTGCTGACCTTCATGTTCATGGTCAACATGCTGGGTGCGGTGACGCTGCTGCCGGCGCTGGTCGCGGTCTTCGAATATATCTGGCCGCTGAAGCGCAAGCCGCTTTCGGAAGTCGAGGCGCGCGCGGTGATGCGCGGCCACTGAGTTTCGTCTCACAGCAAACGCCGACAGGGCGGCCCTCTTCGGAGGTGCCGCCCTTTCTTTTTGGCGTATTTCCGGGGTTTTGGACGCCTCTGCATGCTCGATTTGACTAATCAGTCAATATATGACTAAATGGTCATATTGAGATCGGGAGGCGATTTTGGCCAGCAGGGTTGCAGCAAACAAGTCGGAAGAGGCGGGCTCGCGCCGGCGCGCGCAGATGCGGTCTGTGCTGGTCGAGGCGGCCATGCAGCTCTTCGCGCGGCAAGGGGTCGACGCCACCACCATCGACGAGATTGTCGTGCTGGCCGGCGTTGCCAAAGGGACCTTCTACAATTACTTCACCGATCGCGCCGACATTGCGCGCGCCGTTGCGGCGGCCATTCGCCATGAGTTCAACGCTGCCGTCGCCGAGCTGAACCAGGGCATCGACGATCCTGCTGTGCGCGTTTCGCGCGGCGTCAGGCTCTTCATGGCCGTCGTCACGCGCGATCCGGTCAAGGCCTCGATGCTTGCGCGCCTCTATGAGAGCGGCGCGGCGGTCGACGCACAGGGCAATGAGCATCTGCTTGGCGATATTCGCGACGGTGTTGCCAAGGGCCAGTTCGTCATTCCGGGCGAGGCCGCGGCCCTGCATCTCGTCGTCGGCCTTGGCACGACGGCGATGCGGCACTTGCTCGACAACGGTACCGACCCGGAAATTCTGAAGGGCGAGGGCTATGCGCGCGACATCGCGACCGTGCTTTTGCGCGGGCTCGGCGTTGCCGAGCCGGCCATTGCCGATGTTCTCGCCCATCCATTCGACGTCTCGCAGATTTCCGTCTTCAAATGAGGAGGCAAGCATGATCAAGGTCACAGACATTGCGTATGTGCGCTTCCGGGCGCCGGACCTCGAGGCGATGGAGGCATTTCTCATCGAGTTCGGGCTGGTGCGGGCCGCGCGCGACACGGATCGCCTCCATATGCGTGGCACCGATCCACGTCCCTTCGGCCACGTGACGGAGAAAGGCGAAGCGGGATTTTCGGGCCTCGGTTTCTATGCCGAAAGCCTCGACGATCTCTCCCGGCTTGCCACCGAAAACGGCGTCGCGGTAGAGGACAATCCGGCGCCGGGCGGCGGCAAGATCGTGCGGCTGACCGATCCCGACGGTTTTCCGGTCGACGTCGTCGCCGGCCAGACCGTGCCGGTGACGCTGCCGCTTCAGCGCAAACTTGTTCACAATGATGGCGATGCGCAGCCACGTGTCGGCGATCCGTTGCGCGTCGCGCCCGGGCCCTCGCAGGTCAAACGTCTCGGCCACGCGGTCATCAACGTCACTGATTTTCGCCGGAGCGAGGCCTGGTACAAAAGCCAGCTTGGTTTTGTCACCTCCGACGAGATCGAACTTGCGCCCGGCACGCCGCTTGGTGCCTTTATGCGCTGCGATCGCGGCGCGGCCTATGTCGATCATCACACTGTTTTTCTCGTCGGCACCGGCAGTCCGGGTTTCAACCACGCCGCCTTCGAGGTCGCCCATATGGATGATCTGATGGCGGGCCATGATCACCTGTCCAGGGCCGGCCGCCGGCATGAATGGGGTGTCGGCCGGCACATTCTCGGCAGCCAGATTTTCGACTACTGGCGCGATCCCTGGGGCCACACGGTCGAGCACTGGACCGACGGCGATCTTTTCAACAACGAGACCCCGCCTCATGTCGCGGCGCTCGATGCGCTTATCGGCAATCAATGGGGCCCGCCCGCGCCGCCGAGCATGGGCAGCTAGGAAGGACGATCAGATGAAACTTGCTACTTTCACAGCCGGTGGCGTCACGCGCATCGGCGTGGTGCGCGATGGCGGCATCGCCGATCTTTCCGTCGCGGCGCCCGAATTGCCGCGCGACATGACGGATTTTCTGCGTGCCGGCGATGCCGCGCTCAAGCGGGCAGGCGCGGCGGCGGCCACAGCGCCGCTCCTGCCGCTTGCCGATGTGGTGTTTGAGGCGCCGGTGCCGCATCCCGGCAAAGTGCTCGCCATCGGCCTCAACTATCGCGATCATGTGGAGGAATCCGGCCAGCCTCTGCCCGAGCATCAGGTCTGGTTCAACAAGCAGCATAACAGCATCGTCGGACCTTACGCCGATGTGGCGCTGCCTTCCGTCTCGCCCTTTCTCGATTACGAGGCCGAGATGTGCTTCGTCATCGGCAAGCGCTGCAAGCATGTGCCGGCCGAACGCGCGCATGAAGTGATTGCCGGCTATTTCGTCGGCAACGATGTCAGCGTGCGCGACTGGCAACTGCGCACCAATACCTGGCAGATCGGCAAAAGCTTCGACACGCATGGGCCGATCGGTCCGTGGATCGTGACGCCCGACGAAGTCGGCGACCCGCATGCGCTCGACATCAAGTGCTGGGTCAATGGCGAGCTCCGGCAGAACTCCAACACGAAGCACCTGATCTTCAACTGCTTCGACCAGGTCGCGCATCTGACCCAGGCCTTCACGCTCGATGTCGGCGATGTGATCTTCACCGGCACGTCCTCGGGTGTCGGCGGTGCAATGAAGCCGCCGCAGTTTCTGAAAGTGGGGGATGTCGTTCGTGTCGAGGTCGAGAAGCTCGGCGCCATCGAGAATGTCGTCGTGCCGGAGATCGCCGAGACGGTCATCGAGGCGGCGTAACAAGACGAGGGAAGTGATGAAGCGCGAGGAAACGGATGTTCTGATCGTCGGGCTCGGCCCGGTCGGGGCGGCGCTTGCCGTCTATCTCGGGAGCCGCGGTGTTTCCACCATTGCGATCGAGCGCGACACCGGCGTCTATCCGCTGCCCCGCGCCGCCCACCTCGATCACGAGACGATGCGCCTCCTTCATCTTGCGGGCGGCGCCGAGGCCGTGGCGAAGGCGAGCCAGCCGCTCTCGGCCTATGAGTTTCGCAACGGCGCGGGCGAACTCCTGATGGGCTTCCGGCCCGAAGGGGATCTCGCGCCGACCGGCTGGCCCACATCTTCGATGTTCCACCAGCCGACGCTCGAGCATGCGCTCCGCGCCCGCCTTGACGAAATCCCTTGCGTCTCCGTGCGGCTCGGTCACGCGCTTTCCACGTATGAAGACAATGGCGGCGGCATTGTCGCCACCGTCGCGGGCCCCGACGGTGCCCGGGAAATCGCGGCGCGTTTCATCGTCGGCTGCGACGGCGGCAATAGCGTTGTGCGCCGCGTCGCGGGCATCGCGCTCGACGATTTCGGCTTCGACGAACCCTGGCTCGTCATCGACACGCGGTTGAAGAACGGCGTCGAGCGGCTTTCGACCATCGGCCTGCAGCATTGCGATCCGGCCCGCCCCGTCACTTCGATGCCGATGTCGCCCGGCCGCCACCGCTGGGAATTCATGCTGATGCCGGGCGAGACGGCGGAAGAAGTCATGAGTGACGCAAAGCTTGCCGCCATGCTCGCGCCTTTCGCCGATCCGGCATCGCTCGAGATCGAGCGGCGGGCGGTCTACCGCTTTCATGCGCTCATCGCGCGGCAATGGCGCCAGGGGCACATGCTTCTGGCGGGCGATGCCGCGCACCAGATGCCGCCGTTCATGGGGCAGGGCCTCTGCTCGGGCACGCGCGACGCCGCCAATCTCGCCTGGAAGATCGAGGCCGTCCTGCGCGGCCACGCGAACGAAAGCCTTCTCGACAGCTATCAGGCCGAGCGCGAACCCCATGTGCGCATGATCACCGAGATGGCGGTGGCGATGGGCAAGGTCGTCTGCACGCAGGATGCCGAGGCCGCCTGCCTGCGTGACGAAAACATGCTCGCGACGCCGGAAGCGGCGCGCATGAATGCGATGATCGC
>JAUXOE010000179.1 GCA_030682415.1 Parvibaculum sp.
GCCGCCCGATCAGTCTATCCCAATTCGGCAGCCCGGAAAGGCCGCGCCGGAAGCCGCGACGACACCCTCAGAAGGTGCGGTTCGCCACATTGCCCCCAAGTTTCACAATCGTCACAACGAAGAAGAGGACCATCAGCGCGCCCAGTGTCCATGCAACCGCCAGATTGCGCTGGCGGCGACGCTTCAGCTGCTCGTCGGTCCAGACCGGCGTGTCGATTTCGTGACGCTTGCTTTCGTCCTCGTCGTTCATTGCCGCCTCACCACAGGGCCGGCACGCCGAAAGGCGCGACGCCAAGCGCCTTCTCGGCCAGCAGCAGCGAGAAAACGAGAAACAGATAAAGGATCGAATAGGCAAAGAGGCGCCTGGCCGCCCGGTCCTGCGCGGCACCGCCGCGGCTCAGCCAGACACGCGCGGCAAACCACAGGAAGCCCGCGCCCAGCGCCGCCGTCGCGCCCGCATAAAGCGGACCGGCAAAGCCCAGCGCCGCCGGCAGCAATGTCACCGGCACCAGCAGCAGCGAATAGATCAGGATCTGGCGGCGCGTCGTCGCCTCGCCGGCCACCACCGGCAACATCGGCACGCCGACTTTTTCGTACTCGCCGCTGCGGTAAAGCGCCCACGCCCAGAAATGCGGCGGCGTCCACATGAAGATGATCAGGAAGAGTATGACCGGTTCGATCGACACCGAGCCGGTCACCGCGGCCCAACCGATCATCGGCGGGAAAGCGCCCGCCGCACCGCCAATCACGATGTTCTGCGGCGTACGGCGCTTCAGCCACATCGTATAGACCACCAGATAGAAGAAGATGGTGAAAGCGAGCAGCGATGCTGCCACCCAGTTCACCAGCACGCCCATGGTCATCACCGAGAAGACCGAAAGGATCGTGCCGAAAGCTGCCGCCTCGCGCGGCGTCACGCGGCCAGCCGGGATCGGCCGGTTTCGGGTACGCGTCATTTCCGCATCGATGTCGGCGTCGTACCACATGTTGAGCGCGCCCGACGCGCCGGCGCCGACCGCAATGCAGAGCAACGCCGTGAAGGCAATCACCGGGTGGATGCCGCCCGGTGCGACAGCAAGCCCGACAAGCGCCGTGAAGATCACCAGCGACATGACGCGCGGCTTCAGCAGTTCGAAAAAATCACGTGCCGATCCCATGCCCCCGTCGGACATGGCCCGCGCGTCGAACTCTTCCTTGCTGATCGCTCTATTCGACATATGCCGTCGATACCTTCATCTCCCGGCGTGCGGGGCGTTCGTCCGAATGGGAAACTCCGGCCGGGCGGACCCGGCCGGAGCGGTTGTCACTTGATCCGCGGCAGTTCCGAGAACTGGTGGAACGGCGGCGGCGAGGACAGCGTCCACTCCAGCGTCGTCGCTCCTTCGCCCCAGGGATTGTTGACGGCCTTCTCCTTGCGGATGAACGCCTGCGCCACACCGTAGAGGAAGATCAGAACGGCAAAGGCCGAAATGTAGGAACCGATCGACGAGACGTAGTTCCAGTAGGCGAAGGCATCCGGATAATCCGCGTAGCGGCGGGGCATGCCCTGCAGACCAAGAAAATGCTGCGGGAAGAAGATCAGGTTCACGCCGACAAATGTGACCCAGAAGTGCAGCTTGCCGACGAATTCGGAATACATGTAACCGAACATTTTCGGGAACCAGTAGTACCAGCCCGCAAAAATTGCGAAGACCGCGCCAAGGGACAGCACGTAGTGGAAGTGAGCCACCACGTAATATGTGTCGTGGAGCGCGCGATCGACGCCCGCATTGGCCAGCACGACACCTGTCACGCCGCCGATGGTAAAGAGGAAAATGAAACCGATTGCCCAGAGCATCGGCGTCCTGAGATCGATCGATCCGCCCCACATCGTTGCGATCCACGAGAAAATCTTGATGCCTGTCGGCACCGCGATGACCATTGTGGCCGCCACGAAGTAGGCCTGCGTGTTGACCGACATGCCAACCGTGTACATGTGGTGGGCCCAGACGATGAAGCCGACAAAGCCGATGGCGACCATTGCGTAGGCCATGCCGAGATAGCCGAAGACCGGCTTTCTCGAGAAGGTCGAGATGATCTGGCTGACGATGCCGAAGCCAGGCAGGATCAGGATGTAGACTTCGGGGTGACCGAAGAACCAGAAGAGATGCTGGAACAGGATCGGGTCGCCGCCGCCTTCGGGCGCGAAGAACGTCGTGCCGAAATTGCGGTCGGTCAGCAGCATGGTGATCGCGCCGGCAAGGACCGGCAGCGAGAGCAGCAGCAGGAACACCGTCACCAGGATCGACCAGACGAAGAGCGGCATCTTGTGCAGCGTCATGCCCGGCGCGCGCATGTTGAAGATGGTGGTGATGAAGTTGATGGCGCCGAGAATCGACGACGCACCCGCGATGTGAAGCGCCAGGATCGCGAAATCCATCGCCGGCCCCGGTGAACCGGAAGTCGAGAGCGGCGGATAGATCGTCCAGCCGCCCGAAGCGCCGGTGCCGCCGGGGGCGCCCGGCACGAACATCGAAATCACCAGAAGGCCCAGTGCCGGCGGCAGCAGCCAGAACGAGATGTTGTTCATGCGCGGAAAGGCCATGTCCGGCGCGCCGATCATCAGCGGTACAAACCAGTTGCCGAAACCGCCAATCATGGCCGGCATCACCATGAAGAAGATCATGATCAGACCGTGCGCGGTCACCAGCATGTTGAAGAGGTTGTAGTCGCCGCCGAGAACCTGATCGCCCGGGAGCTGCAGTTCCATGCGCATGACGACCGACATGGCACCGCCGATGACCCCCGCGATGATCGCGAAGATCAAGTACATCGTGCCGATGTCCTTGTGGTTCGTCGAATAGACGTAGCGCTTCCAGCCCGTGGGGTGGTCGGCGTGATCGGCGTGCGCACCCGCAGCTTGCCCTGCCATCTCTGTAACCCTTCGTTCTTGCGTTTTGTGCTTTAACTTGACCGTCGACGGAACGCGCTCAGCGCGCGCCCACCGCCGGAGCTTGAGCCAGGTTCACGTTTCCGTCGCCGCCAAGCGCCGCCTGCTGCTCTTGCGCGACCCATTCCTCGAACTCTTCTTTGGATACGACCTTGACGCTGATCGGCATAAAGGCGTGCCGTGTGCCGCAAAGCTCCGAGCATTGGCCGTAGAACATGCCGGTACGCTCGGCGCGGAACCATGTTTCATTCAGGCGGCCGGGGATCGCGTCGATCTTGACGCCGAAGGACGGCACCGCGAAGGCGTGGATCACGTCGGCGGCGGTGACGATGACGCGTATCGTCGTATCGACAGGCACCACCATGTCGTAGTCAGCCGCCAGCAGGCGCGGTTGGCCCGGCTGCAACTGATCTTCCGGGATCATGTTGGAGATGATCGAAATGTCACCGTGGTCAGGATATTCGTAGCCCCAGTACCACTGATAGCCGACCGCTTTCACCGTCATCTCCGCTTCCGGGATCACGACCTGCTTGTAAAGCAGGCGGAAGGACGGGATCGCGATGACAACGAGAATCATCACCGGGATCACGGTCCATGCGACTTCGAGCAGCGTATTGTGGGTCGTCTTGGAGGGCGTCGGGTTGGACTTGCGGTTGAAGCGCAGGACGACGATGGCCAGCAGTGCCGTCACGAAGATGACGATGATGGTGATGATCCAGAGCAGGAAGTCGTGGAACCAGACGATGTCGTCCATCACCGAAGAGGCCGAAGCCTGGAAGCCGAGGCCGCCGTCGTGCGGCTGGCCCGCGAGCGCGGCAGCGACGAAACCGCCGTCGGAATGCCAGCCCGCAAGAGCGAACGCGAAGAGGCCAAAACCAATCAGAAACCGCATGCTTTTCCCCAGCTAGTCAATTCCAAGTCCGGCCCATTGCGGAGCCGTGCCCCCGGGCGGCCAAATCTGGCCGTCAGAAACCATAAACCGCCCGCCGCCGCAAGTTCCGCCATCGCTTCGCCGCGGATTCCCCCGTGACGCCGATCCCTTGATATCATCCGATTATGCTGCGGGCGATCTCGCCTCAGCGCCGCTACGGACGACTCGCGGAACGAAGTATAGTCACGGCGGTGGGAGAGGCCACAGCGTGCGGCGGCTTTTGCGACGTTTTGCCACAAGAAGCGACCGAATCGGGGATTATGGGTCCTGTCGGCCGCGACCGTAATTTCCAGCCGGCAGGCCTTTTCCGGCAGCCGAAATGTCCTACAGTGGCGGTTGGATATTGGTGGTTTTGCCTGCCAACCGAAAGGTGCTCGATCGATGCGCGACGAAGCCCTCATTCACTTCCATCTCGGCCGCCGGATTTCGGCCGGCCTGCTGCTGCCGCATAATGGCGGCGCGGCGCCTGAACTCATTTGCGAGGCGGCGCCATGGCTGGATACACGCGATCCGGGCCGTTGCGTCGTCGGTTTCTGCGCCGCGCATCCCGATCTGGTCGGCGATGTGGTCGGCCCGCCGCCCGCAGGCTGGCAGGAATGGCGGTTTACCGATTGGGATGCTTGGTTCGGCCGCATCAACGGCGTTTTTCTGGTCGACCTTGCGTCGCTGAAGGTGACGCAGTATCCGCTCTATAGCTGCGCGCCGCAGGTGGTGCGTTGCGACCTTACGGGCCTGCCGCGCCGGCTGGTGCCCGTCGAGGCGTGGCTCGAACGCTAGGCCTCGCCCCTACCCTCGTTTTCACTCAAGGAAATCCTCCGCCATGAGCCGCGCTCCTTCAGACGACCTCTTTTTCAAGCGCACCGGGCTCGATCGAGGCCGCGTCGAAGGTCTTGTCGGCGAGGCGCTGAACGGGGCCGATGATGGCGAACTTTTCATGGAGTATCGCCAATCGGAGGCGCTGGGTTTCGATGACGGCCGTCTCAAGACCGCGAGCTTCGACACGAACCAGGGCTTTGGCCTTCGTTGTGTGGCCGGTGAGGCGACCGGCTATGCCCATGCCTCCGAACTCAGCGAGGACGCCCTGAAGCGCGCCAGCGCCGCCGTACAGGCTGTCAAGAGCGGCCATAGCGGCACGCTTGCCGACGGCCCTGCCCGCACCAACGCGCATCTCTATTCCGACGAGAACCCGCTGGGCGGCCAGAGCTTCGAGGAGAAGACAAAGCTGCTGGCCGAGATCGACGCCTATGCGCGCGGGCTCGACAAACGCGTGCGGCAGGTTTCGGTTTCGATGACGGGCGAATGGCAGGCGGTCGAGATCATCCGCGCCGGCGGAGCGACGCTGCGCGACGTGCGGCCGCTGGTCCGCCTCAACGTCGCCATCGTCGCCGGCGAGGGCGACCGGCAGGAGACCGGCTCGTGGGGCGTCGGCGGGCGCATGGGCTACGACGTCTTCATCGATCCGCTGAAATGGCGCTCCCAGGTCAACAAGGCGCTGGCACAGGCGCTGATCAATCTCGAGGCGGTGCCGGCGCCGGCCGGCGAAATGGATGTGGTGCTCGGGCCAGGCTGGCCGGGCATTCTGCTGCATGAAGCGATCGGCCACGGGCTCGAAGGCGATTTCAACCGCAAGAAGACGTCAGCCTTTGCCGGTCTTCTCGGTCAGCGCGTCGCCGCGCCCGGCGTCACCGTGGTCGATGACGGGACGCTGGCCGACCGGCGCGGCTCGCTGTCGATCGACGATGAAGGCACGCCGACCTCGCGCACGGTGCTGATCGAAGACGGGATTCTCAAAGGTTATATGCAGGACAGGCTCAATGCGCGCCTGATGGGGATGGCGCCGACAGGCAACGGACGGCGCGAATCCTACGCGCATCAGCCGATGCCGCGCATGACCAACACCTACATGCTGTCGGGCAATCGCGAGGCGGACGAAATTCTTTCGTCGGTGAAGAAAGGCCTTTATGCGGTTTCCTTCGGCGGCGGACAGGTCGACATCACCAGCGGCAAATTCGTCTTTACCTGCACCGAGGCCTATCTGATCGAGAACGGCAAGATCGGCGCGCCGGTGAAGGGCGCAACGCTGATCGGCAACGGACCGGATGTGCTGACGCGCGTGTCGATGATCGGCAACGACATGAAGCTCGATCCCGGCATCGGCACCTGCGGCAAGGGCGGACAGGGCGTGCCCGTGGGCGTCGGCCAGCCGACGCTCCGGATCGACGGGCTGACGGTTGGCGGCACGGCAAGGGCGGCGTAAGAGAGCGGAATAAAATATCCGCCTACGGAGCAAGACACTATTTTTGCCTGTTTTACCCCCCTCTGTCACTAAACTGTCATAAAACTGTCACAAACGTCTTCGGAACCCTGTTCAGGCCGGGGATAAAACGGGGATAAATAAAACTTATCCCCGGTTTGCGGCGCGCCGAAAATGCCCGCTGTCAGACCGAGGCCAGAAAGGCCGCGATCTCCTTATCGCTCCGTAGACGGAATACCCGCGCATGGGCCCCGTCGCAGGCCAGCGCCTCCTCGATCATCGCGTCGTGGGTTTTCTTGAAATTCCAGATGAAGCGGTAGAAGGCCGGGTCGATCTTTTCGGGGCAGCCCGGCGCGAGGTCGGGGCGGGTTTCGCCGAACAATGTCAGCGTACGGCGGAAGGCGCGCCACAGGCAGACGCGACGCGGCTGGTCGACCCAGACGATGGTGTCGGCGCGCGGCAGACGGAGGTCGAAGGTGCGGCTAAAATTGCCGTCGACGATCCAGCGGCCCTCGGCCACCGCGGCGGCAACCTTCGGCCGGAATTCGTCGTAGGAACTTTCGACCCAGCCCGGCTTCCAGAACAGCACGTCGAGATGCACCACCGGCAGGGCGAGTTTCTCGCCCAGCGCGCGGGCGAGTGTCGACTTGCCGCCGCCGGAGCAGCCGATGACCAGGATGCG
>JAUXOE010000102.1 GCA_030682415.1 Parvibaculum sp.
AGGCCGGCGGCGGATGTCGGAAACCGGATCGACTGGACGACACCCGTCTACAAGATGACCCAACGGCTGGCCAAACCGCTGCACCCGGACTCGGTTCTGGCGCGGGTGCTTGGTCCCGATGCGGAAATGCTGCCGGTGTCAGCGCCGCCGACCGGGCCGGCCGCCGCGCCGGCGTCGTTTGCGTCGCTGAAAGTGGCGACCGAGAATCTCGGCGACCATGTCCAGATCTTTGCCGGCCGGCAGCTGCTGTCGCGCTTCGGCGTCGCGCATCGCCATGAGATCGACCGTGACGACGAAATCATGTCGGCGCCCTGTCTCGACGCAGAAGGGGGCGAGGTCGGCATATTGCTCAATGGCTGGTTCAAGACCAATGACGCCGAATGGCCGCCGCACCCGAAGCTGGCGCCGCTGCTCTTCGGCTTTCACATCCGGCTGTTTCAATGTCCGGAGCTGGTGTCCGATGCGGCCATCGCATTCTATCGGCGCCACCAGCCCATCGGCTGCCGCGACAGCTACACCGCACAACTGCTTGCCGGGCACGGCGTCGAGACCTTTGTCAGTCACTGCCTGTCGCTGACATTGCCGCGCCGTGTCGCCAGCGACGCGCAGTCCGAGGTCTTCGTCGTCTCGCGCGATGCGCGGATATGCGACCGGTTGCCGCCGGAGCTGGGGCCCTGCAATTTCGTCTCGCATTATTCGGGTTCGAACGATTTCGCCGCCAATATGCGCGAGGCGGAAAGCCTTCTTGATCTCTATCGGTCGCGCGCCCGGCTTGTCGTCACGACGCTGCTGCACTGTGCGCTGCCGGCCATCGCGATGGGCATTCCGGTCGTCATGTTCTATCCGCTCAACAGCGAACGCGGCCACGCGTCCGACCGCGAGCGCTTTTCTTCGCTGACGGATTTCCTGCCGGTTCACGATCTCGACGCACAGGCGCAGAACGGCTGGCGCGATGTAGACTGGAACCCGGCGCCGGTCCGGATCGGCGACACCAAGCTGGCGATCCTCGACCGGTTCTTCGAGATGGCCGGAAAATGGAACCTCCCGCCCGTGCCGCCGCTCGGCCCCATCGCACCGCCGGATGTCCTGCCGGTGTCGTGACGGCGGGTCGTCATCCTGTGCGGAGCGGGAAAGGGTGAGGCGCCATCTTCCGAAATTTTCCTATCTACGTCATTGCGAGCGCAGCGAAGCAATCCAAAGGCGGCGGGTGCCGAGTTTGTCGTCTCTGGATTGCTTCGGCGCTATCGTTCCTCGCAATGACGGTAAATAATCTGTTAACGGATTATATTTCGGCCCCCACCCCCCCACTCGCTCCCAAGGGGCGGGTGGCAAGAAAAGAGCTTGCCGCACGCAAGATGTGTGAATCTCTTAGGGCGAAAGCCCGGGAAGGCGAATACGGGAGGGCGGTCGGCTCGTATATTTGCGGTCCGAACGCGCACCATCGAAAGCTCCGAAATCGGCTCCTTAATTCGCACCGAACACAGCCCTCAACGCATCACCTCGAAAAGCACCGATCCGGACACCGAAATTCACCCTCTCGATCGCACCGTAGAGCACCCACAACACATCCCCTTCAAAAGCACCGTGCCGGTCTCCGCGCGCGTCTCTCGGATCGTCTCCGAATTCGTCGCCGTCAATCGCGCTCCAGCGGGGATAAGTGCGGTCAGTCCCGGGAATAAGTCGCCGCCAATTCCATTTGTGACAGTTTTTTGACAGTTTTGTGACAGAGGGGGGTCTGCAGCCGTTTTCGGCTGTCACGAAACTGTCACAAATGACTTATCCTCGGCCTTTCCGCAGCCTTTAAAATCCGCTCACGGATCAATAGCGCGCCGCCTTGCGCGCCACGGGTCCGTCGTCGGTCAGCGCGATATGGGTCAGCGTCTGTTCGTCGTGGTTCATCCGCCAGGAGAGCAGCTTTTGCGCATATTCGAGCATCAGGGGCAGGTAGTCGGGGTCGCCCGCGCGATTGTCGAATTCATGCGGGTCCTTTTCGAGAGCGAAAAAGAGCGGCGGCAGATGCGTGAAGTGAACATATTTGTATTTCGCGTCGCGGATCACGTTCATCGTGCATTGATGCAGCGTCAGGCCGAGACGTTTCTCGGCGCTGTCGTCGGCCGGATCGCGGAAATCATATTCCCAATGCGCTTCCTTGCGCCAGTTTTCGGGCGTGCGGGTCGTCGTCAGGAAGGGCATCAGCGATTTGCCGTCGCATTGCACCGGCGTCTCGGCGCCGATGAAATCGAGCATGGTCGGCATGATGTCGACATTCTCCGTGAACTGATCGACGATGCGCCCGCGCGTGGCGTCGGCGGCAGGGCGCGGGTCGCGGACAATCAGCGGAATATGATACGAAGCGTCGAACCAGCCGCATTTGCCCAAGAGCCAGCGGTCGCCCATCTGTTCGCCGTGGTCGGAGGTGAAGACGATCAGCGTGTTGTCCCAGCGGCCGGTCCGCTTCAGGAAATCGAAAACACGGCCGAGCGCGGCATCGACTTCCGACATCAGCCCGTAATAGACGGCCTTCAGCCGGCGGAGCTTTTTCTCGTCGGCCGGCGCGCGGAAAAGCCTGCGGCCGAGCTGGTGTTCGAGCCAGGGATGCTGCGCCGCTTCGGCTTCAGGCGTTGCCTGCCGCGCAAAGCCAGGCACGTCCTGCGGGTCGTACATCGCATTGTAAGGCTCCGGCGCAACGAAAGGCGGGTGCGGGCGCAAGAGCGACAGATGCGCGATGAAAGGCTTTTCGGATTCGCCGATGAACTCCATCAGGCGGTTGGTCAGGAACGCCGTGTCGTCGACGTCCGCCGGATAGACAAGCGGGCGGGGCACCGCCGCGCCGTCCTCATATTCGGGGCCCGGCGCGCGATGGCCATAGGCGTAGCGGATGTCGGCGGGCACTTCGAAGCCGCGCGCTTTCAGATCGTCCGTCCACGGCGTCGGCCAGGTTCCCATCATGCAGATGGGCCTTATGCCGGGCAGCGGGCCTTCATAGGTCGTCAGCCAGGGGCTTTCGGGATCCTCCTCGCGCGGGTCCTGGCTGGTGTCGGTGTAGCCGAAGAG
>JAUXOE010000180.1 GCA_030682415.1 Parvibaculum sp.
TACGCCGCATCCGCCGCGACGCGCATCGAGACAATGCGGTCGGGATCGCGCACCGGTTCACCGCGCTTGATCTTGTCGACGGCATCCATGCCCGAAACCACCTGGCCCCAGACGGTGTATTGCCCGTCAAGGAAGGAGGTGTCGCCGAAGCAGATGAAGAACTGGCAATCGGCGCTGTTGGGGTCCTGCGTGCGGGCCATCGAACAGGTGCCGCGGACATGCGGTTCCTTCGAGAATTCGGCCGGCAGCTTCTTGCCCGAACCGCCCGAGCCGGTGCCGGTCGGATCGCCGCCCTGGGCCATGAAGCCGTCGATGACGCGGTGAAAGGCGATGCCGTCGTAGAAACCTTCGCGTGCCAGTTCCTTGATGCGGGCGACATGCTTCGGCGCGAGATCGGGCCTGAGCTCGATCACGACTTTCCCGTGCGGGATTTCCATGATCAGCGTGTTTTCGGGATCCTTGATATCGGTCATGTATCTCTCGATTTCGTTTTACTGTTGAGCGTCGGCGGCGACCTGCATCTTCACGATCTTGTCGACAGGACCCGGCACTTCCGGGTCCTTGCGTGTAATGTTGTCGACAAATTCCATGCCCTCGACGACGCGGCCGAAAAGCGTGTACTGACCGTCGAGGAAGCTCGCATCGTCGAAGACGATGAAGAACTGGCTGTTGGCGCTGTTGGGGCTTGCCGAACGCGCCATGCCGAGCGCGCCGCGCGTGAAGCTTTCATTGTGCGAAAACTCGGCCCGGAGATCGTCGAGAAAGGAACCGCCCATGCCGGTGCCGGTCGGGTCGCCGGTCTGGGCCATGAAGCCCTCGATGACGCGGTGAAAGACGATGCCGTCGTAAAAGCCCTCGCGCGCCAGCGTCTTGATGCGTTCGGCATGGCGCGGCGCCACCTCGGGCAGCAGCTCGATGACGACGCGGCCATCCTTGAGATCGAGATAGATGGTGTTTTCAGGATCGAGCGCGAAGGCCTTTCCCGAAAGGCCGGCAAGGGCCAGAAGCGCGATCAGCGCGGTCGTCAGTCTACGCATGGGATACTCCCGTTTCTCATGACTGCTTCTATCGACGGTTATTTCTTTTCGGCCATGCGCGCCAGCACCTTGTCGGCGACGCGCCTGGGCACGAAGGGCAGGATATCCCCGCCCATCGAGGCGATTTGGCGCACCAGCGTCGAGGAGATGAACTGTGTTTCGGGCGAAGCGGCCAGAAAAACCGTCTCGACTTTCGGGTTCATCACGCGGTTCATGCCGACCATCTGGGTTTCGTACTCGAAATCGACGGCGCCGCGCAAGCCGCGGATGATGACGCTGGCACCCGCCTCGTCGGCCGCATTGACGACAAGGCCGGAAAAGGAAGCCGTGCTGACCCGTGCGCCCGCCGCCTTTGCCAGCGGCGCGGCCTCGGCCTCGATCAGCGCGAAGCGTTCCTCAAGCGTCAGCAGCGGTGTTTTGGTGGCATTGACGCCGATCGCGACCACCAGATGATCGACCAGCGTCAGAGCGCGGCGGATGATATCGAGATGGCCATTGGTCATCGGGTCGAATGTGCCGGGATAAAGTCCGATGCGCGCCATATGTTCTATTCCTGCTCGTCGCCGGCTTCGCTGTCGGCACTTTCCTCGACCCGCTCGACCGAGACGACACGCTCGTCGGCGGCGGTGCGGAAGACGGTGACGCCCTGCGTGCCGCGCGCCTGGATCGAGATGTCATGGACCGGGCAGCGAATGAGCTGGCCGGCATCGGTGACCAGCATGATCTGGTCGTCGTCTTCAACCGGGAAGGAGGCAATCAGCCTGCCATTGCGCGCGCCGATATCCATCGCGATGACGCCCTTGCCGCCGCGACCCTTGGCCGGATAGCGATAGGAGGAGGAACGGCGTCCGAAACCTTTCTCGGTGACGGCGAGCACGAACTGTTCCTTGGCGCCAAGCTCGGCATAACGCTCGGTGGTCAGGGTGAGGTCCTCGATCGCCGCGTCGTCGGCGTCTTCCTCGTCGGTCTTCGACGGGCCGTCATCGACCGAAATGTCGCCCAGCGTCGCCCGACGCATGGCGGCCGCCTGCTTCAAATAGGCCTCGCGCTCCGCCGACGTCACTTCGACATGGCGCAGGATCGTCATGCCGATGACCTCGTCGCCTTCATCGAGCCGGATGCCGCGCACGCCGGTGGAGGTGCGGCCGGCAAAGACGCGTACTTCCGACACCGGGAAGCGCGCCGAACGCCCACCCGCCGCCGTCAGCAGCACATCGTCATTTTCAGTGCATATCTGTACGCCGATGATGCTGTCGCCTTCGTCCTCGAGCTTCATCGCGATCTTGCCGCTGCGATTGATCTGGATGAAATCGGAAAGCTTGTTGCGCCGAACGCCGCCGCTCTTCGTCGCAAACATCACAAACAGCTCATCCCACTTACTCTCGTCTTCGGGCAGCGGCATGATGGTGGTGATGGTCTCGCCCTGCTTCAGCGGCAATATATTGATCATCGCCTTGCCGCGCGCCTGTGGCGTCGATTGCGGCAGGCGCCAGACCTTGAGCTTGTAGACCATGCCGGTGGACGAAAAGAACAGCACCGGCGTATGCGTGTTGGCGACGAAAAGGCGGGTAACGAAATCCTCATCGCGCGTCGACATGCCGGATCGGCCCTTGCCGCCGCGGCGCTGCGCCCGATAGGTCGAAAGCGGCACACGTTTGATATAGCCGTGATGGCTGACGGTGATGACCATGTCTTCGCGCTGGATGAGGTCTTCGTCTTCGAAGTCGGATTCCGACTCGATGATTTCGGTGCGGCGCGGCGTGGCGAATTCCGACTTCATCGCCAGCAGCTCATCGCGCATGATGGTGAGCACGCGTTCCCGCGAGCGCAGAATGTCAAGATAGTCCGAAATCTTCTCGCCGAGCCCCTTGAGCTCGTCGCCGATTTCGTCGCGGCCAAGCGCCGTGAGACGCTGCAGGCGCAATTCGAGAATGGCTTTCGCCTGTTCCTCGGACATGCGCGTCGTGCCTTCATCCGACAGGCGGTGACGCGGATCGTCGATAAGCGCAATCAGCGGCGAGATATCGGCGGCCGGCCAGTCGCGCGCCATCAGGCGCTCGCGCGCCGCCGCCGGATCGGGCGCGGTGCGGATGAGCTGGATCACCTCGTCGATATTGGCGACCGCGATGGCCATGCCGACCAGCACATGGGCCCGATCGCGCGCCTTGGTGAGCTCGAACTTGGTGCGCCGCGAAATCACTTCCTCACGGAAGGCAATGAAAATGGCCAGGAACTGTTTGAGGTTCATCAGCTCCGGGCGGCCATGGTCGAGCGCCAGCATGTTGCAGCCAAAGCTCTGCTGGAGCGGCGAGAAGCGGTAGAGCTGGTTCAGCACCACATCGGGCACCGCGTCGCGGCGCAGCTCCACCACGACGCGCATGCCGTTGCGGTCGGATTCGTCGCGCAGGTCCGAAATGCCCTCGATGCGCTTTTCGCGCACCAGCTCGGCGATCTTCTCGACCATTGAGGCCTTGTTGACCTGATAGGGAATCTCGGTGATGACCAGCGCCTGGCGGTCCTTGCGCACTTCCTCAATGTCGACCCGGCCCCGGACGACGACCGAGCCGCGGCCGAGATGATAGGCCGAGCGCGCGCCCTGACGGCCGAGCATGATGCCGCCGGTCGGAAAATCGGGCGCCGGTACATGTTCGATCAGTTCATCGACGGTGATCTCGGGATTGTCGATCTGCGCGATGCAGGCATCGATCACCTCGCCGAGATTGTGCGGCGGGATGTTGGTCGCCATGCCGACGGCGATGCCGCCGGCGCCGTTGACCAGAAGGTTCGGAAATTCGGCCGGCAGAACGACCGGCTCGCGCTCGGAGCCGTCGTAATTGTCCTTGAAGTCGATCGTGTTTCTGTCGATGTCGCGGAGCAGCGCATGAGCGGTCTTGGCCATACGCACTTCGGTGTAACGCATGGCGGCCGGCGGATCGCCGTCGACCGAGCCGAAATTGCCCTGCCCGTCCAGCAGCGGCAGGCGCATCGAGAATTCCTGCGCCATGCGCACCAGCGCGTCATAGATCGACTGGTCGCCATGCGGATGATATTTACCGATGACGTCACCGACGACGCGCGCCGACTTGCGATAGGGCTTGTTCCAGTCGTAGCCGTTCTCATTCATCGAAAAGAGGATGCGGCGATGGACGGGTTTGAGGCCATCCCGCGCATCGGGCAGCGCCCGGCTGACGATCACGCTCATTGCGTAATCGAGATAGGAGCTGCGCATCTCGTCTTCGATGGCGATCGGGGAAACGTCACGCTCCGGCGGAAGGCCGCCCGCCGCGCCGCCGGCCGGCGGACGCGAACCGCCGCCGTTCAGGCTGTTTTCCACATCGGTATTGCCGTCCGGGCCCGGCTCGTTACCCGGAATGTCGTTGTCTTGAGTATCGGACAAGTGTTTTTCTGACGTTGAGAGCGCTGCCGCATGGGCCGAAATCGCGCATCGCGGGGGCGCTCGAAAGGAACAAAAACGAGGGCCGACGACAGGCGCCGAATCCCTCTGACTGACTGGTTGGCAGACTACCAGACACGCCTTCTCACGGCAACTTCAAAGACGCGAAAAGACGTACCGTAACATGCTGAAATAAAAGAAAAAAAAGCCCTTTCTCAAAAGCCTGTGACGGCACCCGCCAAGCGCTCCGGAAAAGCCTGTTGCGGCCTGTGCGCGGCAACATGTCCTGTCTGCAAAACGCACCGCACGCGCGCCATCATGTAGTGTTGGAAGTCACGTGCCGAGTACCGCTCGAACACGACCGGAAATCCACTGCAAGGCCCCAAAATCAATGTCGCGCACAGGCCGCTCCAGCATCCAGATCCCGGAAACCGATACTTGGGCCAAGGGCGAGACGCCCCCCGACTGGGCCGCTCTGTCCATCGACGACGCGACAGCGCAACTCGCAAGTGCCCTGAACGGGTTGAGCGCGGCCGAGGCCGCGATCCGCATCGAGCGCTTCGGGGCCAACCGTCTCGCCACCGCCGTTCGACGCGGCGCCTTGAAGCGGCTGGCCGGACAGATCAACAACCTGTTGATTTATGTGCTGCTGGCGGCAGCAGGCCTTGCACTGCTGATCGGGCATACGATCGACGCAGCCGTCATTTTCGCTGTCGTCATCGTCAACACCGCCATTGGCTTCTTTCAGGAGGGCAAGGCCGAAGACGCGCTGGAAGCCATCCGCAGCATGATCGACCCCGAGGCAACGGTGCTGCGCGACGGGCGCAAGACCATCATCAAGGCCGATGAAGTGGTGCCGGGCGATCTCGTCCTTGTCGAAGCCGGCGACCGGGTGCCGGCCGACCTTCGTCTGCTGCGCGCGAAGAATCTCAAGCTGGACGAGGCGGCGCTCACAGGCGAATCCGTACCGGTCGAAAAATCGACCGCACCGGTATCCTCCAATGCCGCGCTTGGCGACCGCACATCCATGATCTTCTCAGGCACCATTGTGGTCTCGGGCCAGGGCGCCGGACTTGCCGTGGCTACCGCGACGCAGACAGAACTCGGTCGTATCAGCGGCATGCTCGCTGACGTCGTTGAGTTGAAAACACCGCTGGTCCGGCAAATGGATCGCTTCGCGCGTCACATTACCTATGCGCTGATGGGCGTGGCCGCCCTTGTCTTCGTCATCGCGCTGCAACGCCCGGACTTTGCGCTGGCCGACGCGTTCATGGCGGTCGTCGGTCTCTTCGTGGCGGGCATTCCCGAGGGGCTGCCGGCGATCATGACGATCACGCTGGCAATCGGTGTGCAACGGATGGCGGCGCGCAAGGCGATCATTCGGCGCTTGCCGGCCGTCGAAACCCTGGGAGCGGTCTCTGTCATTTGTTCCGACAAGACGGGGACGCTGACCCGCAACGAAATGACCGCGCGTTCGGTGGTTACAACAGACGGCCTGATTCTGGCATCCGGCGCTGGCTATTCCCCGGAGGGCGAACTGACAAGAGATGGTGCGACGGTGAATGCGCCCTACCCGCCATCTCTCGCCGCAATTCTGGAAGTCGCGGCTCTCTGCAACGATGCAGAAGTCGCTGAGCAAGCCGGTGGCTGGGTCGCGACGGGCGATCCGATGGAGGCCGCTCTTCTGGTGCTGGCAATGAAGGCTGGCGAAAGCCCCGCAGACCGGCGCAAGGCGAGAGAGCGCCTCGACGCGATTCCCTTCGACTCGACCTACAAGTTCATGGCGACATTGCACGAGGCCAACGATAGCGCGGGGGGCAACAAGAGAGCGATACTCGTCAAGGGCGCCCCCGAACGTCTGATCGACATGGCGGACGGACTGCTCACAGAAAGCGGCGTCATCCCGATCGACCGTGCGACATGGCATGGCAAGGTCGATGAACTTGCAGCGCGCGGCGAACGCGTCTTGGGCTTCGCGCTGAAATCCGTTGCCGCCAATCACGATACCGTTGAAACCGGGCATGTGCAGGACGGGTTGGTGCTGATCGGCCTGGTCGGTTTTATCGACCCCCCGCGCGCGGAAGCAATCGAGGCGGTCAAGGCCTGCACGATGGCTGGAATCCGCGTCGTCATGATTACCGGCGACCACGCACTCACCGCGAAGGCAATCGCCATCGCGCTCGGCATTGCCGAGGATCCACATGTCCTGACGGGCAGCGACCTCGAAAAGATGGATGACCAGGCGCTCCGGAAAGCGGCGCTGGAGACGCAGGTCTTCGCCCGCACGACACCCGAACACAAGCTGCGCCTGGTTGAGGCATTGCAGGCCGACGGCCTGACCGTGGCCATGACCGGGGATGGCGTCAACGACGCGCCGGCGCTCAAGCGCGCCGATGTCGGCGTTGCTATGGGACAGAAAGGTACCGAAGCTGCCAAGGAAGCGAGCGAAATGGTGCTGGCCGACGACAATTTCGCATCGATCGTTGCGGCCATACGCGAGGGCCGGACGGTCTACGACAATCTGAAGAAGACCATCCTCTTCCTGCTGCCGATCAATGGCGGGGAATCGATGACAATCGTTTTTGCAATCCTGGCCGGCCTCGAAATGCCGATCACGCCGGTTCAGATCCTCTGGGTCAACATGGTGAGCTCGGTGGCGCTTGCCATGGTGCTTGCCTTCGAACCCACGGAACCCGGCACCATGCGGCAGAAGCCGCGCCCGGCCGACGAACCGATTTTACGCGGCGACGTCATCTGGCGGATCGTTTTCATCTCGATCTTGTTCCTGTTCGGCGCCTTCGGCATGTTCGCCTGGGCGATCGACCGCGGCCTGTCCAACGAAGTCGCCCGGACCATGGTCGTCAACACGATTGTCGTGATGGAAATCTTCTACTTGTTCAGTGTGCGCTATGTGCATGGCGGTTCGCTGACGCTGCGAGGCATTTTCGGAACGCCCGCTGTTCTCGCCGGCGTTACCGCCGTCATCGTGCTGCAGTTCACCTTCACCTATGCACCATTCATGGTGCTGCCATTCGACACAGCACCGGTCGCCTTCACGGACGGTCTGGTGATTGTCGCCGTTGGCATCGCGCTTTTCATCATACTGGAAATCGAGAAAATGACCCGCTTGGGCTGGCAGAAACGGCGGCACAGAACCGCGAATTGAAGCGCTGCCGGATATGACCGACTACCAGACTTGCGGCTTCTCCACCATCAGATAGAGGATCGCCAGTACGCCGAAAAAGGCCGGCCAGCCCATCCAGAACCAGAGGCGCATGTAGCGCCGATAACGGGCGGGCAGCGCCGTCCCATCGTCACGTGCGGCAACGGCCATCTTGCGCATTTCGTTCTGCATCCAGACGACCGGAAGCCACAACAAGCCGACCATCACGAAAAGCGCGAGACTCAACACAATCCAGCTTTCGTCGAGCGTATGGCCCGACAGCATGACCATCGCAAGGCCGGTGACCGGCTGAACGATGACGGCGGTCGCCGTGAAAACGAAATCGGCAATGACGACGATCCGCGCCGTTCCGGCAATCAGCGCGACATCGCCGCTGCGGTCGGCCATATACATGAAGAAGGCGATTCCGAGCCCGGTTCCGAAAAGAACCATGGCGCCGAGAATGTGCAGATATTCGAGGACGTGAAAGAGATCCATCGCCTGAAGCCCGCACCGGTCCTTCAGAACGGAATTTCGTCGTCGAGGTCCTGGGTGAAATTGCCGCGTCCGCCGCCGCCAGAACCGCCACCGAAATCGTCGGAACTGCTGCCGCCGCCGTAATCACCGCCAGAGGATGAACCGCCGCCGCCCTTGCCATCCAGCATCGTCAGGGTCGAGTTGAAGCCCTGCAGCACGATCTCGGTCGAATATTTTTCGACGCCTGACTGGTCGGTCCATTTGCGCGTCTGTAACGCGCCTTCGATGTAGAGCTTGGCACCCTTTTTGACATATTGCTCGATGACCTTGCAGAGGCCTTCGTTGAAGACGACGATGCGGTGCCACTCGGTCTTTTCGCGGCGCTCGCCGGTGTTCTTGTCGCGCCAGCTTTCCGAGGTCGCGAGCCTGAGATTGGCGATCGGACGGCCGTCCTGCGTACGGCGGATTTCAGGGTCCGCACCCAGATTGCCGACCAGGATCACCTTGTTGACGCTGCCTGCCATGTTCTTGCCCTCGCGCTGGAACTGTTCTTGCGCCGGACCCTAACCGCGACAGCGGTCGCAAACCAGCGCACCCGATAAAAAACCTGTGGATCAAACGATGAAAGAAATAGCGGCGAAAAGCAGGCCTGCCGTAATGGCGATAATCGCACCAAATTGAATCGTCTGGTGGGCCATCGCCACCCGCAAATCTTCCTTAGTCACCAGATCGGCGATAATCATGTCACGTGCCAGTCTTGCATGCTCGTCGGCGAGCTGTGTGGAGGCTCCGGCGGTTTGCAGCCGCTCGGAAAATCCAAGCGTATCAAACGCAATCCCCATCTGTCGCCTCTCCGCTTCCCGGACGGCCTATTTGTTCTTATTATGTTCTCATAAGCCAATCTTCATGGCAAGCTGAATTCTGGTCCCATGTGATTCTTTTCCGACATCCGAATATGGCCCTTGAAGCGGCGGCAGCCGCCCTACATAGATGATCCCGACACCGTACCCGTCAGGCCGGACCGCCGGATGACGCCTCCCCAGAGTTCCCTCGCATGACCCGTGCCCCCAAACCCGCCGTCGCGCCCGACACGCAACACCGCCTGATCCGTGTGATCGGGGCGCGCGAACACAATCTGCGCAATGTCAGCGTCGAGCTGCCGCGCGACAAGCTTATCGTGATCACCGGGCTTTCGGGCTCGGGCAAGTCGTCGCTTGCCTTCGACACGATCTATGCCGAGGGCCAGCGCCGCTATGTCGAGAGCCTCTCGGCCTATGCACGGCAGTTCCTCGAAATGATGCAGAAGCCGGATGTCGACCAGATCGACGGCCTCTCGCCCGCCATCTCCATTGAGCAGAAAACCACCTCGCGCAATCCGCGCTCGACGGTCGGCACGGTGACCGAGATCTACGACTATATGCGGCTGCTCTGGGCGCGCATCGGCATCCCCTATTCGCCGGCAACCGGCCTGCCCATCGAGAGCCAGACCGTCAGCCAGATGGTCGACCGCGTGACGGCGCTGCCCGAGGGCGCGCGACTCTTCCTGCTGGCGCCGATCGTGCGCGGACGCAAGGGCGAATACCGCAAGGAATTCGCCGAGCTGCAGAAGAAGGGATTCCAGCGCGTCAAGGTCGACGGCGCCTTCCACGAGATCGCCGACGTGCCGGACCTCAACAAGAAGATCAAGCACGATATCGACGTGGTGGTGGACCGCATCGTTGTGCGCCCCGACCTCGGCAACCGGCTGGCCGACAGTTTCGAAATCGCGCTGGGGCTGGCAGACGGTATCGCCGTGGTCGAGATGGCCGATACCAAGAAGGGCGAGACGGCCGAACGCATTATTTTCTCCTCGCGCTTCGCCTGCCCGGTATCGGGCTTCACCATCGACGAGATCGAGCCGCGGCTCTTCTCCTTCAACAATCCATTCGGTGCCTGTCCCGCCTGTGATGGCCTCGGCACTCAATTCTATATGGATCCCGACCTCGTGGTGCCGGATCACGGCTTGTCACTGAAGAAGGGGGCAATAGCGCCCTGGTCGCGATCGACTTCGCCCTACTACACGCAGACGCTGATGGCGCTGGCGAAACAATACAAGTTTTCGATGACGGTGCCGTGGTCGCAACTGCCGGAGGAAGCACAGAATGTCGTGCTCTACGGCTCGGGCGAAGAGGTCGTGACCTTTGCCTATGACGACGGAATGCGCTCCTACAAAACGAAGAAGCCCTTCGAAGGGGTCATTCCCAATCTGGAGCGGCGCTGGCGCGAAACGGACAGCGCCTGGGCCCGCGAGGAAATCGAACGCTTCCAGGGCATCACGAATTGCGACGCTTGCGGCGGCTTCCGCCTGAAACCGGAAGCGCTGTCGGTCAAGATCGCAAAACTGCATGTCGGCGAAGTGTCGCAAATGTCGATCCGCGAAGCGAACCGCTGGTTCTCCGATCTCGACCAGCATCTGACCGCGAAGCAGAACGAGATCGCCGGCCGTGTGTTGAAGGAAATCCGCGAACGCTTGCACTTCCTCAACAATGTCGGCCTGGAATATCTGGCCCTATCGCGCAACTCAGGGACATTGTCGGGCGGCGAGAGCCAGCGCATTCGCCTCGCCTCCCAGATCGGTTCGGGCCTGACCGGCGTGCTCTATGTGCTCGACGAGCCGTCGATCGGCCTGCATCAACGCGACAATGACCGCCTGCTCGAAACGCTGAAGCGGCTGCGCGACCTCGGCAATACAGTCATTGTCGTTGAGCACGACGAGGATGCGATTCGTGTTGCGGACCATGTGGTCGACATGGGTCCCGGCGCCGGTATTCATGGCGGCGAAGTCGTGGCCGAGGGCACTGTCGACGACATCATGGCCGCGCCCGACAGTCTGACCGGGCAGTATCTCACCGGGTTTCGCCAGATCGAAGTACCGGCGGAGCGCCGCAGCGGCAACGGCAAGTGGCTGAAGGTCACCGGCGCAAAGGAAAACAATCTCAAGAATGTGACCGCCGAAATTCCGCTTGGCGTCTTCACCTGCGTCACCGGCGTCTCGGGCGGCGGAAAGTCGACACTGCTGATCGAAACGATCTACAAGGCCGTCGCGCGCCGCCTCAACAACACACGCGAACATCCCGGCGCTTTCGATGAGATTTTCGGTCTCGAATATCTCGACAAGATCATCGATATCGACCAGTCACCGATCGGCCGCACACCGCGCTCGAATCCGGCAACCTATACCGGCGCCTTCACTTTCATCCGCGACTGGTTTGCCGAGCTGCCGGAAAGCCGCGCTCGCGGTTACAAGCCTGGCCGCTTCTCTTTCAACGTCAAGGGCGGGCGCTGCGAGGTGTGCCAGGGCGACGGCGTCATCAAGATCGAAATGCACTTCCTGCCCGATGTCTATGTCGAGTGCGACAATTGCCACGGCCATCGCTACAATCGCGAAACGCTGGAAGTGAAGTTCAAGGACAAATCGATCGCCGATGTGCTGGAGATGACGGTCGACGAGGCTGCGACGTTCTTCAAAGCCGTGCCGGCCGTGCGCGACAAGATGGAAGTGCTGCAGCGCGTTGGTCTCGGTTACATCAAGGTCGGCCAGCAGGCGACAACGCTATCGGGCGGTGAGGCTCAGCGTATCAAGCTCGCCAAGGAACTATCGAAGCGCGCGACCGGCCGCACGATCTACATTCTCGACGAGCCGACGACGGGTCTCCACTTCCATGACGTGGCGAAGCTGCTCGAAGTGCTGCATGAACTGGTCGACAGTGGCAATACGGTTGTCGTCATCGAACACAATCTCGAAGTCATCAAGACTGCCGACTGGCTGCTCGACCTCGGCCCGGAGGGCGGAGACGGCGGCGGCGAGATCGTCGCGGCGGGCACGCCGGAAGATGTCGCGGCTGAACCGCGCTCCTACACCGGACAATATCTGAAGGAACTCTTCAAACGCCGCCCTGGCAAAGGGGCCGCGGCGGCAAAGCCCCGCAAGGCCAGCGCGGCCGCAAAGAGCAAGACAAGCGCCCGCAAGGCGGCTCCAAAAACCAAACCAGCCGCCGCGAAAAGGAAACGGCACTAGCGCTTGTCGCTTGCGAGCCGCAC
>JAUXOE010000187.1 GCA_030682415.1 Parvibaculum sp.
TTCGGACGCGGTCACCGTGCCGGTCATCGCTTCGGGCGGCGTCGGCACCCTCGACCACCTGGTCGAGGGGATCCGCGATGGCCATGCAAGCGCGGTCCTGGCCGCCTCGATTTTCCATTTCGGCGAACACACGATCGGCGAGGCCAAGGCGCATATGGCGGCCGCCGGCGTGCCGGTCCGTCTCTGAACTACACAGAATCCAGATATGGTGTGTCGCTGCCGCGGACACGCCACTGCTTCTGTGGATAAATGTCGCAGCGTCCGCATGACGCGCCACAACGCCGAATGTGACAATTGCGCGGCCGGATGCCGACCGGCAGAATGCACCCGCCTGCGTAGAGGAGTGAGTTCCGGACCCTTGGGCGTGGCGCGAGGCTGAAACTGAATGTCTGACCGCGAAATTGAACTGAAACTCGTCTGCGAGCCGGCCGAGTTGGAGCGGGTGAGGCGTGCGCCAGCTCTGGCGCGGCTCAAGCGCGGGCGCGCCAGCGGCAAACATCTGCATTCGACTTATTTCGACACCGATAATCTGGCGCTGGGCGATCACGGGTTTGCGTTGCGCCTGCGCCAGTCGGGCGGTGCCTGCCTGCAGACTTTGAAGACCGATACCGGTCATTCGGGCGACAAGACGGGTGCGCTGGCGCGCGACACCGGCGAATATGAAGCGCGGCTGCCGCGTGGTGCCGTCGGTCCCGATCTCAACAAGCTGCCTGCCAGTCTGAAGTCCCGCATCCAGAAGCTCGCAAACGGCAATCCGATTGCGCCGCGCCTTGTTAGCGATATCCGCCGTACCGTTCAGTGCCTCGAAACACTCGACGGCGATGTCATCGAGTTGGCGCTCGACAAGGGTGCGTTGCGGGCCGGCGCGGCAAAAGAGCTGGCCGTCAGCGAAATCGAGCTGGAATTGAAGGAAGGCTCGCCCGAAAGCCTGTACCGCCTTGCGCTCGATCTCAGCGACATCGCCACGCTGCGCGTCGGTTTCGAAAGCAAGTCGGAACGCGGCTTTGCGCTTTTACGTCCGCGGACGCCCACGGCCATCAAGGCCGAAACACTGACGCATGCACAAGACGCGACGCTGGAAGATGTCTACGCAGCGGTACTGCGTCATTGCCTCGTGCATCTGACGTCGAACGAGACGGCGACCGTCGAGGCGCATTTGCCCGAAGCGCTGCATCAGATGCGCGTTGCCCTGCGCCGCATGCGCTCGGCGCTGGCGATTTTCCGCCCCGCTATCGGGGGCGGCATGGCCGATCGCCTGGCCGAGGAAGCGAAATGGCTCGCCAACGAACTTGGACCCGCACGCGACCTCGACGTTTTCGTCGGTGAAATCCTGGCATCGGTGACGCCGCGCAACGCGGCGCTGTCGCACCTCGCCGCGCGCGCCGATGCGGCGCGTGCAGAGGCGTGGGAACGTGCATTGGCGGCGCTCGCCTCGCGCCGCTACACGCGGTTTCTTCTCGAATACGGGCTTTTCCTGGCCGGGCGTGGCTGGCGCCTCAAGCGCAAGGCGCCGCGTCTTGCGCGCGACTTCGCGGTGGAAGCGCTTGATCGCCGGCTCTCCAGCGCCGTCAAGCTCGGTCGCAACATCGAGACGCTCGATCTCGAAAGCCGTCACGAGTTGCGAAAGCGTTTGAAGAAGTTTCGCTACGGGCTGCATTTTTTTTCATCGCTTTTCGATTCCGGGGCAACAAAACCCTATATCCGGCATCTCTCGCAGCTTCAGGATGTATTCGGCGGGCTGAACGACGTCGCGACCGCGCATCTCATTCTCGATGGGCCGCTTGCCGCCCCGCCGGGTGACAACAGGACCGCCGCAGCGGCCGCGTGCATTTTCAGCTGGTCGGAAAAGCGCGCCGCCAAGGACTGGAAGGGCGCCCTCCGGCTGTGGCGGTGCTTCCGTGAGGCGGAGCCTTTCTGGCAGGGCTGACCGTCCCGGCCCCGTCAAAGCGCGTCTCACGGCGGCACAAGAGAAAAACCCCGATTTTGTGGTTTTCCTTCGAATGCCCGCCATTATTAAGCAAATGTGAAAAGCTCCGCTCTAGCTTGGCAATCCGGGTTGGCGGCCGCCCTTCATGCGCGGCGATTTGTGCGTAAGGTATTTTGTCCATGTCCGAGAGCTTGAGCAATGCACCGCGCATGGTCGCGATCGAGCTGGAGCCCGCGCCGGAGCGCAAGCCGGCGAGCGAGCCCCATGCCATTATCGGCCGCCGCATCAGTCAGGAAGCACTGAAGCGACTGAACGACCTTCACACGCGCTATCTGAAAGGCGTTCCCAACGGCTGGTGCGTGATCATGAAGGAGTGCGACCTCTCGGGGCTTGATTTCCGTAACCTCAATTTCTCGCATGGGCACTTCATCGGCTGCGATTTCACAGATGCCGATCTTGAAGACTCGCATTTCGCCGGCACCAATCTGTTCAGTGCCAATTTCGACGCGGCCAATCTGACGCGCACCAACTTCGCCCGCGCCGATCTGCGTGGTGCGCAGTTCGAAAATGCCCAGCTTGAAGGTGCGCAGCTCGAAGGCGCCGATCTCAGGCGCGGTGCCGTCATTCGTCGCGGCGCGTCGGCGCCGGTCGGCAAGGAAAATTCGAGCTTTCGCGGCGCGCGCATGTTTGGCACCAACATGTCAGAATGCAAATT
>JAUXOE010000206.1 GCA_030682415.1 Parvibaculum sp.
GGGGATAAGTGGACTTATCCCCGCTTCGAGATGCGCCGGCGGCCGAAAAAAACTTATCCCCGGCGTTTCGGCCGCCTCGCCGGGCGGCAATTTCCTCAGAAGGCGATTCGCAGCTCCGCCTTCAGGCCATGGTCGCGGGCGCCGGAGGCATATTCGCCGGCATAGCCGAAAGAGACGCTCGTGCCCGGGGCCAGCTCGCGGTCGAGACCGAGATCGAGCGCCAGCGCGTTCTTCGCCAGCGGCACGCCATGGACGGTGAAGCGCGTCGCGGGCGCGGTGGCGAAGGCCGCATCGATCGCCGGATCGGTATCGCCGAAGGCATGACGCCAGGCCAGCGCGCCATGCAGGCTGCCGCCCGGCATGGCGCGGCGGGCGCGCAGGCCGAGCGTGGCGATGCCGACCGTGTCGCTGGCGCCGGCGACGGTGAGCGCGGCCGGACCGCCCCTCTCGGTGAAGCCGTCGGTCTCGGCATGCACGACCGCGAAACCGGCAAAGGGTGTCAGCAGGGCGAAATCCGTCGCCACATCGAAGCCGGCATCGATCGCCGCCTCGAACAATTGCGCGTTGTAGCCCGCCGTCAGCCGGTTCGTCAGTCCACCGACGGTTGCGGTGCGTTCGGTGTCGACCGACCCGTGGCTCCAGGCGACGACGCCGTTGAGCGCCAGGTTGCCCCGCTTCGTGCCGGCATAGCCGGCGATGTGGAAATTTTCGCTGTCGCCGGAGGAGGCGCGGGCATCGACATCGAAGCCCGAGCGGCTGTAGCCGAGCGCCAGGCCGGCGCGGCTCGCGGCGCCGAATTCGCGATCGACGCCACCGACGAAACCCGCCCAGTCGCGATCGACCGCGGCGTGATTGCCGTTGCCGTCGGCCGAACCCCAGGCGCCGAAGACATGCGCCCAGAGGCCGGCGCCGACCGGTGCGATGCCGCTGGCGGGAGGCGCGCCATCGGCCGGGCCCGGCAAGACCGCGCGCAGCCGCGCCAGCACCGCTTCGCGGATCTGGCGCATGACATGGAAGGCGTTGAGGCGGCCCGTTGCATGAATTTCGCCCGACAGCGCATCGAAGGCGGCGCGCGCATCGGCTTCGGTCATCGGCAGGATCGCATCATGGATCGGATTGCCGGCGCCGAGGCTTTCGGCGGCGCCGGCGGTGTTGAACTGGTTCGGCGTCCGCGCCGCATCCTGGAAGGCCGCCGAAGAGATCAGCGTCAGATAGACATTGTTGGCGTCGTAGGAGAGCAGGGAATTCAGAAAGGCAAAGCTGTCGGTGACGCCGCCGAAGGTGCCGGTGACGCCGCCATCGGCAGTCAGGATCGTGTAGATCGTGCCCGGCACATAGGTGGAACCGTCATCGGTGCCGTTTTCAGGCAGCACCGTCACCATGGCGGCGCCGTCGATGGTGGCGGCGCCGGTTGCGTGAATCCAGTCGTTGTTGACGCCGGCGGTGTTGCCGCCGTCATCGACCTCGACCTCATAGGTCGCGCCGGCCGCGAAATCGATATCGCCCGCTACATTCAGTGCACCGATCGAATTGCCGGGCGCGATGGTGGCGCCGTTGCCGAGGGCGGTCTGTCCGACCGTGCCGGTGCCGCCCAGACGCGCCGCGCCGACACTCAGCATGCCGCCGAGCTGGCCGTTAACGATCAGCGTTCCGGCATCGACCGCGGTGGCGCCGGCAAAGGCGATGCTGTTGCCGGTCAGTGTGGTCGTGCCGGCGCCGAGATGGTTGAAGTCGCCGGCGCCCGTCATCACGCCGCTCCAGGTGTAGACGTTGGAGCGGTCGATCGTGAAGATGCCGCTGTTGAGAAGATTGCCCGAAAGCGCGCCGGTGGTGCCGCCATTGCCGGCCTGCAGCGTGCCGCCGGAAATCGTGGTGCCGCCGGTATGATCGGCCGCCGCCGTCAGCACGGTGACGCCGTTCTCGACCGTGACGGCGCCGGCGCCCGAAATTCCGGCGCCGAAAACAAGACCGAGGCCGGTGTGATTGAACACCAGTTCGCCCGTGCCCGTGCCGAAGACGAGCGATGCGGCATCGAGCGTGCCGGCCGCAACGGCCGCGCCGCCCGAGGCGGCGCCGATGTTGAGCGTGCCGGCCGAGCCGCCATTGCTGGCGATGTTGACGGTGCCGGCGCCGCCATTGACTGTGACCGCTGCGCCATTGGCGAGCGTCAGCACGCCCGATCCGGCCTGGCCGACCGTGAGATCGCCGGCGATCGTCCAGGCGGAACCCGCGCCGTCGATCACGGCGGTGCCGGTGCCGGCCGCGAAAGTACCGATGCGGCCGTTGGTGCTGGTGACGGTGCCGCCCGCCGTGACATCGAGCGTGCCGGTGCCGCTGCGTCCGACATGGAGGTCGCCATTATTGGTCCAGAGGGAGTTCGCCCCGTCGACGGTCGCCGCCCCGGTGCTGCCGGCGCCGAAGGCGATGAAGCCGCCGGAATTGCTGGCCGCACCGCCATCGGTGATGGTGAGCGTGCCATCGCCATCCTCGCCGACATAGGTGAGAGTCACGCCTGTCCAGTTCGAGCCCGCGCCATCGATGTTGACGATGCCGGTGCTGCTGGCCCCGAGGCCGATCCAGAAAATGCCGCCGCTCGCCGTGGCGCCATTGAGAATGTCGATCGTGCCCTGGCCGGCAACGCCGGCAAGCAGATCGCCGGTGCTGTCAAGCGTCGTGCCGGCGCCATCGAGCGTGAGGGTGCCGATGCCGGTGGCCGTCTGTCCGAGGCGGGTCGAGAAGGAATTGACGGTGCCGCCGGTATCGATGGTCAGCGCGCCGGTACCGGCATTGCCGACCAGGATGATGCTGCTATTGGTCCAGCTGCCCGCGCCCCCGACAATGACAGCGCCGCTATTGCCGAGGGTCAGGCCGATATTGGCATCGTTCGATGTCGCACCCGGCGCGGCGATCGTTGCGGTGCCGCCATTGTCGATGTCGACCGTGTCGCCGGGGCCCGGGACGCCCGCCGGATCCCAGTTGCCGCCGACAAACCAGTCGCCCGGACCGGGCAGATCCCAATCGACCGCCGCAGCGGGGGCCACCGGCCACAGCATCGGCAAGGATGTCAGGGCGACAGCGGCGCCACGCAAATGGCGGCGCGGCCGCGTGCAGACGTTCTTCGACGACATGCGGCGCCCCCCGTTTCGTTGTGCCGGACCCCCGGCACGCCCCCACCAAATCACCGGCACAAGGCTATGGGCCCGCCGCCCTATTGCGAACTTCATATTCATGATGGAAGCTATTCGCAGCATGAATATACGTAATCTCGACCTCAACCTGCTCCGGGTGTTCGACGCGATCTATGCGGCGCGCAATATTAGCCGCGCGGCCGATCATCTGGGGCTCAGCCAGCCGGCGACCAGCCATGCGCTGAAGCGGCTGCGCGAACATCTCGGCGATCCGCTGTTCGTGCGCGCGGGCAAGGGGCTCGAAGCGACGACGCGGGCCGAGCAGCTGATCGGACCGGTGCGCGAGGCGCTGGATGCGATCCGGCTCGCGGTCGAGGGCGTGAGCTTCGATCCGGCGACGCTGCGGCGCAAATTCCGTATCGTGATGCACGATCCGCTGGAACCGGTGCTGATGCCGCCGCTGATCGAAAGGCTGACGCGGGAGGCGCCGGGCGCATCGCTGGAGCTGCTGCCAATCTATGGTCTCGATCCACTGGACGAAATCAACAACCGGCGCATCGACCTCTTCTTTCCGTTTTATGCGGCCGAACACCCGCAGATCTGCAGCGCGCAGTTCGGCAAGATCGATTTCGTCTGTATCGCGCGACGCGGACATCCCGAGATCGGCGCCAGCATGGACCGGGCAACCTTCGACCGGCTGGGCCATGTCGTGCTCATCACCTCGCTGCGCGCCAGATCCGCCATCGAGGAATATCTCGGCGCGCAGGGATGCCGGCGGCGCGCCGTCGTCGAAGTCTCGAAATTGTGGTCGGTGCTGACGCTGGTGGCGGCGTCCGACCTCATCTCGATCGTGCCGCGCATGATGGCTGGGCCGATGCAAGACAAGCTCGGCATCGACATCTTTCCGATGCCCTACGACATGCCCGGCGTGTCTCTCAGCATGTCGTGGCATATCGCCGACGAATCCGATCCGGGGCATTCCTGGCTGCGCCGCACGATCGGCGACATACTTGCCACCAGCATACCGACAGAGGCGGCCACCGGCGCCGCGTGACGGCGCTGCAGGCGAGCACTCAACCCCGCCGGAAGGCGCGGCGGAGATCGGAAAGGCGGGCGGCGCCGGTGATCTGGCAGAGGAAGAAATAGACGAGGATGCCGGCGACGATCAGCCCAAGGAGGGTTGCCAGCGCCAGCGGCAGCGCGGCGGCGAGGAAGGGCGCCAGCGCGTCGCGGCCGAACCAGAGGGCGGCGCCCATGCCGAGGGCCGCCATGACGGTGAGCGGCAGCACGCGGGCCAGCTGCGCGTCAGGGGCGAAGTCGCCGCGCCGCCACAGCCGGAACGAGAGCTGGCCGACATTGGTCCAGGCCGAAAGCACCGTGCCGACGGCGATGCCGACATAGCCGATGAACTGGAAGAGGATAATGCTCGCCGCGATGTTGACGACGATCGAGACGGCGGCAAAGCGCAGCGGCGTCTTCGTGTCCTCGCGGGCGAAAAAAGCCGGCTGGAAGATCTTGATCAGCACGAAGGCCGGCAGGCCCGCCGCATAGACGATCAGGGCCAATGCGGTCGCCTGCGTGTCGGCAGCGGTGAAGGCGCCGCGCTCGAAGAGCACACCGATAATGTCGAAGGCCAGCATGGCGATGCCGATGGCCGCCGGAATGGTGAGCAGCAGCGCGAATTCCAGCGCGCGGTTCTGTGCATTGGCGGCGCCCGCGCCGTCGCCGGCACGCAGGCGGCGCGAGAGATCGGGCAGCAGCACGACGCCGATCGCTATGCCGATGACGGCCAGCGGCAGCTGATAGATGCGGTCGGCATAGTAGAGCCAGGAGACGGCGCCGGCCTGCAAGGAGGCGATGATGGTGCCGATGGTGAGATTGACCTGGGTGATGCCGCCGGCGATGACGCCCGGCACGCCGAGACGGAAAAGACGGCGCACATCGGGCGTCAGTTTGGGCAGACGCAGGCGCAAGACGAAACCGGCGCGCCAGAGCGAGATGGCGAGCCAGCCGAACTGCACCACGCCCGCCGCCGCGACGCCCCAGGAAAGCGCGACACCCGGATTGTCGGTCAGCGGGATCAGGAAAAGGATGGCGCCGATCAGCGTGACGTTGAGCATGACCGGGGCGGCGGCGCCCGGAAAGAAGCGGCCGAGCGAATTCAGGATCGCCGCCTGCAGCGCCGTCAGCGAGATGAAGAGCAGATAGGGAAAGGCGATGCGGGTGAGCTGGACCGCGAGATCGAACTTTGCCGGGTCTTCGGCAAAGCCCGGCGCGAAAGCCAGCATGATCCAGGGCATGGCGAGTTCGGCGGCGATGGTCAGGATCAGCAGG
>JAUXOE010000213.1 GCA_030682415.1 Parvibaculum sp.
CCATGTCCCTCCTCGAAGAACGTCTCGTCTACAAGCCCTTCCGCTACCCATGGGCCTACGACGCCTGGCTGACGCAGCAGCGCATCCATTGGCTACCCGAGGAAGTGCCGCTGGCCGACGACGTGAAAGACTGGGCGAAGAAGCTCACGCCCGGCGAGCGCAATCTGCTGACCCAGATTTTCCGCTTCTTCGTGCAGGCCGACGTCGAAGTCAACAATTGCTACATGAAGCATTATTCGGGCGTCTTCAAACCGACCGAAGTGGCGATGATGCTCTCGGCCTTCTCCAACATGGAGACGGTCCATATTTCCGCCTACAGCCATCTGCTCGACACGATCGGCATTCCGGAAGCCGAATATGAAGCCTTCATGAAATACAAGGAAATGAAGGACAAGTTCGACTATATGCGCGAATGGGGCATGGGCTCGAAGGCGGACATCGCCAAGACGCTCGCCGTATTCGGCGCGTTCACCGAGGGCGTCCAGCTTTTCGCATCCTTCGCGATCCTGATGAACTTCCCGCGCTTCAACAAGATGAAGGGCATGGGCCAGATCATCACATGGTCGGCGCGCGACGAGTCGCTGCACACGAATTCGATCGTCAAGCTCTTCCGCACTTTTGTCGACGAGAACCCGGAAATCTGGACCGAGGAACTGCGCCGCGACATCTACAAGGCCTGCGAGACCATCATCCACCACGAGGATGCGTTCATCGATCTCGCCTTCGAAATGGGCGGTGTCGAGGGTCTCAATGCGGAAGAAGTGAAGCAATATATCCGCTACATTGCCGACCGCCGTCTCGTGCAGCTCAACCTGCAGCCGATGTACCGCACGGACAAGAACCCGCTGCCCTGGATGGACGAGATGCTGAACGGCATCGAGCACACCAACTTCTTCGAAAACCGCGCCACCGAATACTCCAAGGCATCGACGCGCGGCACATGGGATGAGGCCTTCGAATAAGGGCTTTTTCGGACAGCCGCGCATCCGAGCCCGTGTTATCAACAGTTTTTCGCTCCGATGCCCGTCAAATATGAACTTATTGCTTGGACGAATCGCGCGACTCAGTGAATATCGTCCGGAACTTATCCGAGGGAATTTAAATTATGGCCACTAAACCCGCTGCCAAGAAGGCTCCTGCCGCCGCCAAAAAGGCGCCGACTGCGCCCACCGTTCCGATGTCGAAGCTGATCGCCGAACTGGCCGAGAAGCACAGCATGTCCAAGAAGGCCGCGACCGAACTGTTCAGCGATTTCGTTGAGCTGACGGTCAAGAACCTCAAAAAGGGCAACAAGGTCCGCCTCACGGGCCTCGGCATTCTCCAGGTTCGCAAGCGCGCTGCCCGCATGGGCCGCAACCCGGCGACCGGCGAAGCCATCAAGATCAAAGCCTCCAAGAAGGTCGCCTTCCGCGTCGCGAAGGACCTCAAGGAAGCCGTCTAAGGCTCTCTGCCTCGTTGAGGCGGCGAAAAAGCGCCCTGCGCACGGGAAATTCCCGCGCGTGGGGTGTTTTCGTTTTCCAGCCGCACTACCCTTGGGTACATGCGTGCCCCGATTGTCCTTCTGCTTGCCATTGCCTTCCCCCTTGTCGCGGCTCTGCCCGCGCAGGCGGCGTCCGTCTGTGCACAGCGTGACGAGGCTGCACCGGCGCTCGAGCGCCTCCAGCACGCCATGGCCGAAGGCCGCTTCGTCGCCTATCAGCCGACCGCGCTGAAGGTCTGGGACGGCAATCCCGTCGCCGCCGGCGAGGAGAGCATCCGTGCCGATCTGGACGCCTTGCGCCCCTGGTTTGACGGATTGGTCACCTATGGCGCGCATAGCGGTGCTGAGAAGGTGCCGGCTATCGCCGCAGAACTGGGCTTTCGTGCCGTCATCGTCGGTGTGTGGGATCCTTCGGACGAGACGGAGCTCGCCGCCGCACTGGCCGCTTGGGAGACGTATCCCGAAATCGTTGTCGGCCTCTCGCTCGGCAATGAGGTCGTTTTCGGCCAGCGCGGCGACTGGGCCGCCCTCGAATCCGCCATCGCGCATGTCCGCGCCCGCGCGCCCGGATTGCCGCTCTCCGTCACCGAGCCCTTCGCTGAATTTCTGACGCCGGCGGCGCGGCCGCTCCTCGCCGGGCTCGACTTCATGGCGGTGAACATCCACCCCGTTTTCGAGCCTTGGTTCGCTGAGGCGCCGCCCTTCAATTGGGCGGATTTTGTTGTCCAGGTCAGCAGACGCCTCGCTGACGAGGCTTTTTGCGGCCCCATACTCGTGAAGGAGACCGGCGTCCCGACCGGCCCCGCCGAAAAGGGCTTCGACGAGGCGAAGCAGGCGGCCTTTTACGGGGAGCTTCAAAAGGTGCTGCCGCCATCGCGCGCCCGTGCCTTCGCCTTCTTTTCCGCCTTCGACGCGCCTTGGCGCGTTTACGACTTCAACCCGGTGCCGGGCGAACATCCTGAAGAAGCGCATTGGGGTCTCTTCACCGAGACGCGCGCGCCCAAGCGTGTGATGGACGACCTCACGCCGATTTCGGCGCCTGCTCCGTAAGCGGCACGCTGGCCGCCGCCTTTTTGAAGGCCGGTCGCGTTGAAATCCGTTCGTAATATTTCATGATATTCGCAAACGGATCGAGCGGCACGAAGCCTTTGGCGAGATGCACGCTATAGCCAACATTGGTGTCAACCGCGCTGAAGCCGCTTTTGAGCAGATAGTCGCGGCCGGCGAGGTGCCTGTCGACAACCTCGAGCGCCTTTTCGAGCCGCCGCGACTCGAGCTTCTGCACCACCGGCGAGCGCTCTTCTTTGGCGATGAAAACCTTCTGCTGCACAAGGCTCGCGCCATGCACCGCCATGGTCTCGGCGTAATGCAGCCAGATCAGCCATTCGGTGCGTTCGGGGTGTCCCGGCGCGCGATGCAGCTTTCCTTCAGGGTCGTAATGTTCGCCGAGATATTGCGCGATGGCGCCCGACTCGAAAACAGAGACGCCGTCATCGACAAGGCAGGGCACGCGCCCCAAGGGTGAGATCGCCAGATATTCCGGCGTCCGCAAACCCTCCATGCTGAAAGGAAGTTCCTTCAACTCGAATTCGATACCCATTTCGTAAAGCAGCCAGAGCGAGCGCATCGAGCGCGCGCCGTTGCAATGATAAAGCGTCAGCATGTCGATTCCCTGTCGTCTGTTTGTTTTTATAATCCGAATTCGCTCATATGCACCGGCCGCCCCTCGTCGATCGACCGATGCGCCGCAAGGCCCATCGCCACGGCCTTCAATCCATCATCCGCGGTCACTTGGACCGGTCCGTCCTCGCGGATCGCATGCTGGAAGGCCAGATGCTGATAGTAGGAGGCGCCATGGTGATGGCCGGCCTTCAGCAGCTCTTCCCGCACGGCGACATGCTCCACCTCCACCTTCTTCGGTTTCCGCGTACCGAAGACGAGATTGCTCTCGGGGATCAGGCACTCGATCTTTCCTGCCTCGCCGACGGCCGACATCTCTTCCTGATTGCGCGATCCCTCGGCAAACATGCACAGATCGTGCATGGCGCGGACGCCGTTGGCAAAATCGACGATCACATATGCGTTGTCCAGAATGTCGGGCGTTTTTCCGTCATAACGCTCGTCGAGATGGTTCACGTTCTGACCGCCGCTGGCATAGATGCGTACCGGCTCTGACTGCACCACATATCGCATCATGTCGAAATAGTGACAGCTCTTCTCGACCAGCGTACCGCCTGTATTGCGGCTGAAGCGATTCCAGTCGCCGACTTTTCGGAGAAAGGGAAATCGGTGCTCACGGATGGCGAACATCCGGAGGCGGCCGGCCCGTCCGCCATGCACTTCCTCGACGAAGCGCGTCACGGGCGGCATGTAGCGATATTCCATGCCCACCCAGAAGACGCCTTTGTGCTTTTTTGCGCGTGCAGCGGCCTTCTGCGCATCTTCCAGGGTCGTGCAAAGCGGCTTCTCGCAAAGCACATGCAGAGAGGTCTCGAATATGTCGTCCAGCACGGCCGCATGGGTGTAGTTGGGCGTTGCCACGATCACGGCATCGAGCGCGTCTGAATCCAGCATTTCGCGATAATCTTCATGGACCGCGATCTCGCCCTCGGCCGTCGCGCGGCCCCAGTCGCGCGAGCCCTGATGCGGGTCGGCGATCGCTACGACGCGGGCGCCGGGGATGATATTGATGTTCATGATGTGCTCGATCCCCATCATGCCGGACCCGATGATCCCGTAGCGGATCGTTTCACTCACATGTCTCTCCCGTATCCCTTGGCCGGATGAACGTCTAGACTGGCCCTTGTCCGTTCATCACCGCGTTCCCGCCCATGCCCGCCCATGCCATGAATCTGCTGCCCATTTCGCCCGACCCGCGCCCCCTCGGCAAGAGCGGCCTGCATGTATATCCGATTGCTTGGGGCATGTGGCGTTTTGCCGGTGTCGATGTAAAGACGGCGCGCACCCGCGTCGAGGCGGCACTGGACGCCGGGATCACACTTTTTGATACGGCCGACATCTATGGCTTTGGCAAATCCAGCCCCTTCGGCGCTGCCGAGGCCTTGCTGGGTGAGGTGCTGCAGGAGGCGCCTGCGCTCCGCGACCGCTTCGTCCTCGCCACCAAGGGCGGCATCGATCCGGGTATCCCATACGATTCGAGCGCAGCCTATCTGCGTTCGGCCTGCGAAGCCTCGTTGGCGCGCATGAAGGTCGAGCACGTGGAGCTCTACCAGATTCACCGGCCCGATCTGCTGGCGCATCCTGCGATGGTGGCCGAGACGCTTACCGCGCTGCGTGCCGAGGGCAAGATCGGCCATGTCGGCGTGTCCAATCATACGCCGGCGCAGGTCGCGGCTCTGCAGGCTCACCTTGATTTCCCGATCGCGACCCAGCAGCCGGAATTTTCGGCTTGGGCGACGGCTCCCCTTTTTGACGGTACGCTCGACCAGTGCATGGAGCGGGACATCGGCGTACTGGCTTGGTCCCCGTTGGCCGGTGGCCGTTTGGGCCTTTGCCCGGCAGAGGCCGCGAAAGGACCCGACGGCGCCCGTATCGGCAATCTCATCGCGAAACTCGACGAGCTGGCGGAGCGCGAGGGCGTCTCGCGCGAAGCGGTGGCACTCGCCTTTGTGCTGGCGCATCCGGCGCGCATCGTCCCCATCGTCGGCACGCAGACGCCGGACCGCATCACGCGCGCCGGCGATGCGTTGCGTGTGAAACTCTCTCGCGCCGACTGGTACGACATTCTGCAAACCTCGATGGGCACGCGCCTGCCATGATTCAGCCCGCCGAAATTTCCTGGTTCTCCGCGCTTTGCGATGACGACTATGAATTCATGGGCGTACCGGATCCTGCATTGCAAAGTTCTTTTTCTCATTGCCGCGACATCGTCTTGGCGGGGGAGAAGGGCGGATTCGACAACGTCCTTCTGCCGTCCGGCTATGCGCTCGGCATTGACAGCATTGCCATTGCAGGCGCCCTTGCGCCGCTCCTGAAACATATGCAGCTCCTCGTCGCCGTGCGCTGTGGCGAGATGTGGCCGCCCCAGCTTGCGCGCCAGCTCGCCACGCTCGACCATATGCTGCGGGGCCGCCTCACCATCAACATCATTTCCTCCGACCTGCCTGGAGAGACGCTCGCCAGTACCCCACGCTACGCGCGCACGCTCGAAGTGATGAATATCTTGCGGACGCTGCTCGCCGGGCGCCCGCTTGTTCACAAGGGTGAGTTCTACAATCTGGAATTGGAAGCGCCTCGCATAGCGCAACAACGTGCTAGCGCACCGCCCTTCTATTTCGGGGGACTCTCGGACGACGCACGCGATGTCGCTGCTCGCGCAGCGGATGTCTTTTTGATGTGGCCGGATCGTATCGAAAACATTCGTTTGGTGCTTGACGATATGCGCGCTCGCGCTGCCACCTACCATCGCAAATTGCGTTTCGGCTATCGTGTTCACGTCATCGTTCGTGAAACGGAGGCTGAGGCCCGCGCGGCAGCCCGCCGTCTGATGTCTAGGCTCGACGACAGCAAAGGTGAGGAAATCCGGAAGAAGTCCCTCGACGCATCCTCTTTCGGCGTCCGTCGCCAGGCCGAAATGCGCGACGAGGCCGATGACGAAGGTTTTGTCGAGGACAACCTCTGGACCGGCATTGGCCGTGCCCGTTCGGGCTGTGGTGCCGCCATCGTTGGAGATCCCGACCAGGTGCTGAAGAAGATCGAGACCTATCGGGCCCTTGGTCTCGATGCCTTCATCTTCTCTGGTTATCCCCATTTGGCGGAATGTGATCTCTTTGCGCGTCTTGTCTTGCCGCGGATCGACCATGCGCCGCTCTTTTCGTGCAGCCCTTGAGCGTCTACACTCCGCTCCGCCGAAGGTGTCCCGGCAGCAATGCCGGGGTTGAAAGGGAACGCCCGTACATCCTTGCGATGTCAAGGCGGCTGCCCCCGCAACTGTAGGCGGCGAGCTCTCTTCTCAAGTGCCACTGGATATGTCCGGGAAGGCAGGGGAGGGCGAAGACCCGCAAGCCAGGAAACCTGCCTCGGCTGTCGTCCGTCTCCGGGCCGGGGTGTGCCGGGAGGGAGCGGGATTCCGCGCGCGGCGATATCTTCGGGATACGGCGGAGCGTGGCAATGTGGCGAACTCTCGGACTGACGATGCTGCTGTCCTGTCTGCTGACGGGCCTCACTGCGCGCGCCAGTGAAGGGCCGTCATACATCCCCCAGCGCATCGTCTCGATCAATCTCTGTTCCGACATCCTGGCCGCCGACCTTGCCGCGCCCGGCACCCTGAAGTCGGTCTTCCGCCTTGGCCGCGACCCGCACGATTCCGCCGTCGCGCATCTCCTTCAGGATGTGCCGCCCAATGACGGCCGCATCGAGGACATTCTGCCCTTCGCGCCCGACCTCGTGCTGGCGCATCGCTATACCTCGCCCTTCACGCTCGACCTGCTGCGCCGCATCGGTGTTCCCGTCGTCACGGTCAATGACGCCCGCAGCTTCGCCGACATCCGCGCCAACATCGAAACGGTGGCATCCGCTCTTGGCCGCGAGGCGGAGGGCAGGGCGCTGATCGCCCGTTTTGATGCCGAGATGGACGCCGCGCGCCGCGGCGGCCTGCGCGCGCCCACCGCCATTCTCTACCAGGATCTCGGCGGCGCCGTGACACCCGACAGCATCCTTGGCCACATCGTCGCACATACCGGCTTCCGCAACGTGATCGACAATGAAAATCCTTTCGGCCTTGTCTATCCAGGCATCGAGGATGTGATTGCGATGCGGCCCGAACTCGTCGCCATCGGCATTTACCGCCCCGGCCAACCCTCGCAGGCAAGCGCTCTGCTGCAGCACCCGGCGCTGCGTCACTATCGCACCCGCTACGCCCATGAAGTCGACCTGCCAGCACGCGACTGGAACTGCAGCACCCGCTACGTCACCGCCATCGCCGCCCGCCTGGCTGCGACATATGACGAGATGCTGGCGTGGGAGCGCGCCAAATGACCCGCCCCCTCAACGCCTGGCTCGTCAACCTCACCCTCACGGCGCTCACACTCGCGCTGCTCGCTGCCTCCATCTATGTCGGCCGCGGCGGCGAATTCCTGACGGATAAATTCCGCACCATGGTGGAAATCGACCGCGAACTTGCCTGGCTGGTGCTGACCGAAGTGCGCCTGCCGCGCGCGCTGCTCGGCCTGCTGGTCGGCGCGACGCTCGGCCTCACGGGCGCCGGGCTGCAGGGCCTGCTGCGCAACCCGCTGGCCGAACCCGGCTTGATCGGCGCATCGAGCGGCGCGGCGCTCGGCGCGGTGCTGGTCTTCTATTTTGGCATGGCTGTTGGCTCGGCCATGCTGGTGCCGCTCGGTGGCATTGCCGGGGCGCTGGCGGCGCTGGCGACGCTTTACCTGCTGGCCGGACGGAACCCGTCCATCGTCACCATCATCCTTGCCGGCGTCGCGATTTCGGCTTTCTGCGGTGCTTTGACATCGCTGGCGCTCAACCTGTCGCCCAGCCCCTATGCGGCGCTCGAAATCGTCTTCTGGATGCTGGGTTCGCTGACCGACCGCAGCATGGCTCAGGTCTGGTTTGTGCTGCCCTTCATGTTCGTCGGCTGGCTGCTCGTCCTCTCCACCGCCCGCGCACTCGACGCGCTGTCGCTGGGTGAGGACACGGCATCAACGCTCGGCTTCTCGCGCCGCTCGGTCACGCTGCGCGCGATCGCCGGCACCGGGCTTGCGGTCGGCGCCGCCGTCTCCGTCACCGGCGTCATCGGCTTTGTCGGCCTCGTCGTGCCGCATCTGATGCGTTCGCTGGTCGGTCCCCGCCCTGCCTCATTGTTGTTGCCGAGTGCGCTTGCCGGTGCGGCGCTGGTGCTCGCCGCCGACCTGCTGGTGCGCCTGCCGACAGGCGGGCCGGAGCCGAAGCTGGGCGTCGTCACTGCGCTCATTGGCGCCCCGTTCTTTCTCTGGCTGATCCTGAAAACGCGAAGGGAGCACCCGTGATGCATCTTTCGCTCACTCACGTCCACGCATCGCTCGGCGGCACCCGCGTCATCCGCGATGTCTCGCTTGCGGCGCGCGATAGCGCCTTCATCGGCCTGATCGGTCCCAACGGTGCTGGCAAGACGACGTTGGTGCGCGCCGTCGCGGCACTGATTCCGCATGACGGACTGATCGAGCTCGACGGGCAGGCGGTTGTCGCGATGGAGCCGCGCGCCCGCGCTCGCGCTATTGCCTATCTGGCGCAGGGCGCCGGCAGTCATTGGCCGCTTGAGGTGTCGCGCCTCGTTGCGCTCGGCCGCCTGCCGCATCTGGCGCCCTTCCGCCAGCCTGCGCCCGCGGATGAGGCCGCCATCGCCCGCGCCATGCATCTCGCCGATGTTGAAAATTTCCGTGGCCGCGATGTGCTGACGCTGTCGGGCGGCGAGCGCGCCCGCGTGCTGCTGGCCCGTGCGCTGGCCGTCGAGGCGCCGCTGCTGCTGGTCGACGAACCGGTCGCCTCGCTCGATCCCTACCACCAGCTCGGCATCATGGAAGTGCTGCGCGCTTACGCGGGTGCGGGCCGCACGGTGATCGCCGTTCTGCACGATCTCTCGCTGGCCGCTCGCTATTGCGACCGGCTGATCCTGCTAGACCAGGGTGTCGTGAAAGCCGACGGGCGTCCGGATGAAGTCCTGACGCCCGCCAATCTCGAAGAAGTCTATCGCATTCGCGCCGTCATCGGCGGCGAGGGCGAGCGCTTCGTGCTCCCCGTCGCCCGCACCGACTGACTACTCCGCCGCATTCGCCGCGCGCCCGCCACCGGAAAAGTTGATCCTCTTCAGATATTCGATACCGTCCTCGGCAATCGCATCGCCCACCATTTCGTCGCCTTCGCGCTGCAGTTCGTCCATGTCGACATAGGTCGCATAGAAGGTCTTGGTACGGTCGGTGATGATGCCGGCTTTCAGCAGCGTCTTGATCAGCACACGGAAGATATTGGTCTGGTTCGACATCGCCTTGCGCCGTTTGTCGTCGGTGCGGCTCTTGATGACTTCATGCAGCACTTCTTCCCAGTCGAGGTCGAACTGCGCATAGATGACCTTTTTCTGTTCCGGGTTGGCGAGGTTGAACAGAAGCGTCTGGAAACATTCTGCTGCCCAGTCCTCGATCGTGTTGCGTTCCTGCTCGGTCAAGTGTGGCACGGTACGGTCCGCCCAGATTTTCCCGAACTTGTGATGGAACGCTTCGTCCGTCATCACAAGCTGGCAGAGATGGCGGAGCACCGGATCGTTGGAATAGGAATAAAGCGAGGCGAAGGCGCCCATCGCGAGACCTTCGACCAGCATCTGCATGCCGACGATCTTCTTGTAGACCTCCGGCGCGTTGACCATTTCGGTCAGGAGATTGCCGAGCGTCGGCCCCACCGGCAGCGGCTTGCCCCAGCGCGCCTCGATATATTTCGAGAAGCCGGTTACATGCCGGGCCTCTTCGCGCGTCTGGTTGGCGGCATATTCCTGCGCGCCCGGATCTTTCAAGATGTGGCAGAGGCTCGCCGACAGCGCCAGCGCACCGGCCTCGCCATGCAGGATCGATGACAGCATCCAGCGCGCGCTTTCATTCGACAGCGCGATCTTCTGTTCGTCGGAAAGTCGGTCGGCAATTGGCGTCTGCAATTCGAGCACGAATTCCATCGGCACGACAGTCTGCGTCTTCATATCGAAAGGTGCCGAGAAGTCGATATATTTCGTGTCGAGCGGATCCCAGAAATGGTCGTGCGTTGCCGAGATGATCTTGTCGAAGGCGGTGGAGCGCTGGCCGTAACGCTCGACTTCCATCATCGCCGGAAAATCGTCGGGGGCGACGGCGTTATAGGCGCTGTCCTTGGTGATGTCGGTCGAAACGCGTGTCGTCATGGCGCGGGCCTCCTCAAGGTGCCGCCGGCTTCCTCCCGAAAGGCCGGTTCGTTACAGACAATACCGTAAATAGGTACAATTAGGGAATGATCCAGATGGACCATCCGCCGCTGCTGATCCGCAAGGGAATGGCATTCGTATCTACATGTAATTGTTCCTCTTTTGGCGCCGCTCCATGCCCCGTCCCACATCTAAAGCCGCTCCGATCCTTGTCTGGTTTCGCCGCGACCTGCGGCTGGCCGACAATCCGGCCTTGGCTGCCGCGCTCGAGCGGGGCGGCGTCGTTGTGCCGGTCTTCATCCTCGACCCGGCGGAGCCGCTCGGCGGTGCCTCCGCCTGGTGGCTCCACGGCAGCCTCGCGGCATTGTCGGCCAATCTCGCCCGTCTCGGCGCCCCGCTCGTCCTGCGCCGCGGCGATCCGGCGCGCCTGATCCCCAAGATCGCGCGCGAGGCGGGCGCCGGCGCCGTTTACTGGAACCGGCTCTATGAACCCGCCGCCATCGCCCGCGACAAGGCGTTGAAAGCGGCGCTCGCCGCCGATGCTTTCGAGGTGCAGAGTTTCGCCGCATCGCTGCTCGCCGAGCCGTGGGAAGTTCGCACCGGGGCGGACACGCCCTTCAAGGTCTTCACGCCTTTCTGGCGCGCGCTGTCCCGCGCTCCAATGCCCGCGCCGCTGCCTGCGCCGACGCGCCTCACGGGCCCTGTCGGCCTTCCCTCCGAAAATCTTGACAGCTGGAACTTGCGGCCCACGCGGCCCGACTGGGCGGCGGGCCTTCACGACGCATGGGCGCCCGGCGAGAAACAGGCGGCGAAACGACTGGCCGGATTTCTCGACAATGCGATCCGCTCCTACGGCGAGGCGCGCAACATGCCGGCCATCGACGCCACCTCGCGCCTCTCGCCGCATCTGCACTGGGGCGAAATTTCGCCGCGCCAGATCTGGTCGGCCGCCGAAGCCGCCGCTATCGCACATCCGGAGGCCGGGTCCGGTGTCGCCGCCTTCCTGCGCGAGCTTGGCTGGCGCGACTTCGCCCATCACTTGATGTTTCACTGGCCGCAGGTTGTCACCGAAAACTGGAAGCCGGAATTCGACGCCTTCCCTTGGGAGATCGACGACGCCGCTTTCCGCCGCTGGACCCGAGGCGAGACCGGTTACCCGATTGTCGATGCCGGCATGCGCGAACTCTGGAAGACTGGCTTCATGCACAACCGCGTGCGCATGATCGCCGCCTCGTTCCTCGTCAAGCATCTGCTGATCGACTGGCGGCGTGGCGCCGAATGGTTCGAGGACACGCTGGTCGATGCCGACCTCGCGGTCAATCGCGCGAGCTGGCAATGGGTGGCGGGCTCGGGCGCCGATGCCGCGCCCTACTTCCGCATTTTCAATCCGGTGCTGCAGGGCGAAAAGTTCGATACGGACGGCGCCTATGTCCGCGCCCATCTGCCGGAACTCGCGGGCCTCGATGCACGTTACATTCACAAGCCATGGGCTGCACCGGCAGAAGCATTGACGAAGGCAGGCGTCGCGCTCGGCAGCAACTATGCCCGTCCGATGGTCGATCACGCAAAGGCCCGTGCCCGCGCGCTCGCGGCCTATGCGGCGATCAGGCGACCCGGCTGACCCGCGTCGCGCTGTCCGGTTTCTCTTTCGGTACGGTCAGCCGCGTCAGCGCCAGCGAAAGCCGGTAGGGCAGCATTTGCAGCACCCGCAACAACAGCGAGAAGCGGCGCGGAAAGGTAATTTCGAAACGGTCGGAGTGCAGGCCCCGGTAAAAGGCTTCCGCCGCGTCCGCAGGGTCCATCAGGAACGGCATCGGAAATTCGTTCTTGTCGGTCAGCGGTGTTTTGACGAAGCCCGGATTGACGATCTGCACCGCGATGCCGCTGCGCGCGAGGTCGGGCCGCAAGGCTTCGGCCATGTTGATCAGCGCTGCCTTGCTCGCGCCGTAAACGGCCGATGTTGGCAACCCGAAATATCCGGCGAGCGACGCCACCATCGCGACGCGTCCCTTGCCGCGCCGAAGCATGCCCGGCAGAACTGCTTCTAGTGAATTGACCGTGCCCATGAAGTTGAGTTCGAACAGCGGCCGCGCTTTCGCCGCCGTCAGCTCGGCGCCCATCAGCGCCTGGTAGGTGCCGGCGCAGAAAACCGCGATGCCAATGGGGCCCAGCGTCTCCTCGATCCGTGTCACGGCTGCTTGGAGGCTTGCCGCGTCGGTCGTGTCGGCGGCGACCGGCGTCACATGTCCGTCGGCCTCGCGCGCCAGCGCTTCGAGTTCGCCTTGTCGCCGCGCCGTCGCCGCCACGCGATACCCGGCTTTCGCCATGCGCAGCGCCAGCGCTCGGCCGATGCCGGAACTGGCGCCGGTGATCCAGACGACCTCCTTGATCTCCTGCGTCATCGCGAAGCTACCTCTTGCACCAGCGGCCGGTCGAGCCGCTCGATCGTGTAGTCGACTTCCGTGCCCCGTGCCATGAAGGCGACGTTGAGCCATTCGTTCTGCAGCGAATAGAGCAGACGGAGTTTCAAGTCACCGGTCATTTCATATTCCCGCGCCGCCACTGCCGCGCCATCGACCGTGACCTCGCGCGATGCGCGCGGCGTTACCGCAACCTCGATGATTCGCCCGCGCTGTGTATCGAGAAGCTGCGTCTGCGTCACCGTTGCCGGGTTCCAGTAGCTGGTCGGAATGATATCGGCTGGCGCCACGAATGTGCCATTGGCCGAGCTGGTTACTTCGAGCCCCGCATCGCTTGCCCGGGCGCTGACGGTATAGGTCTGGCCGTCGTCATTCGTCTCGGTATCAAGCGCAACGAGCCTGCCGTCGCGCCAGACTTCGCGGTTACGGTGCTCGTATCGGAAAAGGGTAATTGGCCCGAACGTGACGGCGAGTTGGATCTCGATATCGACCTGCAGCGCATCGCCGGCCTGCGAAAATGAAATTTGGTGTGTGCCGATGGGCGTCCCCCCGCGCTCGACCCGGAACGCGAACGCAGGGGCGCCCGCCGGCTCGGGGGAAGATGCCGGCGGCGTCGCGCCCGCGCCGAGGCCGGGGGCAAGCAACAGCAATGTGAGAGCCGCAACTCTGAGAACTGGCAATGTCACGACCGAGGGGCCTTTCGAGGGTGTCACGGCCGGTTCGGTTCCGGCTCTCACTCCTTTGCTACGGCCCACCTGCCTGCCCGGATCACTCTTTTCGCATGGCTCCGAAATGGGCCTGCATCGCCAGGCTCGCTGCCACCGTCGCATTGAGCGATTCGACCGCCCCCGTCGTCGGAATGGCGAGCCGCCGGGCCTTCAGGCCCACCGGCAGGCCAAGCCCCTCCTCGCCCAGCACCAGCCGGATGTCGCGCGGCCAGTGAAAGGCGCCGATATCCTCGCCCTCGCCATCGAGTGCGGCCAGCGGTCCCCGGGCCGTGTTGAGCGCCGGCCAGCCGGGCCCCTTGAGGAACTGCAGCTCGAATTGCGCATTGGCCGCCGCCCGGAGTGCTTTGGGGTGGAAAGGATGAGCGGCCGCTTCCATCAGGACGACGCGCCGGGCGCCAAAGGCCGCCGCGCTGCGCAACACGGCGCCGAGATTGGCCGGATCGCCTAGCGCACACACAAGTTCGAGCCCTTTCGGCGCCCGCGTCAAATCGGCCGCCGGCATGTCCGGCACCCGTCCGACCAGCAGCGGAAAGCCGGTGCCATTGCTGTCGAGTGTTTCGAACAGCGCCTTCGAGAGCACGAAACACTCGAGCCCCGCCGGCGGTTTCAGCGCCGCGATGTCGGCCTCGCGCGACGCCAGCACGGCGCTGAATTGCGCCGCGTGCCGCTTCAGCGCCTCGGGAACGGTCTTGCGCCCGGCCAGCAGAAAGGCGCCGTGCTTCTTGATGCCGCGCGTCTCGCTGAGCGCCGTCCAGAGCTTCACCCGCGGGTTTTGCGGGCTCTCGATAAGGCGCAGGCTGCCGCCGGTCATATTTGGTCCTTGTGAAGATGTGCGCCGGTCGCCGATCATGGGCAAACAAAACAGGCGCCGATCATAGGCGGATAAGAACCGGGACGGGGGGACAAATGTTCGAAGCGGCATTGATGCGGGGCGACGGGCTTGACGGGCTGCGCCTTCTCCTTGTTCTGCTGTCGCTGGCAGCCGCGCTCGGCTACCTCCTGATCGAGAGCCGCCCGCCCTCCACCCTGCGCACCGGCCTCAAGACGGCCGCCATCGGCCTTTGGGTGCCGCTGCCGCTGATGGCGCTGCCCGGCGCCGCGGCGCTGCCGCTCGTTCTGCTCGCGGCTGCCTTCCTGCTGTCGAGCGCCGGCGATCTGTTTCTGGCGATGAAGGACAATCCGCGCAATTTCCAGCGCGGTCTTCTCGCCTTCCTCGCCGCCCATATTTTCTATCTGGCGATCATGGTACCGCTGGCAAGCCGCCCCGAAGGTCTGGCCGCCAATGCCGCCTCGCTGCTGACGGGCGCTGGCGCGCTGGCGCTCTATTTCTGGTTGCGGCCAAACCTCGGAAAGAGCCAGCTTCCCGTCGCCGTTTATCTGGTGACGATCCTGTTCATGGCGCTGGCCGCGCTCGCCATTCCGGCCGCCCAGCCCTGGCTCGGCCTCGGCGCCGTTCTCTTCGTCATATCGGACGGCGTCATCGCCGCCGACAAGTTCGGCCGCCCCATTCCATGTCGGGGGTTGATTGTCTGGACGACATATTATGCGGGTCAGGCGCTGATGGGTCTGAGTCTGCTGGCCTTGT
>JAUXOE010000225.1 GCA_030682415.1 Parvibaculum sp.
ATGCCGACCGCATGATGGTTGCGGCCGGTCAGAAGGCAGGCGCGGGTCGGCGAGCAAAGCGCGGTGGTGTGGAAGCCGGTGAAGCGCGCGCCTTTGGCGGCCAGCGCATCGATGTTGGGCGTCGCGATAGTCGAGCCGTAGCAGCCGAGATGGGCAAAGCCGGTATCGTCGAGAACGACCATCACGACATCGGAGGTGCCGGCCGCCAGTTTCGGCTCCGGCCACCAGGGCGTCGATTCCGCGACGGTGCGGCCGATGACGCCGCCGAATTCCTCACCCGATGGATGCTTGTAGGTCATCGCCCGTCCCTCCCCGGCTTGCGCCTGTTCTAATGGATATCATTAAACAGGGGTGGCCGAGGAAGAACAAGCGGCGATTGCGAAGCGGGCTTCGGCATCGCGCTTTTGCCCGAAAGCAGCATCGCCGAGGAACGCGCGGCGGGCTCGCTCGCGGTCATTCGCGCAGACGACCTCAAGGTGGCGAACCCGGTGACGGCGATCACACGCAAGGGCGGCTATCTGAGCCCGGCATCGCGCAAGCTGCTGGAGATATTGAAGGCGGATTACCGGACGTGAGAAACGGTGGCACTCAAGCGCGATTCCGCTCCTTTGCGCCTTTTTCCACCGCGGAGGGCACCACTGCGCCAATGATATCCAGCCCGCTATGCTGAACGAGAGTCAAAAGCCGGAGCGCCGGGCCTCCCGGCTTCTTTACGCCCCTTTCCCAATCCGAGACCAGATTCTTCGAGACATTAAGGTATCGAGCAAAAATCGGTTGGGACACGTTCTCGCGTTCGCGAAGCGCCTTAATCTTCTTCGGCGTCATTGTCTCGGGAGCGCTCAAGCATGCATCATCGAACTCACGCATCGTCTTCTTGCCGATTGCGCCGACGTCATGCAAGGCCTTTGCGGTTTCGTGAATCGCCTCAAACGCATCGCTCCGATATTTTCTAGACATCTTCGTCACCTATTACTTCCTTCAGCGTCCCTTCGCATTCCAGCCTCGCAATCAAGGCGTCCGTCAACCCAAACATTTCGCGCGCGAGCTTCCTGAAATGGATCAGTTCTTCCCCATCGATATTGTCGCGATCATTTTTTGCGAACCCATAAACGAAGAATGCCTTGTCGCCTCGGCGAAATAATATGACAGCGCGGTATCCACCCGACTTGCCCTGTCCCCTTCGGGCAATGCGTTGTTTGATAACGCCGCCACCGAGATCCGCGTCAATGTCGCCGCGCCCGGCGCGCGCCGCCGCTGTGAACAATATCGCGTCTGAAAGACCTTCCTTGCGGGCGAACCTCCCGAACCATTTGTTCTTGAAGACCCGCATCGCCCTTCTCCGAAACTGCCCACCTTATATATAACACTCAGTGTGATATTTCAAGTTTGTGGGGTGCTCTCAATTGACCTTCGTGTCGGCTTCCCTGCCCTTTTCGACCAGCTTCAGCGACATGCCGGCGGTTTCGAAGATCGTGACCGAGCAATTGTCGGGGCGGAAGGAGATGAAGCGGTCGTCGCCCGTTGCGGCGCCGGCGGCGACGTTGATGGCGATGAAGTGAGAGAAGATCACCGTGTCCTCGCGGCGTTCCGTCAGCGCGTCGATGACGGCGCGGCGCCAGGCCGCCAGATCGACTTTGCCGTTGCCGGTGTTTTCCGGCGCCAGCGCGTCGGCCCATGTGCCGGCCATCAGACCGCGGAGCCAGGCACCGCGCGCGGCGAGGTCGGCGATGGGCGACGGGACTTCGGCGACGCGGGGCTCGATGGCGGCGCTTGCTGCCCAGCTGGCGGCCAGCGGTTCGCTGGTTTCGCGGCAGCGGCGCAGCGGCGAGGAGAGCAGCGGCAGCTTGCGGCCGGTGCGGGTCTCGATTTCGCGGGCGACCGCTTCGGATTGGGCGCGGCCTTTTTCGCTGAGGCCGGGATCGGTGTCGGCATCCCAGCCGGCGGCGGCCTCGCCGTGGCGGATCATGTAGATCATGGGCATGGGGCGGTCCTCAAATGTGCAATTGCGTTGCCGAGGGAGTAGCGCTCAATGGCGATCCCGGCAAGGGAAAGCCGATGGTCAGGGGGCGGATGAGGGGCTAGCCTTTGACGAGGCGATTCTTCAGAGGAGGCTTCCATGAGCGATGCGCCCAATCCACCTGTTGCGCAAGCGGGCGGCGACGAATTCGGCGTCGCCAAACTCGTCTATATTCTCTATTTCATCGGCTTCGTCACCGCCATTACGTCCATTGCCGGCGTGATTGTCGCTTATCTCAAGCGGGGCGAGTCGACACCGGCGGCGGCCTCGCACCTGACCTACCTGATCCGCACTTTCTGGATCGGGCTGCTGTTCGCGTTTGTCGGCGCCGTCACCATGATGATCATGATCGGCATGCTGATCCTGCTCGCGACGGTTGTGTGGGCGCTGATCCGCCTGATCAAGGGCATCATGCTGGCGATGGACGGCAAGCCGGTGCCCGATCCCGAGACGTGGTTGTGGTGAGGGTGCCGATCAGCATCTGACCGCGCGCCGTTGTTCCCACCCTCCCCTTGGGGGCGGGTGGGTTCCATCGCGAGACGCCGGGACGAGCCTCACTCAGGTGTGAAGATGTTGACGCTGCCGTCGGCGGGCGAGGTCACGGTGCCGGGGCGGCCGAGCTGGTCGCGGGTCAGCATGTCCTGAAGCGTCGCCGGGTCGTTGGGTGTGTGGGCGACGAAGCGGGCGTCGCTGTCGGCCATGCGGCCGAAGAGGATGGCGAATTCGGCGCCGCCGCGGCCATGGACGACCGTGTAAGTTTCGATCTTGGCCTTGCCGTTCGGCTTTTCCTCGACCTTCGGATGTTTCTCGGCGTCAATCTCGGCCTGATAGGTGGCGGGCTGTTCGCGCTCCCATTTGCCTTCGCGCGGCGTCGTCGAATAGAGGCCGAGGCCGTGTTTCGTGACGTACCAGCCGTTCGAGGTGACGAGGCCCTTCGTCCCCGGCTTCGCACGCAGCTTGTCCATCATCGTCGCGATCGAATGCATCACGTAGTTGTTGCCGGCGCCGCCGAAATACGGCAATCCGCCGGTGACGGTCAGCGGGCGCGGATCGTCTTCGGCGATGCCGAGTTCGTCGCGGCCGATCTGCACGGCCGACGGGAAGCAGGAATAGAGATCGAAATAATCGAGGTCGCCGATCTTCCAGCCCGACATCGCGAAGGCCTTGCGGCCCATCATGCGGATCGCCGGCGAGGAATGGAAATTGACGCGCTCGCTCGGATACCAGAGATCGTTGGCGTCGGCGCAGCCATGCAGGAAGACCCATTTCGATTGCGGGATGCCGAGTTCGCGCGCCTTCTCGACCGACATCATGACGACGGCGGCGGCCTGATCGACCTGCATGATC
>JAUXOE010000231.1 GCA_030682415.1 Parvibaculum sp.
ATGGACGGCTATGCGGTCCGCGCGGCGGATGTGGAGAAAGTTCCGGCACAACTGCGCGTCATCGGCGAGGCGCCTGCGGGCGGCGCCTATGACGGCACCCTCGGCGACGGCGAGGCGGTGCGCATCTTCACCGGCGCGCCGCTGCCGAAGGGTGCGGACAGCATCGTCATTCAGGAAGACACGACGCGCGACGGCGCGACCGTTGTCGTCAACGAAGCGGCGCGGTCCGGGCAACATGTGCGCGTCACCGGCCTCGACTTTCGCACCGGCGATGCCGGCCTTCCGGTCGGCCGAAAACTTTCGCCCGCCGACATCGCATTTGCCGCTGCCATGAACCTGCCGACGCTCTCCGTTCATCGCCGTCCCGTCATCGCCTTCTTCTCGACCGGCGACGAGTTGGTTCCGCCGGGCACGGAGCCCGGACCCAACCAGATCGTCTCGTCGAACAATGACGGCCTCGGCGCGCTGATCGTCGAGGCCGGTGGCATACCGCTCGATCTCGGTATCGCACCCGACAATCTCGACGCGATCCGCGCCGCTGCGGCGCGCGCCGCCGCGGCCGACATGCTGGTGACACTGGGCGGCGCGTCGGTCGGCGAGCACGATCTCGTGCAAAGCGCGCTTGCGCCCGCCGGTCTCGACATCGACTTCTGGAAGATTGCCATGCGACCCGGCAAGCCGCTGATGTTCGGCAAGCTCGGCGACCTGCCGATGCTCGGCCTGCCCGGCAATCCGGTGTCGGCTTTCGTTTGCGCGATGCTCTTTCTCCGGCCGGCGATCGCGCGCCTGCAGGGCGGCGACAGCGCGCTCCACACGCTGCAAGCGCGGCTCGGGGCGGCGCTTCCCGCCAACGGCCCGCGCGAGGACTATGTCCGCGCGGCGCTCGACCACATGGCCGGGGAAACCGCCATCGCCACGCCCTTCGAGCCGCAGGACAGTTCGATGCTCTCGATCCTTGCCCGCGCCGGTTGCCTGGTGATCCGGCCCATCGGCGCGGCCGCCTCGCAAGCCGGTGAAGCCGTTACGGTTTTGCCGCTTCGGGCCTGACTTATCCACAATTGCTCTTGACAGATATCCGAGAACCAAACTAGAACGTTTGCAGCCGTTTTTGTTTTGTTCCTGAGACACTCTGTGGCGTCCGGGAGCGATGGGAGAGACCGAAGCCGATGCTGACACGCAAGCAACACGAACTCCTGATGTTCATCCATGAGCGAATCAAGGAGAGCGGCGTCTCCCCCAGTTTCGACGAAATGAAAGACGCGCTGGACCTGCGCTCCAAGTCCGGCATTCATCGCCTGATTACAGCGCTTGAGGAGCGCGGTTTCATCCGCCGCCTCGCGCACCGGGCCCGCGCGCTCGAGATCCTCAAGCTCCCCGAATCGGCATCGTCCAGCCTTGCAACGATGCGCGGCAAGGGTTTCTCGCCCAGCGTTATCGAAGGCGGCGGGCGCAGCAAAGCGACCAGTCGCGACCTTGCACCGGCACGCGGCGCCGGCGAAACGATGACGCTGTCGGTGATGGGCCGTATCGCCGCCGGTACGCCTATCGAGGCTTTGCAGGAAGAAAGCCATCAGGTCAGCGTGCCGCTCAATCTGCTCGGCTCGGGCGAACACTATGCGCTCGAGGTCAAGGGCGACTCGATGATCGAGGCCGGCATTCTCGATGGCGACACGGTGCTCATCCAGCGCTGCGACACGGCAACGAGCGGCGACATTGTCGTGGCGCTCGTCGATGGCTTTGAGGCGACGCTGAAGCGGCTGCGCAAGAAGGGGGAGTCGATTGCCCTCGAGGCGGCCAACCCCGCCTATGAAACGCGAATCTTCGGGCCGGACCGCGTCAAGGTCCAGGGCAAGCTTGTCGGACTGTTGCGCCGTTACTGATTTCAGTTTTTCCGCTGACGCTGTACCCAGGGCCGGGCGCCGCGCGCTTGTCGCGACGTTGCGATGTCGATACCGCCATCGGTCCTGAATGTGAGCGTCGTCGATCCCTCCCGCCACATGTCGAAATAGTCGATGACCGGAAACGCGCCGCATGTGTGCCGCACGCGCCGTGGCAAGGGTTGCTTGACAATAACGATGTCGGCCACAGCACAGTCTTCCGTCGCGGCATCAAGCGTCTCGGCAAAGGCAACGATCGGACGTCCCGGTTCGCGATAGACGCAGCCCGCAGCATCGCATTTCATATGGGACGAACGAGCCGCCTCGCCGGCTGTACGCTTGTCACCGTCATGCCGGAGCCATTGCTCGGCGGCGTAGGCCGGTCGCGCCGCACCGAGCACCAGCTTCCCATCTGCGGCACGAACGGCAAAGAGCGCGGCATCGCGGTCGATCAGGACGTCCGGCTTCGGTGCGGCGCCCCAAAATGCGAGGCCGAGCAACATCGGCGCCAGGCCCAGATAGCGCCAGCTCTCGCGCCAGAGCGCCAGCCACAACCCGCCAATAACCAACAACAGCAATGCATAGAGCGGCGCATCGGCAACAAGACTGTTGGCCCCCTCCCAGCTTGCGACCTCGTCGGCAACACGGAGCATGCCATCGACACCCGCCCCCATGATCCAGAGTGCCGGCGCGTCGAACCCGAACGGCATCAGCAGCAAGGCCAGAAGCGCCATCGGCATGACCACAATTCCAACCAGCGGCATGGCCGCCATATTGCCGGCGAGGCTGTAGACGGCGATGCGATTGAAATGAAAAGCGCCAATGGCCCCGGTGGCCGCGCCGGCGACGATGCTGGTGAATGCAAGACCCAGTGCATAGGCGCCCACCCGGTGCGGAAAATTTCCGAGGCCGATACGGTTCGGGCTCGATGTCAGGCCGCGCACCATGTCGCTCTCGTAGAAGGCGATCAGTGCCACGACGGCGGCGAACGACATCTGGAAACTTGCGCCGAGCAGGCTCTCCGGCCGCCAGAGCAGGATGACGATCGCCGCCAGCGCCACGTTACGAAGGCTGAGCGCCGGACGGTCAAGCATGATGGCGACAAACATCAGCGTGATCATGATCCACGCCCTCTGTGTCGCAATGGCGGCGCCCGAGATCGCCAGATAGAACGTCGCCCCGACAAGGGCGACGGCCGCCGCCCATTTCTTGATTGGATAGTACAAGGCCAGTTGCGGTACCAGCGCGAGGCCGGCGCGGACCAGCCAGAAGACCGAACCGCCAAACAGCATCATGTGCAGGCCTGAAATGGCAAGCACATGCGCAAGACCCGCAGCGCGAAGATCGGCTGCCGTGTCTTTCGGGATTGCGGCGCGCTCACCGGTCACCAATGCGGCCGAAACGGCGCCGGCCAGGCCGGCAATTACATCGCGAATGCGCGCGCCGATGCGCCGTCGAAATTCGGTAAGCACGGCGATAACGCCGGCCGGTGCCTCGACCTGCACCGGCGCCGTATAGGCAAATCCGACACCGCCCAGGCTTTCGAACCAGACCTGCCGTGCATAGTCGAAGCCGCCGGGCAGGACCGGTTCAGGTGGCGGCATCAACCGCGCTCGAAAGCTCACCGTGGCGCCCGGCGCAAGCGCCGCGTCTTTCAGCCGGAGATTGACGCGCACCTGCCTCGGCAGCTCACCTGCCGGCATGCCGGCGAAGGACTGCGGCGCCAGGACCGCGACGAGGCCGCCCGCCTCTGTCGGCTGGACGGCAACGACGCGCCCCGTCAGCAGGCCGGCCTGCGCTTTCTCGAGCACGGGACCGGCGACCAGATGGGTGCGCAGCGCGGCGGCCGCGAAGCCCAGAGCAACGCAGAGAATGGCGGCCGCCAGAGGCGCCAATATCGCATGCTGGCGAAACAGCAACCAGGCGAGCGCCGGCAGCAAGGGGGCCCCCAGGGCCACCGGTAGCGCAGGCTCGAAGGCGATGGCGAAATAGGCCGCAACGCCTGCCGCGATCAAGACCGGCGTCCAGAGAAAGAGCCGGTCGCCGTCGGTCGCCATGCAGACACGCAGCCATGACGTCAGGGCGGCCGGCGCGCCTGCAAACGCGCCGCCGTCCCACCGGTCCCGTTGCCAGCCATGCCACCGCCGCCAATGCGCCAAACCGCCCTCCCGGGGACGATAAACCGGCGATGGGCTGCCTTAAAAGACCGCCCCAACACACTAAAGCCAAAGGCCTTTTCTTCAGACCCAGAAGCACGTCTCCCGCGTGCGTTTCGGGCTTACGCTGCGTTGCCGCAATGTGCTAGAAATCCCCCTGTCCGCAGCGGGCCATCAAGGCCTCGCGCCCAGTTCTCGGGGCGAAGCTTGC
>JAUXOE010000111.1 GCA_030682415.1 Parvibaculum sp.
CAAAGGCCTTTTCTTCAGACCCAGAAGCACGTCTCCCGCGTGCGTTTCGGGCTTACGCTGCGTTGCCGCAATGTGCTAGAAATCCCCCTGTCCGCAGCGGGCCATCAAGGCCTCGCGCCCAGTTCTCGGGGCGAAGCTTGCCAACATTTACCGGAATTGCCTAGCCGCGCGGCTGCGGAGCCGGATCGCAGGAGATGATGAGCGAAAAGAAGACAGTCATTACCCGCTTCGCCCCGTCGCCGACCGGTTATCTGCATATCGGAGGGGCGCGCACGGCTTTGTTCAACTGGCTCCTTGCGCGGCACCATCACGGCCAGTTCCTGCTGCGGATTGAGGATACGGATCGTCAACGTTCGACAGAGCCGGCGGTCGCGGCCATCTTCGAAGGACTGCGCTGGCTTGGCCTCGATTGGGATGGCGAGGTTGTGCACCAGTTTTCCCGTCAGGCTCGCCATGTCGAAGTTGCCAACAAACTGCTGAGCCTCGGCAGGGCCTATTACTGCTATGCGAGCGCCGAAGAACTTGACGAAATGCGCGATAAAGCGCGCGCTGAGGGACGTCCTGCCCGCTATGACGGACGCTGGCGCGATCGCGATCCGTCCGAAGCGCCTGAAGGCGTCAAGCCGGTCATTCGGTTCCGCTCGCCCGACGAAGGCGAAACATTGGTGCGCGATCAGGTGATGGGCGATGTTCGCTTTCCGAACGATCAACTTGACGATCTGATCATCGTTCGGAGCGATGGAACACCGACCTACAACCTGTCCGTTGTCGTCGACGATCACGATATGGCCATCACGCATATTGTGCGTGGCGACGATCATCTGACCAATGCCGGGCGGCAGAGCCAGATATACGATGCACTCGGCTGGCAGATACCGGCGTTCGCCCATGTGCCGCTGATCCACGGGCCCGACGGCGCGAAGCTCTCAAAGCGCCATGGCGCGCTGGGTGCCGAGGCCTATCGCGATATGGGCTATCTGCCCGAGGCAATGCGAAATTACCTTGTGCGCCTTGGCTGGAGCCATGGCGACGAGGAAATTTTCTCAACCGAACAAGCGATAGCGTGGTTCGGCCTCGAGAGCGTCGGTCGCTCACCGGCGCGGTTCGATTTTGCGAAGCTCGAAAATCTGAACGGCCACTATATTCGCGAGGCCGACAACATCCGGCTTGCCGACGAAACCATCGCGCTCATGGAACGCGTTGAGCAATGGACGGTCGACACGGCGTTCCGCGACAAGCTGATTGCTGCCATGCCAGGGCTGAAAGAGCGTGCGAAGACCCTTCTGGAAATTGGACATGGTGCAGCCTTTCTGCGCGCACAAAGGCCGATTGCGCTTGATGACAAGGCTTCGCAACTCCTCAACGGCGAAGCCCGCGCCTTGCTGAAACGGTTGCTTGACCGGCTGGAAGTGCGAAACGATTGGGTTGTGGAAGAAATCGAGGCGACCGTGCGCTGCTTCGCCGAAGACGAGAATCTCAAGCTCGGCAAGGTCGCACAGCCTCTGCGTGCTGCGGTGACCGGCAGTTCGGTCTCTCCACCGATTTTCGACGTTCTGGCGACTCTCGGACGCGATGAGGCGCTCGGCCGAATCAAGGATCAAGCTGCCTGACCCCGATGGCTGACGGGTGAGGCACAAACGAATATGGTATTCAACACACTGTCCGGCCCGCACGGGACCAAACGGACCGGACAGACAGACAGGGGACAGGCAGGCATGACAAAATTCGGAACCAAGGCCGGCGCGATTTCGAACGCGACCCTTTCGGTGGGCGGCAAATCCTACGAAATGCCTGTCTATGGCGGATCGCTGGGGCCGAGCGTGGTCGACATTTCGACCCTTTACGGCAAGAGCGGTCACTTCACCTACGATCCCGGCTTTACGTCGACGGCAAGCTGCGAATCCGACATCACCTATATCGACGGTGAGGAAGGCATCCTGCTCTATCGCGGCTATCCGATCGACCAATTGGCGGATCACGGGAACTTCATCGAGACCTGCTACCTGCTGCTCAATGGCGAGCTTCCGAATTCAGAACAGTACCGGGAGTTCGAGCGCGCCATCACCATGCATACCATGGTGCATGAACAGATGACGTTCTTCCTGCGCGGTTTCCGGCGTGACGCCCATCCCATGGCGATCATGTGCGGTATGGTCGGCGCATTGTCGGCCTTCTATCACGACTCGACCGACATCAATGACCCGCTCCAGCGGATGATCGCCAGCCGCCGCCTGATTGCCAAAATGCCGACGATCGCCGCCATGGCCTACAAGTATTCAGCCGGTCAGCCGATCGTTTATCCGCGCAACGATCTCGATTACGCCGAGAACTTCCTGCATATGTGCTTTTCGGTTCCGGCCGAGTCCTACAAAGTCGACCCAATTCTCGCGCGCGCGATGGACCGCATCTTCATTCTGCATGCCGATCATGAGCAGAATGCCTCAACATCGACGGTACGCCTCGCTGGTTCGTCGGGTGCCAATCCATTTGCCTGTATCGCTGCCGGTATCGCGTGCCTGTGGGGCCCTGCACATGGCGGCGCCAACGAGGCGGCGCTCAACATGCTGCAGGAAATTGGCACAGTTGACCGTATTCCCGAGTACATCAAGAAGGCGAAAGACAAAGACGATCCGTTCCGCCTGATGGGCTTCGGTCATCGTGTCTACAAGAACTACGATCCACGCGCACGCGTTATGCAGCAGACCTGCCACGAAGTGTTGAAAGTGCTCGGGATCAAAGACGACCCAATGCTCGACGTCGCGCTGGAGCTGGAGCGGATTGCGCTCAATGACGAATATTTTGTCGAAAAGAAGCTCTATCCGAATATCGACTTCTATTCCGGCATCACGCTGAAAGCGATGGGCTTTCCGACCACGATGTTCACCGTGTTGTTCGCCCTGGCCCGCACCGTCGGCTGGGTCGCACAATGGAATGAGATGATCGAGGATCCCGGCCAACGGATCGGACGTCCACGCCAGCTCTACACCGGCGCACCGCAACGAAACTATGTCGAGGCTGGAAAGCGCAAATAGGATTTCATCGTTACGGAAACGCGGGCGCCTCGAAAGAGGCGCCCGTTCTTCATGACGAAGGCGTTTCGAGAATTTCCAGAACCGCGCGCGCGGCGCGGCGACTTGGCGCTTCTCCGTCAACGCCGATCCGTTCTCTCAGCTCCTCGAAATCCGCCAGCGCACGAAGACGTTCGGGTGTTTCGCGCAGTAGCGGCATCAATCCTTCGGCGAGAGCTTCGGCTGTACAACGAAACTGCAGATATTCCTGCACCGACGGCCGATCGAGAATGAGGTTAACCAACACGACCGAGGGAATTTTCAGGATACTGAGGGCAAACCACCCGACAACTGTCTCGGCGCGGTAGGCAATCACCATCGGGACTCCCGCCAAGCCGAGCTCCAGTGAAATGGTTCCGGAGGCTGCAAGCGCAGCGGTCGCGGCGTCGAATGCCGCGCGCTTGTCCATCTCGTCCTCGACAATTTGCACGTCAATCGGCCAGTTCGCGACCTCGGCCTCCACGTATTTGCGAACATGCGGCACCACCGGCAAAACGACTTGCAAATCGGGTGTCTCAGCCGCCACGCGGCGCACAGCATCGCCGAACACACCAATGAGATGCTTGACTTCATTGAGACGGCTTCCCGGCAACACCAGCAACAGGGGTGCCTCGGCAGGAATTCCCCGCGCGGCACGAAAGCGCGCACCCGCGCCCCTTTCGGGAATGCGGTCTATTGCCGGATGACCCACATAGACGCAGTCGACACCAACGGTGCGGAGAAAGGCCGGTTCAAACGGCAGGAGCGCCAGGACACGCCGGATATATTTTTTCATTGAACGTGCACGGCCGCGGCGCCACGCCCAGACACTCGGAAGAACATAGTCGACGATTGGAATCGATGGCGCGCGGCGCGCCACGCGTCGCGCCACCATATGCGTGAACTCAGGGCTGTCGATGACGATCATAACATCAGGTTTTTCGGTGACCGCGTGGTTCACCGTCTGGCGAATACGCTTGAAAATCAGTGGGAGGCGCGGGACGATCTCACGTGGCCCCATCACCGATATGTCGGTCATCGGGAAAATCGAGGACATCCCCTCCGCCATCATGTGCGCGCCACCGACGCCCGAAAAGCGGACACCGTCACCAGTCATATTCCGCAATGAAGCCATCAACTCGCCCCCAAGCGCATCGCCGGAGGGCTCGCCGGCGACCAGCATGATGTGCAGTGCGGCGCGCGCCGTCATCGGCGCGCTTCCGCGATGCGCCCGGCGCTGAGACCGACAACAAATAGACCATGCGCATTTGCGGACGAAGCGACCGCCTCACCATCGACCATGAGCGTCCCACCCGCCTCCACTGCGATGCCGGCGAGCCCCGCCGCCGCCGCATTCTCGACCGTCTTAACGCCGATGGTCGGCATATCGACACGCCGCTCTTGCCCTGGCTTTGTCAGTTTGACGAGCACCCCCTCCCGTGCGCCGGGCCGCCCGCGCATGGCCGGGTCCATTGCCGCAACGCGTGCCAGCATGGCATCCGTTCCGGAATCGTCTTCCCGCGCGAGCACGACACCGCGGCAAGCGACGGCTCCCTGTCCGATGTCGCGTGCGCCGACATCCAACGCAGCCCGAATTGCCGTGTCGATATCGAGAGCATGTCGTTCTTCAGGTGAGGCGGTTGTCAGCACGGCTTCGGGAACAAGCAGGTTTTCGGCCACTTCATGTGCGCCGATAACCCGGAGTCCGTGGTCCTTTTCAAGATAGCCGGCGATGCCGCGCAAAAGGCCATCGTCACCTTGTGCCAGCCAACGCACGAGGCGCGGCAAAAGTCTGATGCCTGCGAAATCGAGGCCGATCTTCGACAAATCGGGGCGGTTGATCCCGCCGATCAATACGATGTCCCGACAGCCATTTTTTTTCAGGAGTCGAAGGAACTCTCCATGTGCGCCTATACGAACACGGGCATGGGGAAAGCGCTCAATTTCCGGGTTCACATCATCGTCGATGGCAACGATGAAGACCTCACGCCCTGCCGCAATCGCCGATTCCGCGAGCGCGATCGGCAAGGGCCCACGTCCGGCCACAATACCCAATTTCCGGGGTTCATCAGCCATGACAGTGGTGCATGGGGCTCACCCCGCTCATGCCGCCCGGTCGTGTCTGGGCATACAGATCGCTCGATCCGACTCCGCGCGGATAAAGTTGACGATCTCCATCACCTCCGGCTCCTCGGCGAAACGATCCGCCACGCGCTCCAGCCGGTCGCGCAGCGTTCCGACTTCGGCAAAGAGGGCGCTGTAGGCTTCGCGCATGGCGTGTATCTTGTCGCGCGAAAACCCGCGGCGTTTCAATCCGACAAGGTTGAGACCCATCAGTACAGCACGGTTACCGACAACAAGTCCGTACGGGATAACATCATTCTCGACAGCGCTCATGCCACCAATAAATGCATGCTTGCCAACGCGCCCAAACTGATGAAGCGCCGCGCCACCGCCAAAAATGGCGTAGTCGTCCACCTTGCAGTGACCGGCCAGCATTACATTGTTCGAGAAAACAACGTGGTCGCCAATGATGGAGTCGTGGCCGACATGCGAGCTTGCCAAGAATGCGCAGCTGTCTCCAATGCGCGTAACCATGCCACCGCCTTCCGTACCCGGATTCATGGTGACGTGTTCACGAATTAGATTGTCTACGCCAATTTCCAGGCGGCTCGGTTCGCCCCTGTATTTGAGATCCTGCGGTGCGTGACCGATAGACGCGAATGGAAATATCTGTGTGCGGGCGCCGACACTTGTCCGCCCCGCGACAACGACATGGGAGTGAAGCACTACGTGTTCGTCCAATGCGACATCAGGACCGACAAAACAGTAGGGGCCGACAATTGCACTCGGCGCGAGCTGCGCTTTGGCGTCAACAATTGCGGTTGAATGAACTTCCGTCATTTCTCTGACCGGCTGGAGATCATCGCCCCGAGATCGCACTCCGCAACGAGCTGACCATTGACGCGGCCTTCCCCGTGGTACTTCCAGACGGTGCCGCGGCTCTGCAATTTTGTCACATGAATGTGCAGAACATCGCCTGGCACAACCGGCTTACGAAACCGTGCGCGATCGACCGTCATAAAATAGACCAGCTGATTGGTACCCGACGTTCCAAGATGATGGACGACGAGTGCACCTGCCGTCTGTGCCATTGCCTCTACAATCAGCACACCCGGCATCACCGGATATCCTGGAAAATGCCCCTGAAAAAAAGGTTCATTGTTGGTGACGTTCTTGATGCCAATTGCCGACTCATCACCCTTCATTTCAATGATGCGATCGATCATCAGCATCGGATAGCGATGCGGAAGTAGTTCCAGCACTCGCTGAATATCGGCGCTGCCAAGGTTTTCCGCCGCCTCTACTTCGCTCATACGTTGCTTCCTTCCAACACCTGCATCGAGTTGGCGCCTTCTTCCGCCACCAACTTATTTCTCATCTTTCATGACCGGTTTGGGTCGCCGTCCGAGCTTTCGCAACTCCACTACTTCTCGGCGCCACTCGGCGATCGGCTTTGCCGGTACGCCTCCATACCGCTGCCCGGCAGGGACATCGTGTACGACCGCACCCCGCGCCGCGATCTGGGCGCCTGTATTGACTGTCAAATGCCCGGTTACACCGACCTGGGCTGCAAGCACAACATAATCTCCCAGTTTTGCGCTGCCGGCGAGGCCCGTCTGCGCTGCGATTATGCAGTGACGTCCGATCTCAACGTTGTGACCGATCTGTACGAGATTATCAATCTTGCTCCCCTCGCCAATCACTGTATCCGGGCCAGCGCCGCGATCGACCGTTGAATTGGCACCGATCTCAACATCGTCCTGAATGATGACGCGACCGAGCTGAGGCACCTTTTCGTGGCGGGGCAACCCCATTGCAAAGCCGAATCCATCCTGTCCAATACGAACGCCCGGATGCAGCATGACGCGATCGCCAATATGGGCATGACTGATGGTGACATTTGAACCGATGGCACAGTCATGTCCCACGGTACAGCCTTTGCCGATACTGCAATTGGCGCCGACTACCGTCCCATTGCCAATCTCGACATATGCACCGATCGATGCGCCGGGCTCGATCGTCACGCCGGCACCGAGCTTGGCGGTCGGATGAACCGTCGCTCGGGGATCGACTTGTGCGCGCGCACCGAATGTGTCTGTTGCCTTCACCGTTTCCGGGAAAAACATCTGCGCCGCGAGCGCATAAGCCCGATACGGTTGATCTGACATGAGAATTGCCAGGCCGGACGGCGCACGCTCGACAAAGCGCGGATGCACAATGCATGCGCCCGCCGAGGTATTCTCGAACTGGGCTATGTATTTCGGATTATCAAGAAAGCTTAAATCATTCGGGCCCGCGACGCCCAACGCGGCCACACTCTCAATTTTTCGCTGCGCGTCGACGCCGGACGCCAGCGTCGCCCCAACACGCGTGGCGATTTCCGCCAGCGTGCAAGGGCCACAATTCGTAAAGAAGCGCTTATCCGCCATGGCCGTCGTGTGTCGGCCGCCGCATCTCCCGGCGCGCCTCTCCGTCAGATCAATTGCCGCTCTTCTGCTGTGCCTGAAGCTCGGCAATCGAAACCGGCTTCACCTCGATCGTTGTCAGCTTCTCGTTGAGCCGCTTGAGGACTTCAGCCGAAATGTCGAGGTCAGGACCGCCGGCGACAATTACCGATTGATCAAAAAGCACCGTTCCGCCTCTTTCCTTCATCACGTCGGAAAAAATCGGACGCAATGCAGCCTCGACCTTGGCATTGGCCTGCTGAACGCCAAGCTGAAGCGCTTGCCCCTTCTCCTGCATCGATTGCTGGAACTCCACTTCACGCTTCTGCAAAGCCTGGAACTTCTTCTGGAGATCCTCAGGCGAAAGGAGCGCACGCTCGTCGCTCAGCTTCTTCGCGTCCGCCTGAAGTGCCGTCTCCGTCTTGGCACCTTCTGCTTGCAGCTTCTTGGCTTGTTCCTGGAACTGGGTGCGGATGCTTTGTCCGACCTTCGATTGCGCAAAAACCGCTTCCGTGTTGACGATCAATATAACTGCCGGGCCGGCCGCAAAGGCCGAACCAGCCGTCAACGGCGCTGCGGTCAGCGACAGAAGTGCGACAGCCCCAAGGGTACGCATAACAACCGACTTCAACTTCATCTCACTGCATCCTTGTTGATAGGTTTCAGGTCCGCTTGCCGGACCGGCAAACCTTAGAACGACGTGCCGGCGCTGAACCGGAACGTCTCCTGTTCGTCATAGGGTTCATCCAGAAGCACATTCGCAAAATCAAGACGGATCGGTCCGAATGGCGACTGCCAGTACAGACTGAGACCGACCGACGCGCGTGGCGCGAAGTCATCGACGACGCCCGGAAAGAGGGTACGATCGAAATCCGAATAACCGATGTAGCCGGCATCGACAAAAACCGATGTCCGAATACCCAGTGCCTCCGGTATCCCGTTCGGGAACGAGAGTTCCGACGTGCCAAAAATGAAAGCCTTGGCGCCAACGGCATCCCTGTTCGGCGAAGCCAAATCTCGCGGCCCTACGCCGGCGCGCGCAAAGCCGCGAATTGTGTTGCCGCCCTTGAAGAAGTGATCGTTGAGCTCCACGTCCTGCCCGATCCCCTGGACATAGCCACCGTCAAGACGCCAGCTCGTCAGGAAACCCTCCGCGATCTGATAGTAGTATCGCGTCAATACTTCTGTCGAAACGTAGCGGACGGTGCCGCCGAGCCCGGCAAAATTCTGCGTGAACAGGAAATCCCAACCGCCGGTTGGATCGACCGGATCGTTGCGATTGTCATAGTAGTAGTCGTAGCCGATGATCGAGCGAAAATCGCTTCCTTCCGCCGCCTTGACGACCGGCGACGCAAACGGACTAACATTAAATATTTGGTCGAAGCGGAACTGGTAACGCGCGAGGAAGCGGCTCTTTTCGGACAAGGGGAAACCGAACCTGAAACCGAAGCCCTGCGAACGGGAATCGAACGACGACTCGTTCTGGAAATTGGTTTCACTGCCGAAGAGGTCGAAACCGCCAACGAGATCGCGATCCAAAAAATAGGGATCCGTATAGTGAAACTCGATCAGCTGGCGACGCTTCGAGATCGACAATGACGTGCTGAGTTGCAGGCCGCGTCCGAGAAAGTTGCGCTCGGAAAGCTGAATGCCCGCAACGGCATTATCGAGCGTCGAGAAACCGGCACTGAGCGAAAGCGAACCTGTCGACTGCTCCTGAACGTCGACATTCAAGATCGTCTTGTCGGGCGCCGTGCCGGGATCCTGTGTGACATTGACCCTGCTGAAATACTGCAAGGCCCGGATATTCTTCTCCGACTTGTCCAGCAGCACCTTGTTAAACGCATCGCCTTCAGACATGCGCATTTGCCGGCGCACGACCTTGTCAAGCGTACGCGAATTGCCGGTGATATTTATTCTTTCAACGTAGACCCGTGGACCTTCGGTGATCTGGAACGTCAAGTCGATCACACGCTCGTCCTTGCGGCGGGTGACGCGCGGTCGAACTTCGGCAAAGGCATAACCGCTTGTGCCGGCGGCGAAAGTCAGCGCATCAATCGTCTTGTCAATCAGGCCGGCATTGTAGATTTCACCACTCTTGGCCAACACCAATGCATCAAGTTCTGCCTGATCGAGCTTGTCGAGCGACGTTCTCACAGCGACGTCGCCAAACTCATAAACCTCGCCTTCATCAACAGTGAAGGTAATGTGGAAGGCTGCATCGTCGCGGCTCAAATCGGCGACGGCCGAAACAACACGGAAGTCCGCGTAGCCACGCTGGAGATAGTAACGACGCAGCAATTCGCGGTCAAAGGTCAAGCGATCGGGATCGTAGGTGTCTGACGACGACAAGAACTTCCACCAGGCGGATTCGCCGGTCGAAACAACTTCACGCAGCTTTCCATCGCTGAACCGGGTGTTGCCGATGAAATTGATCGATGCAATCTTCGTCTTCGGCCCTTCGGTGATTTCGAACACGAGATCGACACGGTTCTGCGGGAGCTGGATCACCTTCGGTTCGACAGAGGCGGAGAAACGACCACTGCGGCGATAGAGCTCGATCATGCGCGTGACATCACCCTGCACTTTGGCGCGCGTATAGACAACGCGCGGCTGAAGTTGCACCTCCTTTTGCAGGTCCTCCTCCTTGAGCGCATTGTTCCCTTCGAAGGCCACACGATTGATAATCGGGTTCTCAACGACTGAAACAACAACGCGCGAGCCTTGTTGGCGCATTGTTATGTCGGCGAAAAGACCAGTTGCAAAAAGTTGCTTGAGGGATGCGTCGGCGATCGAAGGGTCGTAGGGCATGCCCGGACGGAGGAGCATGTACGAGCGCACCGTATCGGATTCGATGCGCTGATTGCCTTGCACCTCAATCTCGGTAATGACCGGCCCAGGAGAGGCTTCCTGTGCCAATGCACCGCCCGCAGAACTCAGTCCGATCGGGACGACACCCGCCATCGCCCAAACGAAGAAAAGCGCTGTGGCGAGCCCGCCGACATTCGCAATCCCGGTCACAAATCTGGCCAGTCGCCCCATCCCGTCCCCTGCCTGTCTTAATGCGCCGGTTGAAAGCCGGCGACATAACCAATCCTGCGGTCGTCGTCAGCCGACGAAACGCGAAACCATCAACTTAAAAGTCCCGTCAGGAACGAAAAGACCTGAAGGTGAACCAGATCGTTCCATGTCGCAAAAATCATCAGCATCATCACCAGCGCGAGGCCGATGCGAAAACCGTATTCCTGCGCTTGTTCGCCCAGCGGTCGACCGCGGACGGCCTCCACCGCATAGTACAGAAGATGTCCGCCATCAAGGAGCGGCACCGGAAAGAGGTTGAGCAGGCCAATGCTGACCGACAGCACAGCGACCATTGTCAAAAGCGCCATAAAGCCGATAGTCGCAACCTGCCCGGAGACCTGCGCAATACCAAGAACGCCGCGCAACTGGTCGGCGCTTTCGCGCCCGGTCACAATGCCACCGAGGTAGTTTAACGTTCTCTCAGCGACAAACCACGTCTCCTTGGCGCCCAGCCAGAGCGCGCGCACGGGATCGCTGCGAACGATTTCAATATTTCCCGTTTCACCGTGACGTTGGATGCCAAGGCGCGCGACCCGATGGACATTTCCGAAACTGTCGACGACCTCTTGAATCTCCGGTGTCGCCTGAATCGAAACCTCAATACCGCGCCGATCGACCAGAAATCTCAATTCGGAGGAACTCGTCGCAACGATGCGTTGCATTTCCTCAAAGCTTGCAACAGGGCTACCGTCAATCGAAACGATCCGGTCGCCGACCGCAAATCCCGCTGCCGCCGCCGGGCTCCCCGGCATGACGTCGTCGACAACCGGCGTCGCAACGCTCCGTCCAACGAAGGCAAAAATGCCAGCAAAAATGACGGTAGCCAAAATGAAATTAGCGATGGGCCCCGCGGCGACGATCGCAGCACGCTGGCGCAGCGGCTTGAAGTGAAAGAGATCCTTGCGGTCTTCGGTCGGAATCAGCGCAAGGCGCTCGCGGTCCGGAACGCTCGCGGCGTTTTCGTCGCCCGCAAATTTCACGTAGCCGCCAAGCGGAATCCAGCTCACCTTCCAGCGTGTGCTGTGTCGATCATTCCAGCCAAATATCTCGCGCCCGAATCCGATCGAGAAGGTATCCACCTTCACACCGCACCAGCGTGCCACCAGGAAGTGTCCCAGTTCGTGGAAAAAGACCACGACCGTCAGCACGAACAGGAAAGGGATGACGTAGCTTCCGAGCGAACCGCCGAAACCACCGATATCCGTCAGAAAATCCATCGCGTCCAAGCTATTGTTCCACTCAAACCAATCCGCACCGCCTGTCGGCCAGGCTGCTGGACGGTGTCCCCCGACACACGACAACCACCCGCCCAAGAGGCGGGTGGCGCGCAACTCGCCAACGCGGCACAGCCTACGTCAGCGGCCACGGTTTTGCACCATTTCCTCTGCTCGAATCCGGGCAATTCGATCAAGTTCGTAAACTTCAGCAAGGTCCGCCGGGCGCTCGCCGAGTGCCATAGATTGACCCAGGACGGCGCTTGTAACTGCCACAATAGCGGGAAACCCTATACGTCCAGCCAGAAAGGCTGCAACGGCGACTTCGTTGGCGGCATTCAGGACGGTCGGCGCACCACCGCCGACACGCAGAGCGTCTCGTGCCAGCGTCAAGGCCGGAAACCTTTTTAAATCAGGCGCTTCGAAGGTTAATTGGCCAATCTGCGCAAGGTCGAGACGCGCCGACGGTGTCGCCATCCGCCGAGGCCACCCCAAGGCGTATGCGATTGGCGTCCGCATATCGGGCATACCCAATTGCGCCAAGACCGACCCGTCGATATAGGCGACCATACTATGGATGATAGATTCGGGATGGATGACCACATCCAGCCGTTCCTCACCCACCGGAAACAGATAGTGGGCTTCGATCAATTCGAGGCCCTTGTTCATCAAAGTCGCAGAATCGACCGAAATCTTGGCCCCCATATCCCATCTCGGATGAGCGACCGCCTGAGCCGGGGTGGCCTTGGCCATCTCCTCGACGCTCCAGCTACGGAAGGGACCGCCCGAGGCCGTCAGCACGATCCGCTCAACGGCCTCCAACCGGTCTGCGTCGAGGACCTGGAAGATTGCACTATGCTCGGAGTCGACCGGCAAGAGCGTCGCGCCCGAGCGCTTTACCTCTTCAAGAAAAAGCGGACCCGCCGAGACGAGACACTCCTTGTTGGCGAGTGCCACGCAGGCCCCACGTTTCACAGCCGCAAGGGTCGGCGCCAATCCGGCAACCCCAACGATCCCTGCCATCACCCAGTCGGCGGGGAGGGCTGCCGCATCGACCAGCGCTTCCGGGCCCGCGGCAACCTCGATCCCTGTGCCGCTCAGCCCAGACTTCAGTTCCGCGTAACAAGCAGGGTCGGCTACTACAGCGAAACGCGGCCGAAATTCTCTCGCCTGTTTGACCAGCGTTCCAACATTGCGGTGTGCCGTTAGCGCCACCAAATCGAAACGCGCCCTGTCACGACCGATCAGATCGAGGGTGGAACACCCCACGGACCCGGTGGATCCCAGGATGGTGACGCTCTTCACCTCGCCTGCAGCCGTTGCGGCAGGATTGTCATCTTCTGCCGCCGCAATCAGGGCCAAATCAAAACTCCCGCGCCCGGATGGGCTGCATTGTGGAGTAGCGCCAGCAATGCCGCGCCCGCCGCGACGGTCACAAGCCCATCCACGCGGTCAAGAATACCGCCGTGACCGGGGATCAGGGAACCGGAATCCTTGACGCCAGCGCGACGCTTAAGTGCCGACTCCAGGAAATCTCCGGCCTGTTCGACCACCGTCATACCGATCCCGACCAACGCCAAAAGCGTCGGCGATCCGATGCCCATCCAAAGCGAGGTGACGACGCCAACCGCCGCCGCACCCGCCATACCCCCCAGGAGTCCGGCCCAGGTCTTTTTCGGAGAAATGCGCGGCGCGAGCTTCGGTCCACCAATAAGTCGACCGGCAAAATAGGCGCAAATGTCAATCGCCCAGACTGTTGCCAAAATCCAGAGAACAGCTGCGAGTCCCCATGCCGGATCGTTGCGGAGCCAGATCAGCGCGACCAATGGCAAGACCAAATAGGGATAAGCGACGAGGGCTGGTAACAGGCTGCGACCGCTCCAACTGCGGCCGGCCAAGGCGAATCCCAAGGCAGCACCGCCGGCAGCTAAGGCACCGGCCGGCAAACCGGCCGTTGCCAATGCGATTGCGACTAGAGCAGTCAACCCCAAACCGACGGCCTCTCGCGTGCCGACACTGCCCGCGCCGGACAAAGCGTAGAGAAGCCGGGTCAATTCCTGCGCCATAATCAATGCCGCGGCGGCAAGCAATACCGCGAAAAGCCACCCTCCGACCCATGTTGCACCGAGTGCAACAGGTGCCAATACAATTGCCGACAAGACCCGCACCTTCAGATCCGAGCCCATTTTTGCGGCAGGCGGAGCCGTGTCCTCGGCAACCATCGGTCTATCCTCCGCCCTGCGTCGCGTCATCCGGGTCGATGGCACCGAAACGGCGGTGGCGACGGCGATATTCGTCTATCGCCGCGCGTAGAGCGTCAGGGGTGAAGTCCGGCCAAAGCGCGTCGGCGAACACGAGTTCGGAATAAGCGCTTTGCCAGAGCAGGAAATTGGAAAGCCGCATTTCGCCGCTCGTCCGGATGATGAGGTCAGGATCGGGAATGCCTGCGGTGTCGAGATGCGCTGCAACCGTATCCGGTGTGATCGCCTCGGGATCGATGCGACCCAACTGCACCTCGCGAGCAATACGGCGCATCGCAGACGTGATTTCCGACTGACCGCCATAATTGAAGGCAATCATCAGCTTCAATTTGCGGTTATCTCGGGTCAGCGTTTCCGCCTCGTCGATAAGCGCGACAATGTCGCCTTCCAGATGGTCGCGTTCGCCGATCACGCGTACCTGAACACCGTTTTGGTGAAGTTCGGCCAGATCACGGCGAATAAAGAGCCGCAACAGACCCATCAAATCTCTGACTTCTTCGGGCGGCCGCTTCCAGTTTTCCGAACTAAACCCGTAAAGCGTCAAATATTCGAGACCAAGCTCACCAGCGGCACGAACAATGATGCGGACCGTCTCCACCCCCTGCCTGTGGCCAGCGACGCGCGGCAGATGCCGCTTTGCCGCCCAGCGTCCGTTGCCATCCATGATGATCGCGACGTGCCGCGGCAGTACGCCGGGCGCAGGTTCGCTCATCGGGTGGCTGGACTTCAGCATCATTTTCTCGGTGCTTCTTCCTTGAAAGACTACGGTTAATGCAATGTCCCTAATCTCGTATGCAGGCGGTGCCGAAGAGCCTACACCTGCATAATTTCCGCTTCCTTTTGTGCGAGAGCGGCGTCGATCTCCCCCACAACCCTGTCCGTCAGTTTCTGAACCTTTTCGGTCCATGACTTGTGATCGTCCTGACTCATGTGTGCGCCTTTTTCGAGGCGCTTCAGTTCGTCCATGGCATCGCGGCGGACATTGCGAACAGCCACGCGGGCCTGTTCGGTATATTTGGCCGCAATCTTGGTCAGTTCGGTACGGCGTTCCTGATTCAGCTCCGGAATCGGCAGGCGGATCAGGGTCCCGTCAACATTGGGGTTGAGACCCAGCCCGGAATTCCGGATCGCCTTGTCGACGGCCGAAACCATACCTTTATCCCACACTTGCACCGTCAGCATGCGGGGCTCCGGCACGCCGATCGTGCCAACCTGATTGATGGGCATTGACTGGCCATAGGCTTCAACGACGATCGGCTCAAGCAAACTTGCAGAGGCGCGACCGGTGCGCAATCCGCCAAATTCCTGCTTCAGCGCCTGCAATGCCCCGCGCATACGGCGCTCGACATCGTCGAGATCGAATTCGGTATCAGCCATTTCCTCTCCTTCCGGTCCAGTACGTCTTCGGTCGAGGCAGGTTCAGGCCGCGTCCGAAATGATCGTGCAGCGGCCCGTGCCCGTCAGAACATTGACGAAACCGCCCTCGTCGTCGATCGAATAGACAATGATCGGGATGTTGTTTTCGCGCGCCAGGGAGATCGCCGAGGCGTCCATCACCTTCAGATCACGCGACAGCACATCCATATAGGTCAATCGGTCGTAGCGCTCGGCATTGGCAACCTTGTGCGGGTCTGCTGAGTAGACACCGTCAACCTGCGTGCCCTTGAAAAGCGCGTCACACCCCATCTCGACGGCCCTGAGCGCCGCTGCCGTGTCGGTGGTGAAAAAGGGATTTCCGGTGCCGGCAGCAAAAATCACCACACGCCCTTTTTCCATATGGCGGACGGCGCGGCGGCGGATATAGGGTTCGCAGACCGTCATCATCGGGATCGCCGATTGAACCCGTGTCGGCACGCCAATGCTTTCGAGCGATTGCTGCATGGCCAGCGCGTTCATGACTGTCGCCAGCATGCCCATGTAATCGGCACTGGCGCGCTCCATACCCTTGGCCGCTCCCGACAAGCCGCGGAAGATGTTGCCGCCACCGATGACAAGGCAAACCTGAACTCCGGCCTCGGTCGCCTGCCTGATTTCATTCGCGATGCGCCCGACCGTGTCGACGTCGATGCCGTATTGCCCTTCTCCCATCAAGGCCTCGCCCGACACCTTGAGCAGGACACGCGAATAGTGCGGTTTCGGGGACATGGTATCTCTTCCATCAAGACATGGCGGGGCGCCCGGACCGAATCCGCCGGGCCCCCCAACAATAACGCCCCCAACGCACAATGGCGAAGGGGGCGTCAATTCAATCGCCAAAAGCAGCTTAACCGCGCGCGGCAGCCGCTACTTCGGCCGCAAAGTCCGACTCTTCTTTCTCGATTCCCTCGCCCAGCGCGAAGCGCACAAAGCCAACGACGCTGACCGGCGCGCCAATGCCGGCTTCGGCTGCCTTGACCGCCTTCTCGACGGTGTTGTCAGGGTCGATCACAAAGGCCTGCGAGAGCAGGACGACTTCCTCGTAAAACTTGCGGATGCGACCCTCAACCATTTTCTCGATAATGTTGTCCGGACGGCCGCTCTCCTTCGCCTCAGCAATCAAGACGTTGCGCTCACGCTCGATGACCGCGGGATCGAGTTCATCCGTGCGGGTTGCCAGCGGGTTGGTCGCCGCAATGTGCATGGCGATCTGGCGGCCGAGTTCCGCGATCTTCGTCTTGTCGCCTGTCGACTCGATGCCGACCAGTACGCCAATCTTGCCAAGACCCGGTACGACGGCGCTGTGGACGTAGGCCGCGACGACGCCGTCTGTGACGGAGATTGAACCCGCGCGACGCACATTCATGTTCTCGCCGATGGTGCCGACCATCTCGGTGACATAATCCTTCACCGATTGCGATGTCCCGGGATAGGTCGAGGCGATGAGCTTGTCGAAATCCCCGTCCGTCGCCAGCGCGGCGGATGCAATGTCGCTCACCATCTTCTGGAACTGCTCGTTGCGGGCGACGAAGTCGGTCTCGGAGTTGACTTCGACGACCGCACCCTTCGTGCCTTGTGCGACAACGCCGATCAGGCCTTCGGCGGCAACGCGGCCGGCCTTTTTCGCTGCCTTGGCAAGGCCTTTTGTGCGCAGCCAATCGATGGCCGCTTCCATGTCGCCGCTGGTTTCATTAAGTGCCGATTTGCAGTCCATCATGCCTGCGCCGGTCTTTTCGCGCAGTTCCTTCACCATGCTCGCGGTGATTTCAGCCATTGTATTTCCTCGGTAATCGTATGAAGCGGAGCGACCGGACGCCTTACTCGGCGCTGGCCGGCACCTCGACGACAGGCTCGGCTTGCGCGCCGACATCCACGCCCGACGCGGAATGACTCTGCGAGATGCCATCGATGACAGCACGCGAAACCAGATCGCAGTAAAGCGCGATTGCACGCGCCGCATCGTCGTTGCCGGGAACCGGATAGGCGATGCCGTCAGGATTGGAGTTCGAGTCGAGGATCGCAACGACCGGGATGCCGAGCTTGCGGGCTTCCTGAATAGCGATCTCTTCCTTGTTGGTGTCGATCACGAAAATCAGATCCGGCAGGCCGCCCATGTCCTTGATGCCGCCGATGGCGCGCTCAAGCTTGTCGCGCTCGCGGGTCAGGTTCAGGACTTCCTTCTTGGTCAGGCCGCGCGCTTCGCCGGCCAGCATCTCGTCGAGCTGGCGCAGGCGCCGGATCGAATTCGAGATGGTTTTCCAATTGGTTAGCGTGCCGCCGAGCCAGCGGTGGTTGATGTAATACTGGGCGCATTGACGCGCCGCCGCGGCAACCGGGTCGGACGCCTGACGCTTGGTGCCGACAAAGAGCACACGACCGCCGCCGCCGACCGCATCGCGCACCGCGAGAAGGGCTTGATGGAGGAGCGGCACAGTCTGCGCCAAGTCTATGATATGTATGTTGTTTCGGTCGCCGAAGAGGAACGGTTCCATCTTCGGATTCCAGCGATGAGTCTGGTGGCCGAAGTGAACGCCGGCTTCCAGAAGTTGACGCATAGAGAAATCGGGAAGTGCCATGGCACTTTTGCTCCTTTTCCGGTTGAACCTCCGCGGGGAGTGAACGACTTGACGTCGCACCGGACCGACTAACCCTATGTTTTCCTTGGTAAAAAGGAAGTGGGTTTGCCGAACCCCGCGTGTGGAATGGCGCCTTGATAGGCGCAAAACGGGCAAAAAGCAAGCGCCGACAGGCTGTTAGCACAGCAGCACCGAAAACAGCCGTACCCCCCCTCTGTCACAAAACAGTCATAAAACTGTCATATATCCTGAACCTCGACGATGCCGGGGATCGATTTGACGGCGCCGCGGATCTGCGGGGTCACGCGGTAGCGGCCCTTGAGGCGCAGCTCGACCTCCCGGCCGCCCTCGCCCATCAGCACCAGCTGGACCAGACCCTTGCCGCGCTCGCCGAGACGGGCCTTGATGGGCTCCAGCGAGGCCGCATCGTCGAGAAAGATCTTCAGCCCCTCGCCCGCGTCCTTGACCGTCTCGTCGACGCTGCGGATCGACTGGGCGCGCAGCTTGACCTCCTCGCCGGCGCGGTCGATCTCGACGCCGATGACGACCGAACTACCCGGTTCCATCAGCTCGCGCGAGCGGGAGAGGACTTCCGAGAAGACGACGATCTCGAACTGGCCGGTGGCGTCCGACAGGCTCAGAAAGGCGAAGGGGTTGCCCTTCTTCGATTTGCGCTCCTGCCTGGCGGTAACGGTGCCGGCGATGAAGCCGGCCTGCATGCCCTTGGCCATAAGCTCGGCAAGGGTCGAGACGCCGGCGCGCTTCAGCGAGGTGCGGTAATCGTCGAGGGGGTGGCCGGAGAGGTAGAAGCCGACCGCGTTGAACTCCTCTGTGAGGCGCTGCATCGGTAGCCAGGCCTCGACGGCGGGCAGCGCGGGGGCGGAGGCGGCGGCGCTCTCCTCGCCGAAAAGGCTGACCTGCTGGCTCTCGCGATCCTGCGCCGAGGCATTGGCGGTGCCGAGGACCAGATCGACCGCGGCCATGACCTGGGCGCGATTGGCATTGAGGCAATCGAAGGCACCGGCGCGGGCCAGATTTTCAAAGGCGCGCTTGTTGATCATGCGCGGATTGATGCGGCGGGCGAAATCGAAGAGATCGCGGAAGGGGCCGCCCTCGCGGCGGACCTCGACCAGATGCTCCATCGCCTGACGGCCGACATTCTTGATGGCGGCCAGCGCGTAGAGGATTTCGCCGTCGGCGACGCCGAACATCGCTTCCGAGCGGTTGACGCAGGGCGGGCGCACCGCGATGCCGAGCCGTTCAGCTTCCTGCTTGAAGAGACCGAGCTTGTCGGTGTTGCCGAGATCGAGGCTCATCGAGGCGGCCAGGAACTCGACCGGATGGTTGGCCTTCATCCAGCCGGTCTGGTAGGCGACCAGCGCATAGGCGGCGGCATGCGACTTGTTGAAGCCGTAGCCGGCGAACTTGTCGACCAGCTCGAAAATTTCGGAGGCCTGTGTCTTGTCGACACCGTTGGCGACAGCGCCGGTGACGAAGCGTTCCTTTTGCGCCTCCATCTCGGCCTTGATCTTCTTGCCCATGGCGCGACGCAGCAGGTCGGCTTCGCCAAGCGAATAGCCGGACAGGATCTGCGCGATCTGCATCACCTGTTCCTGATAGATGATGACGCCGTGGGTTTCCTTCAGCACCGGCTCGAGCAGCGGATGCAGATAGTCGGCTGCCTCGCGGCCCCGCTTGCGGGCGACATAGCTGGGGATGTTGTCCATCGGGCCGGGACGGTAGAGCGCCACAAGCGCGATGATGTCCTCGAAGCGGTCGGCATCGAGCTTTCGGAGCACATCGCGCATGCCCGAACTTTCAAGCTGGAACACGCCGACAGTTTCACCGCGCCCCAGCATCTGGAAGGTCTTTTCATCCGCCAGCGGAAGATTGAGCAGATCGATCTCGATGTCGCGGCGGGCAACCAGCTTGACCGCCTGATCGAGAACGGTGAGCGTTTTCAGACCCAGAAAATCGAACTTCACGAGGCCGGCCGGCTCGACCCATTTCATGTTGAACTGGGTGACCGGCATGTCGGAGCGCGGATCGCGGTAGAGCGGCACCAGTTCGTCAAGCGGCCGGTCGGCGATGACGACGCCGGCCGCGTGGGTCGAGGCGTGGCGATAGAGCCCCTCGAGGCGCAGGCCGATTTCAAGCATACGGGCGACGCCTTCGTCGTTTGCTTGCTCCTCGCGGAGGCGCGGCTCGCCCTGGATCGCTTCGGCGAGCGTGACGGGCGCTGCCGGATTGTTGGGCACCAACTTGCAGAGGCGGTCGACCTGGCCATAGGGCAATTGCAGCACACGGCCGACGTCGCGCAGCACGGCGCGGGCCTGCAGCTTTCCGAAGGTGATGATCTGCGCGACGCGATCTTCGCCGTAGCGCTGTTGCACATAGCGGATCACCTCGTCGCGGCGGTCCTGACAGAAGTCGATGTCGAAGTCCGGCATCGAGACGCGTTCGGGGTTGAGGAAGCGTTCGAAAAGCAGGCCGAAACGCAACGGATCGAGGTCGGTGATGGTCAGCGCCCAGGCCACAACCGAACCGGCGCCGGAGCCACGGCCCGGGCCGACCGGAATGCCCTGCCCCTTCGCCCATTTGATGAAATCGGCAACGATCAGGAAATAGCCGGGGAAATCCATCTTGATGATGACGTCGAGCTCGAAGCGCAGACGGGCGCGATACTCCTCCTCGGGCGCAACCGTTTCGAGCGTCGCGAGGCGCTGCGTCAGGCCTTCCTCGGCCTGGCGGCGCAACTCGTCGGCCTCGCTGGTACCGGCGGCGAATTTCGGCAGGATCGGATCGCGGGTCAGCGGGCGCACGGCACAGCGGCGCGCAATCTCGACGGTGTTTTCGAGCGCCTCGGGCAGGTCGGCGAAGAGTGCGGCCATTTCGGCCTGCGTCTTGAACCGATGCTCAGGCGTCAGGCGGCGGCGCTCGGCCTGCACGACATAGGCGCCTTCGGCAATGCAGATCAGCGCGTCATGGGCCTCGTAATCGGCCTCGGCGACGAAATGGGGCTCGTTGGTGGCGACCAGTGGCAGGGCATGGGCATAGGCAAGGTCGATCAGGGCCGGTTCGGTCTGGCGCTCTCGGGGCTGCCCATGGCGCTGCAACTCGACATAGAGGCGGTCGCCGAAGGTCTTCTTGAGGTCGAGCAGCAGTTCTTCCGCCGCCGGGCGCTGGCCGGCCTCGAGCAGGCGGTTGACGACGCCATCGGGACCGCCGGTGAGGCAGATCAGGCCTTCATGGTGGGCCGCCAGCAGCGCCAGCGGCACGTAAGGCGGCTCGCCGGGCTCGGGGCCGAGAAAGGCCCGGCTCGAGAGCTTCATCAGGTTCAGGTAGCCCTGCTCGTCCTTGGCGATGAGGGCCAGCGTGCCGGAAGGCTCGTGGCGCAGGGGGCCACGGGCGGGTTCCTCGCCTTCATCGAGCAGGATCGGCAGGGTGCAGCCGACAATCGGCTGAATGCCGGCCTCGGAGAGGGTTTCGGAAAACTCCAGCGCGCCGAAAAGATTGGCCGTGTCGGTGATGGCGACGGCCGGCATGCCGTCGGCCTTGCAGAGCTTCGGCAC
>JAUXOE010000250.1 GCA_030682415.1 Parvibaculum sp.
GCTTCACCAAGGACGAACGCGACCAGGTGAAGAATCTGCGTCTGGAAATCCAGACACTGGCCTCCGAAACCGGTCTCGACATCCAGGAATATCGCCGCATCGTTTCCGGCGTGCAGAAGGGCGAGCGCGAGGCGCGCATCGCCAAGAAGGAAATGGTCGAAGCGAATTTGCGCCTCGTCATCTCGATCGCCAAGAAATACACCAATCGCGGCTTGCAGTTCCTCGACCTGATCCAGGAAGGCAATATCGGCCTGATGAAGGCGGTCGACAAATTCGAATACCGCCGCGGCTACAAGTTCTCGACCTATGCGACATGGTGGATCCGCCAGGCGATCACGCGTTCGATCGCCGATCAGGCGCGCACCATCCGCATCCCGGTCCACATGATCGAAACGATCAACAAGCTGGTGCGCACCTCGCGCCAGATGCTGCACGAAATCGGCCGTGAGCCGACGCCGGAAGAGCTGGCCGAAAAGCTCGGCATGCCGCTCGAAAAGGTCCGCAAGGTTCTGAAGATCGCCAAAGAGCCGATCTCGCTCGAAACGCCGATCGGCGACGAGGAAGATTCGCATCTCGGCGATTTCATCGAAGACAAGAACGCGATCCTGCCCATCGACGCCGCGATCCAGTCGAACCTGCGCGAAACGACGACCCGCGTGCTGGCCTCCCTCACGCCGCGCGAGGAGCGCGTGCTGCGCATGCGCTTCGGCATCGGCATGAACACCGACCACACGCTGGAAGAAGTTGGCCAGCAATTCTCGGTGACGCGCGAACGCATCCGCCAGATCGAAGCGAAAGCGCTCAGGAAGCTCAAGCATCCGTCGCGCTCGCGGAAGTTGCGGAGCTTCCTCGACAACTGAGGTAGCGGTCTCCAGCCTCAACGAGCCGTACTTGTGTGAATTTCGTTGCCGTGTCGGTCTTGCCGAGGAAGAAAATGGAGCGGCGGCGTAGCTATCTCATTGCATTATGGTTGATAGCGGTGCCCTTTTTCTATTGGGGTATCGTCAATTTGTTCGGATTCATTCCATTTGCTGACCGTCCCGACGGTAGCCGCATGCTGTACAACCTCGGTATTCAGTCGGCATTACTTTTTGTTGGTGTCCTCGTTCTTGCGGGGCGGGCGCGCGCCGATGGGCTATTGATGTTCTCGCTTATGATGGCAAGTCTTTTTGTGCCGCTCTTCGCACTTATGGCGGTCCTGCTGCTGACTTGCCTGTTTACGGGGAGTTGTCTTTAGCACAATTTTCCGACAACTGAGGCGGCGCGATGCCGAAAACAAAAAGCCCGGATCGAAAGGTCCGGGCTTTTCATATCCGGGTGATGCCGTCCGAATTAGGCCAGACGCGCGGCTCGCTTCCGCTCATGTTTCCCTTCATCACAACACGCATGCACGGAGAGAGACATGATGACCGACACGGACAAGGCTGACTTCGTCGCTCGCTTCGCCGCCGCCTGGGCGTCGCGCGATCCCGAACAGTTCCTTGCGCTCTGGCACCCCGACGGCGAACTCCATTATCCCTTCGCGGACCGCGTCATCTATGGGCACGAGATCGGCAAGCTCAACGCGCTGCAGAACGCGCAGGCGCCGAAGCTCACATGGACGCTGCTCGGCTGGACCGCGCGCGGCGATGTCGTCGTGATCGAATGGGAATCGTCCAACACCTATGGCGACCATGTCGTCACCTGGCGCGGCGTCGACAAGATGCCGCTCAAGGGCGGCCGGATCATGGAGGAGATCGTCTATGCCGACACCGCGCCCCTGCAGGCGATGCGGCAGGGCAAGCCGTTCGAGCCGCTGATGAAAATGCCCGCGTGAGCGGCGCGCGCTTCAAACAACGAGCCCCCCAAAAAAACTTATCCCCACCCACTTACGCGCCCCCATATTCATCCATACCCGCTCCTGCGAAGGGCGTATCCGGATTGTCCGAATGCGGGGGGCGGGTGTCGCGGTTCTGCGGTGGATGGGGCTAGGCCATGCGCGCGCGGAATGCGGCGCGCGGGGCGCGTGCGAGCAAAGCCGCCCCCACATGTAACCTGCACATGTACCTCACATGTGCGGCCGCGTTCGACACACGCCCCGCGCATCCTTCACGCTTGAAGGTCGCAAGTTCGCGTGCCGAAACCCCGGAAGCATCGCTTCGCGGGGCTTTCGGTGCGTGGCGTTTCAGATGCGGGCGGTGGGTGTCAGAGAGAGGTTTCGTCGGTGGCCTTCTTCGCCGCCGGCTTCTTCTTCGGCTTGGCGGCCCTGGCGGCCGCTTTGGCGTCGATCGCCGCAGCGGCGGCTTCCTCGGCGTCGCGGGCGAGGCGGAGTTCGCGCAGGCGCGCGGTCTTGGCTGCCGAGAGGCGCGCGGCGGTTTCGTTGATGCCGTGGGCGACGATGCTGGTCTGGTCCGCCTTGGTGACGCGTTCTTCCGAGGACTTGACCTTGAAGTGAAAATTCTTGGCCGACATGGCTCGTTCCTTCTGCTGTCCGCTGCGGGTTCGGCGTTCGGGCATGAAAAAAGGCCGGGATGTCCCGGCCTTTCCCAATCATCCCGTGGCCCTGCCGTTACATCCGTGGTCAAGGCTTCGCGATGAAAAGTTACCGGGCTTGCGCCACCGGCTCTCGCCGGACCGGCATCTCCGCCTGCGCCCATAAGGCGCGCGAAAAGCCGCGATAACTGTCGCTTTCATCAATATGGGGTGTCGGCGCCACAAAACAAGGCCCGTCTTTCAGCAGCAGGCGCCATCGGTCGCCGTGGCATCGCCGGTAAAGGGCATTTGCGTGCCGCAGCCCTCGAAAATGCCGAAATGCCGCGAAAAATCGCCGATAAAGTCGAAATGCGGGGCAAAGCGGCTTTCTTTCAGCATGTGCCATGTATTGCCGCAAACAGGGAAAACGCGGCCTTTCTCGATGCGGTGGTGGCTGTCGAGGGTGAAAACCTCTTCGGCATGCCGGATGCCGCCCCGGTAGATCACGGCCTGTCCATAGTCTTCGCAGGCGCCTTCCAGCCCGTCGATCTTGAAGAGCCGGTAGGTCGCCGAAAAGAAGCGGGCGGGGCCGAGCGCGCGGCGGATGGCGGCGTCGGTCACCTCGAGCGGCCGGTCGGCGACAAGGCGGGGATCGGCAAAGCCCGCCTCTTTCGCCAGGGTCAGGAAATCGTTCCAGTAGAGGGCGCCACCGAGGCATTCGCCGAGCAACACCGGATCGTCGCGCAGGGCCGGGTCGAGGCGGCGGTCGGCATAGACATCGGCGAAATAGAGTTCGCCGCCCGGCTTCAGCAGCTCCCAGGCGCCTTTCAGCACGGATTTCTTGTCGGGCGAGAGATTGATGACGCAGTTCGAGACCACGATGTCGAAGCTCGCCGGCTCAAGGCCGAGATCGCCGAGGCGTTCGATATAGCCGTCGCGGAAATCGACATTGGCCTGCGCATAGCCGTAACGCTCCATGTGCCAGTCGACATGGGCGCGGGCGACGGAAAGCTGCTCGGCCGTCATGTCGACGCCGGTGACCCGGCCCGTCTCGCCGACCAGGCGCGACAGCGCATAGACGTCGCGGCCGGCGCCACAGCCGAGATCGAGCACGCGCATGCCTTCGAGCTTTTCGGGGATCACAAGCCCGCAGCCGTAATAGCGCGTCAGCACCTCGTCATGGATGCCGGACAGCACGGCGCGGATATGGGCGGGCGTCGCCGTCACGTCGCAACAGGCATCGGTCTTGAGATCGGCCGAGCCCTTCAGCGTCTGGCCGTAATATTCCTTCACCATCTCGACCGACATCCGCGCCTTCTCCATTTTCCCTGTGAGCGATGGCGCGAGCCTGCCCGGCGGCGGTGCTCACCGTCCAGTCACAAAAGGGAGAGGGGCTCAGGGACGCGGATATTCGAGCTGCGTGGCGACGAAATGCGCCGTGCCTGCCCCGAGGTCATCGCCGATAAAGGCGAGGAAGTCCTCGCGCAGCGTCGCCGAGCTGGCGAGCGTCACGGCGGCATCGCCCGTCGTCTGCGCCGCTGCGCCCGGCATCCGCACAAGGCGGGCGCCGCGGGGGGCGTCGTTCGTTTCGTCGGCGATGATCGTCAGGCCGTGGCGCGTCGTCACTTCCGCCTTTGCCGCAATCGTCGCCGAGGAGCCGCGCCAGGTGCGGGCCGCGAAGTCGAGCGGGAAGGCCATGTCGATTTCGTCGACGCCGTCCCGCATTTCGATCAGGTAATGCGCGCGCGGCCAGCCGAAGGCCATGTTCTTCAGCGCCGTCGCCATTTCGCGCATACCGATGTTGAAGGCCTCGCTGTCATGCGCCGGGCCGTAGTCGGCAACGCCATAGGCCGCCGCGATTTTCGCCGCGCGCTCGCGACCGGCGAGACGTTCGGCCAGCATCAGCGAAACCGGCAGCGAGGCGCTGACGCCCGATGACGAGATGACGCCGTCGTCCTCGACATAACGGATATTGCGTTCCCACGTCACGTCCGGGAACGCTTTGGTGCGCGCGCCGTGTTCGTAGAAATGCCCGGTGGCGCGCTTGCCGTCGAGCAGGCCGGCCGTCGCCAGCACGCTCGCCCCTTCGCAGATCGAAACCATCAGTGCGCTTTTTTCTGCCTGCGCGCGCAGCCAGGCGATCACATCCGCATCGTTCGCCTCGATCATCGCCGGCACGATCACGATGTCGGCGCCTTCCGGGTGGGCCGCGTCGAAGGCGGCGAAATCCGCATCCGGCCGAATCGAACTTGCGGGCCAGAGCGCGACGGGTTCCCTTGTCGGCGCCACCGCCATGACCTGCGCGTCGGCCTGATTGAGAATGCCGTAGGGCACCAGGAAGTCGGTCACTTCCGTGCCGGCATTGAGCGCGGCAATCGCGATGACGGCGCGTTCGCGACCGGGTTTCAGCTCCAGCGTTCCGGCGCCTGCCGCCGTCGCGGCCACCAGGCCCGCCAGCAGCAGGAAAAAAGCGAAAGGTATGGCAATGCTCGGTGCGCGCATCGGGATCTCCGGGGTCGGGAAGGAACGGTCACGACCCTCGCCGATCGCGCATTCGGCGGATATGACAAAGAACCGGCAAATTCGGCCAAAGAAAAAGGCGGAACCCGTGTTCGGGGTTCCGCCTTGCCGAAGCAGGGCAAGTTCCGGTCGAAGTCCCCTTCGGCCGATCTTCTGGAAACGCCTAGTCGATCCGGATCACCAGCGTCACGCTGGCCGACAGCGTCTGCTCGCCGGCGGCCACGGGCACGCTTGAATCGCGTTCCATCGCCATCATGCTCTTGGCATACATCGGCGGCGCATAGCCCATGCTGCTTTCGGTGATGGTCTGGATCGGGCCCAGCGCCACGCCGGCCGCGCCTGCATAGAGCTTGGCCTTGCGGAGCGCGTCGGCGACCGCCTTCTTGCGCGCCTCGTCGATCAGCGGTTCGGGCTTGTCGATCGCAAAGCGGATGCCCGAAAGCTGGTTCGAGCCGAGCTTCACCACCTGATCGAGAATGCCGCCCAGCGCGTCGAGATTGCGGACCTTGACGGTCAACTGGTTCTGCACGCGATAGCCGCCGATTTTCGGCATCTGCGGTTGGGTCTGCGGCTCGATCTGTTCGTAAACGGGGTAGACGGAGAATTGCGAGGTCTGCATGTCGCGCTTCTCGATGCCGGCCTCTTCCAGGCCCTTGAAGATGGCGTTCATCGCCTTGGTGTTGGCGGTCAGCGCTTCGCCGGCCGTCTTGCCCTCGGTCACGACGCCGGTGTCGATATAGGCGATGTCGGGGACGCCCACGCTCTCGCCCTCGCCGGTGATGGTGATGGTGCGTTGCGGCGGGGTCTCCGTGGCACGGGCGGGTGCGGCGGCGGTGAGGGCGATCAGAAAGGCCGCCAGGATCGGGGCGGCGAGGGCGATACGGCGCGGCATGGAAATGCCTCCTGTGAATGCGTTTGGGGGCGGAGCTTCGGCGCCGAACGGGGCGAAATTGCGGCGGCAAGCGGGGGGCTGCCGGTGCCGGGCGCGCGGACACCCCCCGAATGAGGGTCGCCGGTCACCGGATTGCGCGATGGTGCGGCGGCGCCCGACCGCCGAAATTGAGGGGGAACCCTCAGACATCGCCATTTCCTCCATCATCGCGAGAGATCGACCAGTGACGTTTCAAGTAACGGTACGCTATTCCGACGGAGCGACACGCGTGATGGCGGTCGGCGCCGATCAGACCGTTCTGCAGGCGGCCGAGGAAAACGGCATCCCGGTCGTCAGCGCCTGCCAGAGCGGCGTCTGCGGCACCTGTGTCGGGCGCTGCACCGAAGGCACCTACGAGCCCGGCAATGTCGTCGCCCTCAATCGTTCGGAATGCGACGAAGGCCGTATCCTGGCCTGTCAGGCGCGTGTCCGCTCCGATTGCACGATCGAATTCGAGTATCCCTTCGACGGCAATGCGGCGCGCATCGTCGTCGGCACGGCGATGGTGACGCGCGTCGAGCGCCTCGCGCCCGACACCGTTCTGCTGGCGCTCCATGTGTCGGCGCTGCCCGCGGCGCTCGGCTTTCGTCCCGGCCAGTTCGCGCAACTGGAAGTGCCGGGCGGCCATGGCTGGCGCAGCTATTCCTTCACCCATGCCGACAATGCGGGGTCCGGGATCGAATTCCTGATCCGTCTGTTGCCGCAAGGCGCGATGTCGGACTGGCTGCGCGACGGCGCCAAGCCCGGCGCCCGCATCAGGCTTCGGGCGCCGAAGGGCGATTTCTATTTGCGCAACACGACGCGGCCGGTCGTGCTGGTGGCCGGCGGCACCGGCCTGTCGGCGATCCTCGCCATGGCCGAAGAGCTTGTGGCGTGCGGCTGCCCGCAGCCCGTCCGCCTCAATTACGGCGTCACGCGCGACACCGACCTCGTGCTGCTCGACCGTCTCCGGCGGCTTGCCGCCGCGCATCCCGGCTTCACCTTCGAGACGATCGTTGCCGAGCCGTCGCCGCAATGGAGTGGCCGCACCGGTCTCGTGACCGACCTCCTCGCCGAAACCGATCTGCGCGCCGGCGAGGTCGATATCTATCTCTGCGGGCCGTCGGCGATGATCGACGCCACGCGCGCCTGGCTCGGCGCGCACGGGCTCAACGGCGCCAATCTCTATTACGAGAAGTTTCTGCCCAGCGGCGCCGCCGCCGCCCGGACCGCCGCCCCGGTCCCCGAATTCGATCCGGCGGAGGTCCACCGCCGCGGCCGCGGCACCGCCATCGTCATCGGCGGCTCGATCGCCGGCATGTCGGCGGCCAAGGTCCTCACCGAAACCTTCGACCGGGTGATCGTGGTCGAAAAGGATCAGGACCATCGCCGCGCCGAAGGCCGTCCCGGCGCCGCGCAGGGCTGGCACATCCATCATCTGCTGGTCGCCGGCCAGCGTCAGATCGAAACCATCTTTCCCGGCGTCGTCGACGACATGGTCAGGGCCGGCGCCTTCCGCGTCGATATGGGCGAGCAATATCGCCTGATGCTGGCCGGCGCGTGGAAAAAGCCCGTCGCCAGCGGCGTCGAGATCATCTGCGCCGGACGGCCGCTGCTCGAATGGTGCGTCCGCCGCCGCCTCGACGGCGAACCGTCGATCGAATACCGCTACGAAAGCGAAGTCGGCGATCTCGTTTACGACCGCGACAATCATGCGGTCATCGGCGTCACGGTGGCGCATAATGGCGAAACCGAAATCCTGCCGGCTGAATTCATCGTCGATGCGGCCGGCAAGAACACGCCGGTCCCGGCGGCGCTCACCAGGCTCGGTCTCGACACGCCCGAGACCGAGGAAGATCACATCAACTGCTTCTATTCGACGATGCAGCACCGCGTGCCGCCGGAGCGCGCCTGGCGCGACCGCGTGATGACCATCTGCTACGCGCATCGTCCCTATCAGCGCTACTACGCGGCGCAGTTCTTCACCGACAGCAGCCGCACGGTGCTGGCGACCAGTCTCGTCGGCTACAATTTCTACAGTCCGCCGCGCAACCCGGACGAATTCCGCGCCTTCGCCCGGCAAATGCCGACGCCGGAAATCGACGGCGAGATCGACGGCCTCGAACCCTGTTCGCAGGTCTATAATTTTCGCTATCCGACGATGCAACGCTGGCACTACGAAGACATGAAAGCCCTGCCGTCGGGTCTGGTGTCGATTGGCGACGCCTATTGCAGCGCCGATCCGGTCTCGGGCGCCGGCATGACCAAGGCACTGCTCGAACTGAACGAGTTGCGCACGCTGCTGCGCAAGGGGTCGTGTCACGACAAGCGTTTCGTGCGCCGCTACTACCGCCGCGTCAGCCGCATCGCCGATCTCGTCTGGTCGGTGATCCGCGAACAGAACCTGCGCTATGCGTGGATTCCGGATGTCGAGAAGAAGCGGCCTTTCTATTTCCGCGCCCAGAACTGGTACATCGACCGCGTGCTCGAGGCCATGCATGACGATCCGTCGATCTATCGCAAATATCTGATGGTGACGCATTTCGTGGCGCCGCCATCGCTGCTGATGCGTCCCGATGTGACGGCGCGCGTTCTCGGCAAATGGCTGGCGAGCCGCCTGCGCGGACAGCCGACGCTGGTCGAGCGCAATTTCGGACAACAGGCCCGCGCCTTGCGGCGCGGCGGGCAACAAGCGGGGGAAACCTATGGGTGAGCGGCAACACCGGCTGGTCGATGTCAACGGCGTCCGGCTGCATGTCGTCGAGGAGGGCGAGGGGCCGCTCGTGATCCTCGTTCACGGTTTTCCGGAGCTCTGGTATTCCTGGCGCTTCCAGATGCCGGTCATCGCCGAGGCCGGCTACCGCGTCGTCGCCATCGACCAGCGCGGCTATGGCCGCTCGTCGAAATTCTGGGACCCGGACGCTTATCGCATTCACCCGCTGGTCGCCGATCTCGTCGGGCTTGTCGCGGCGCTGGGCGAAAAGCAGGCGATCCTGATCGGGCATGATTGGGGTGCGCCGGTCGTCTGGACGGCAGCCTGGCTGCATCCGGAAGTCTTCACCGGCGTCATGGGCATGAGCGTGCCCTTCGCCGGGCGCGGCCTGATCGGCCTGCCGGGCAATCCCTTCGGCGAGCGTTCGCCGCATGAGGTGCATCTGGCGCTGTCGGGGCCGGACCAGGATTTCTACCAGGTCTATTTCAGCACGCTGGGGCCGATCATTACCGAAATCGAGAGCGATCTCAGAGGCTGGGTGCGCGACCTGACATGGACGGCCTCGGGCGCGGCGCTGTCGGGCGCCGGCATCGATTTCGACGCCGGCGATCCGATCGAACTGATCCGCGGCAGCGCCTTCTGCAT
>JAUXOE010000252.1 GCA_030682415.1 Parvibaculum sp.
TCCTGGCGGATGAACCACGACGAACAGACGCTGACCCATATCGCGCTGACCGACGACGGACCCGTGGCGCGCAAGGCGGCGCGCTATTGATCCGTGAGCGGATTTTAAAGGCTGCGGAAAGGCCGGGGATAAGTCATTTGTGACAGTTTCGTGACAGCCGAAAACGGCTGCAGACCCCCCCCTCTGTCACAAAACTGTCAAAAAACTGTCACAAATAGAATTGGCGGCGACTTATCCCCGGGACCGGCCGCACTTATCCCCGCTGGAGCGCGATTGACGGCGACCAATTCGGAGACGATCCGAGAGACGCGCGCGGAGACCGGCACGGTGCTTTTGAAGGGGACGTGTTGAGGGTGCTTAGCGGTGCGATCAAAAGCGCGAATTCAGGTGTCCGGATCGGTGCTTTCCAAGGTGATGCGTTGAGGGCTGTGTTTGGTGCGAAGGGAGGAGATGATTTCGGAGCTTTCGATGGTGCGCGTTCGGACTGTGGGGATAATGACCGACCACCCTCCCACATTCGTCTCCCCCGGGGCTTGACCCGGCAAAGACGAAGTGGAGGCGGAAGAATAATCCGCTAACGGATTATTCTATCGTCATTGCGAGGAGCGATAGCGACGAAGCAATCCAGAAGCGGCAAACTCGGCGCCCGCCGCCTCTGGATTGCTTCGCTTCGCTCGCAATGACGTGGATGTGAAGTTTCGGAGAAAGCCCCCCTCACCCTTTCCTCCTGCGCGCCAAGAGGCGCTTCGGAGGACAGGCCCACCTTCCCCCCTGAAGGGGGCGAGGGAGAAGTGGACGCCCCCTACCAGCTCACCCGCAAATTCAGCGTCGCCGCATGCGCGGTTGCGTTCTTGCTGGCGGCGAGGCGGTAGCCGGCTTCGAGGACGGTCGAGGGCCCAAGCGCCAGTGCGAGGCCGGTGCCGAGTTCGAGCGTGTCGCGGCCGGGCGGCGCGGCGTGGACGGTGAAGCTTCCGCCCGCCAGCGCGGCCGACGACGCGGCGGCGCGGTCGGCAAATTCATGGGCCCAGCCGATTGTGATGTCGGCGGCGACATCGGAACCGGCATAGCCAAGCGTCGCGCCGAGGCGGCTGCGCAGCGAGCTGCGCGTCGCGGCCGAGAGATCGAGCGCGGCGCTGCCGCCATTGCTTTCGGAAAACGCCTTGCGCTCGAGATGCGCGAAGGCGAGGCCCGCCTCGGGCGCGAGCGTGAAGGACGGCGCCAGCGTAAAGGCCCGCGTCAGGCCGGCCGCGCCGGCGACGCCCCAGCCATCGGCATCGCCTTCGGGATCGGCGGCGAAAGCGCCGGCGCGCACGGCGCGGTTCGTTTCGTAAGCATCGGTGCCGCCGATCAGATGTCCGTGAAGCGTGGCGGGGCCGAGAGCCTGCGCGCCATAGACGGCGGCGAACAGGCTCGTTACATCGGCCGAGCCATTGGCGGCGGCGACATTCGTTTCGACATGGCCGATGGCGACGCCCAGAAGAAGCTCGGGTGTCGCGGCGCCTTCGACGCCAAAGACGAAACCGCGATGATCATTGTCGTAGCCGGCAATGCCGCCGGCATCGCGCTGGCGGCCGCGACTGTCGAAGACCTGCATCCAGGCGCCCTTCGCCGCCGCCCTGCCCGCGCCGGCCGACGGGGCGAAGACCAGCGACTGAACGAGGCGCCGCCCGGCCAGCGCCGCGTCGAGCGCATCGGCATGGACCTGCCCCGACAGGCTGTCGAGCACCGGCGCAATTGCCGCCGCGCCGAGCGGCGCCAGCGCCGGAAAGAGATCACCCGCTGCACCGGCCGGACGGACGCCCGCCGCCGGACGGATGGTATCGAGCGCCGCGCCGACCGAGACCTGATTGCGGTTCTGGGAAAGCCCCGCCGCCGCTAGATCGCCATAGGCCGCCGGCGTGACGACGAGATCGATCGTCTGCGCGCCATAGATCACATCCATCCGCGTGCCGGGCGCGAGCCCCGAACCCGGCTGCGCCAGCGCGGCAAAGGAGCCGGTGACGCCGCCATCGGCCGCGACGATGCCGTCGAAGCGCTGGCCGAGCACGGGCGTGAAATCATTATTGGCGGGCGGCGTGATGCCGCGAAGGCGAACATCGAGCGTGCCGTCCGCCGTGAAGCTGTTTCCGGCGCCGAGCACCAGCACGCGGTCATAGCCGCCGGCGCCGTCGACCGGCAGCGGCCCGTCGACTTCGATTTCGAGCGTCGCGCCCGGCGCCATGACGACCGGCGCGAGGAAGGTCAGCGTGCCGGGCGACTGGCCCGGCGACAGCGTGCCGCCGATATTGGTCTGTGTACCGATAATGCCGCCGCCGCCGAGAATGCCGCCGGGCCCGACATTAAGCGGGCCGCCGCCCAGCACGCCATTGACCAGCAGCTTGCCGTCCTCAACCTCGGTGCCACCCTCGAAACTGGCAAAGGAGGCGATTTCGAGCGTGCCCGTCCCTTCCTTGACCAGCGTGCCGTCGCTGTCGATCGGATCGGTGAGCGAAACATCGTCGGAACGGTCGAAGGTGATCTCTGCAGGCAGCACCGGCACGAAGAGCGCCGCATACCAGCCGATGCCCTGATATTCGGCGCCTTCGATCTGCAGACCTTCGCCGAGATCGGGGGTGAAGAGATGCCAGCCACTCGCCGGATCGAAGAAACGATAGATGGCGCCGGCGCCGGGCCAGGCGCGGTCGAAGGCACCGAAGGCACGTCCCTCGTCGTCCCAGTCGCTGTCGGCGGCGAGCAACGCCTTCTCCTCGGCATCGAGCGTGTAGATGCGGTCGCCGGTCGCCGCGGAAAAAAAGGCATCGACGTCGAGAACGCCCGGCCGCGCCGATTCATTGGCGAAATCGACGCCGGCCTCGGTCAAGCCGGCACCCAGCAGCGCCGCGACTTCATTGGTGCTGGTCGTAAAGCGGTCCGGACCGTCCGGATCGTTGAGGCGGAAGACGACCGGCAGATCGTCGGCGAGATCGTAAGCGGCGAAATCCTGCGCCGCATAGCTGACCGTCCGCGGATCGTCGAGACTGAGGTCGATGGCAAACATCTGCGGCAGCGCCGCTTTGGTATAGATCGTGTCGGGATCGGGCGTGCGGCCGGGACCGCCGGGATTGTAGATGTCGCTGTAGCCGGCAACGGCCGATGTCGGAATCTCGACCCAGCGCAAAAGCGCGATCGCCGCTTCGTCGCCCTTCAGCACGATGTCGAAATAATTGTCGTGGTCCTCGACATAATAGGCGCGGTCGTAAGGCCCGTCCTCGCGCTGTCCGACCTCGGCGAGACCGACGACCTCGACCGTGCCGACACCGAGATCGTAGACGCGGCCGACTTCGTCGATCAGCACCTCGTTGCCCTCGGCATCGACCGCATGCAGCCGGAAGAAGGTTTCGAAATCGGTGGGCAGGAAGCCGCTGACGCCATCGGGCGAGAAACCGCCCGAGGTGAAAAGACGCAGCCGGTATTCGGCATCGTCGCCATAGAGCGACAAGGCGTCGTTGGGAAAGGCATTGGCGAGCGATTGCGGCGCGAAATCGCCGACCGGCGAAAAGTGGCTGAGCTTGGCGCCGACCAGCCCCGGGCCGGCGACATAGGGGTTGGCGCTCGGCGCCGTGAGGCCGACGATCGAAACGGGGCCGTCGGGCCCGACCGCCATCAGCGGCGAGGAGCCTTCGACGAAGGCGACCGACACGGGATAGATCGCGCCCGCCTCGCCCGGCGCCAGGCGGTTGCCGAATTCGCCGAAGACGACGATCACATGGCGTTCATTGTAGTCGTAATTGGGATTGAGCGCGGCGAGAACGGGCGTCACGACTTCGCCGGTGTTGAGCGTAATCGCGATATTGTCGGGCGAGAGCGAGCCCGGCAGGATCGGCCAGCTGACTTCGATCGGCATCGCATCGGCAAAATTCACCGCCCCGCCAAAGCCGACCGACGCAACACCGACGACGCTGGCGCCCGATGTCAGATTGCGCAGCGGCGGAACCGGATCGAGCGCGGCCCAGTCGAGATTGACGCCGGCACCGGCAGCGACGGCAAGCGCCAGATCGTCGGCGGTCAGCAGGCCGGGAATGCCGATGATGCCTTCGAAGCCATAATTGGCGGCGAGAATTTCCGGCTGGTCCGACCAGAGATCGGCATTGATGAGGACCGGCCGCTGAAGCTCGATAAAGGCGGGCATCTGCGTGGCCGGCGTGTCGGCACGCACAGGCGCGGCCGCCAGGGCGAAGGCGAGAAGGACGACCGGATATCCAAATCGCCTGCCCATGACTGCCCTCCCCGACCGGTCTCCGCCCGCGCCGTCCTTGCGGACGGGGCCGGGACGCGCTTTCACCCGGGCCCTGTTTATATATTAGCACTTTGAGTGTCAATTTATTTGGGGGCGCGCCGCCCCTTGCTTTCCGCCAGCCGCCGCCCCCATGCTGGACGGCCAACGCCGGAGGAGAACCCATGACATCGCGCCTGACGCTGCTTGCCGCCTGCGCCCTTGCCGCCGCGGTCTTCGCCATCACCCATTACGCGCCAATTCCCTACGGCCTGAAGGAACTCGCCGCGATGGGCGGCGGCGAAAAAATTCTCGATCTCGCACCGGCCTTCACGGGCGAGGCGGTCCATGCGCGGCTCGAGGCCTTCGGCGCGGAAGGCCGCGCGGTCTATCAGCGCTTCGCGGTGACGACGGATGTGGCGTTCCCGCTGGCGCTGCTGGTGTTTCTTCTGGTGTTTGCGCGTTTCGCGGGCGAACGCGCGTCATTGCCCCGCACCGCGCGCGGCCTTGTGCTGGCGGTGCCCGTTGTCTGGTTTGCCGCCGACATGATCGAGAACCTGACGATCTTCACGTTGATCGCGCAGTTCCCTGCGCGCAACGACTTGCTGGAACCGAATCTCGGCTATGTGACGCTTGCCAAGCGGGCGCTGCTGCTGGCGTCCCTTGCGCTGCCGGTCCTCTTGCTCCTCTGGACGATGGCACGCCGCCTCGGCGCGGGACGCAACGCACCGGCAAACTGATCCGGCGCCCCTTGCCACCCTCCCCGTTCTCCGGCATTTCCGAGTGACCGCCGCCGTCACGACACCGGCAGGACATCCGGCGGTGCGATGGGGCCGAGCGGCGGCGCAGGCGGCAGGTTCCATTTTCCGGCCATCTCGAAGAACCGGTCGAGGATCGCCAGCTTGGTGTCGCCGATCCGGACCGGCGCCGGATTCCAGTCGACATCGCGCCAGCCGTTCTGCGCCTGTGCGTCGAGATCGTGAACCGGCAGGAAATCCGTCAGCGAAGAAAAGCGTTCGCGGTCGGACGCGTGGCCGCGTTCGCTGTTGAGCGGATAGAACATGACGACCGGAATGCCCATCGCGATGGCCGGCAGCGCACAATGGAGCAACGTCGTGACGACGAGCCGGGCGCGCGACCGGTAGAGCT
>JAUXOE010000253.1 GCA_030682415.1 Parvibaculum sp.
GGGGGGGTAAGGGCCTGTTTTGCTGCTGCGCCGTTTGATCCACATCATCGTCAATCCGACTGCCGGGAATCGTAACAGGGCCTTGCTCGATCGCGTCGTCGCGCGGCTGCGCAGCGGTGGCGCCGAGGTGACAATCGAGGAAACGCGCGCTGCCGGACATGCGACCGAGCTTGCGCGCGCGGCCGCGCGACGCGGCGAGGCCGATGTGATCGTTGCGGCCGGCGGCGACGGCACCATCAACGAAGTGGCGCGCGGCCTTGTCGGTCAGGGTTTGCCGCTCGGTATTCTGCCGCTCGGCACAGCAAATGTGCTGGCCATCGAGATCGGTCTTCGTCCGCAGCCGGAAGAAATCGCATCGATGTTGCTGGGCGGTCCGGCGGAGTTGATCGGAACCGGGCTGATCGATGGCGAGATTTTCCTGCTGATGGTCGGTATCGGTTTCGACGGCATCGTGGTTCACGGCATCGACCCGCGCCTGAAACGCCTGTGGGGAAAGGGTGCGTTCGTCTGGTCGGGGCTGAAGGAATGGGCGCGCGGCCCGGGCCGCGACATCCGCCTTGTTGTCGATGGCCGGGAGAAGCGCGCCGCCTGGGCGATCGTCACCAATGCGCGCAACTATGCCGGTCCCTTCGTTCTCGCGCCGCAGTCCGACATCACATCACCCGGCCTGACACTGTTTCTTCTGCATGACGGAAGCCGCTTCGGCCTTGTCCGGTTTCTTGTTGCGCTGGCGCTTGGCCGCGCCGCGAAGTTGCGCAGCGTCGAGGCGCTGCCGGCGCGGCACATCGACGTGACGGGCCCAGCCGGTCTTGCCGTCGAAGTCGATGGCGATGCGCGCGGTCACCTGCCGCAAACGATCGAACAGGGCACACGGTTTTTGCGGCTGGTGGTTCCGGGTTAAGCGGCGTCGGCACCGAAGCGCGGGCGGCTGATGCCGTTGCGCGAGGGGAGCGCGGCGGCGTCGGCCCAGCGGCCATAATAGTCGGCCAGCGATACAGACACACCGTCCGGCCCCATGATGCGCGCGTGCTCGCGATTCAGGCGGCGCGGTTCGGTGACACCGCAGGAATGGGCGATGACGCAAACTTCCTGCGTCACGCGCTCGGCATAGCGGCGCACACGTTCGCCCTTGTCGGTCACATCGAGGCCGCGCTGCAGGCGCTTGTTGTGTGTGGTGATGCCGGTCGGGCAGGTGTTCTTGTTGCACTGAAGCGCCTGGATGCAACCGAGCGAAAACATGAAACCGCGCGCCGAACAGACGAAGTCGGCGCCGACGCAGAGCGCCCAGGCGACTTCGGCCGGTGTGATCAGTTTGCCGCTCGCCGTCACGCGGATACGCGACTTCAGCTTGTGGCGCTCCAGTGTGTCGCAGAGCACGGGCAGGCTTTCCCAGATCGGCAGGCCGACATAGTCGATCAGCGGCATGGGTGCGGCACCTGTGCCGCCATCGGCGCTGTCGAGCGAAATGAAGTCGGGCGCGTTCTGGATTCCGCGGCGGTTGATCTCCGCGCAAAGCTCGTCGAGCCAGTCATAGGCGCCGAGCACCAGCTTGAAGCCGGTTGGCTTGCCCGTGATCTCGCGCACATGGCTGACGAAATCCAGCAGCTCGCCGATGCTGTCGACTTCCGGGTGGCGGTTCGGACTGATCGAGTCGTGGCCGGCAGGAATGCCGCGAATGGCCGCAATTTCCGGCGTCACCTTCGAGCCCGGCAGAATGCCGCCCTTGCCGGGCTTGGCGCCCTGGCTCAGCTTGATCTCGAACATGCGGATTTGTTCGTGTGCGGCGAGCGCCGCGAGTTTCTCATCCGACAAGGCGCCGTCTGCGTCGCGGCAACCGTATTTCGCCGTGCCGATCTGGAAGACGATGTCGGCGCCGCCTTCGAGGTGGTATGGCGACAATCCACCTTCGCCGGTGTTGAGCCAGATGCCGGCCATACGCGCGCCTTTTGAAAGCGCCAGCACGGCCGGTTTCGAGATCGCACCATAGCTCATACCGGAGATATTGTAGATCGATGCCGTGCGAAAGGGCTTGCGCGCATAGGGTCCGACTTCGATCAACGCCGTCTCGGCCGCGTTCCGGTCGAGTGTCGGGAAGGGGCAATTGGCGAAGGTGACGGTACCGGCGGGGCGCAGGTCGCGCGTCGAGCCGAAGGCCACTGTCGTGTCGACGCCTTTCGCCGCGCGATAGACCCAGGCGCGCTGGGCGCGGTTGAAAGGCAATTCCTCGCGATCCATCGCGAAAAAATATTGCCGGAAATACTCGCCGAGCGACTCAAAGAGATAGCGGAAGCGACCGATGACGGGATAGTTGCGTCGTACCGCGTGTTTCGTCTGTGTGCTGTCGATAATGAAGAGAACAACGATTGCAAGAACGCCGCAGCCGATGCCGACAATAAAGAGCGCCGACATGATATCGACGATCTGCCAGATGACGGAGTCGTTCAGGACGTCCGCCAGATTCTTCATCGCCCCGCCGAACGTGCCCATGCCGTATTCCCCCGAATGTATGGTTTTCCGCTCCGGATCTAGATGCCCGGTATGTCCGCCTCGGCAATGCGTGTCGGCTGCGCCGGGTCAAGGACGCGCGGCGGCTGCTGAATGACCGTGTCGTCGGCGGCTCCGAAGTCGCCATCGGCAATCGACAGGCGCAAGCCGACGGTCGCAATCGCTGTTTCGCGGACGTTCTGGTCCGGCATCCGATCAAGCACCTTCGGCGCCGGGCGCGTGATGCTCGCGGTGACGATGTCTCCATCTGAATGTTTCCCCGCAAGCCGCTCCGAAGCAGGCCCGATAGCTGGCTTCAGCTCGCCCGAAATGTCGATCCGCGGTTCACGATACGGCGCCGGAGCGACATAGGAAGCGTTGGCGATACGGGTGCGTTCGTTTTCCCAGATACGGATGACGCGGGCAAAGTAAGGGCCGCCACGCGCGGTGGTCTGCGAATGATAGTGCGCGACTGCCTTCGGCCAGCTTCCCGTCTGCGCGCGAAGGCGCTTCAGAAAATCGGCGCTGTAGGCGACATTGATCATTGGATCGAAGCCGTCTTCGAGGCTTGCGAAGGCGTCGGGGTGATAGCGGAGATTGATCTGCATACAACCGATGTCGATCGAACGCATGCCGCTGTCGAGCAGGCGCTGCGTTGCGCGCACGGCTTCTTCCTTGGTCTTGAAATAGTATCCGCGACCTTCGGCATTGATGGTCCAAGGCCAGGCGCGCGACTGGCGGGTCTTGGCATCGAAGCGACCGGATTCTGCCAGCGAAACCGCGGTCAGCAGCGCACGGGGAAAGGCGTTTGCCGTTTCGTGGTGAAGCGTCGCGCGTTCACAGAGCGCGGCCGGATCTGGTGCGACCTCGCCATTGCTGGCCTGAACGATACCTGTCAGCAGAAATGAAACCGCCAGCACCGTCGCCGTAGCGACGCCGCGTGTCCCGAATTTTATAAGACGCGCCTTGGCGACCATCCGTCCCAGTCCCTTGCTTCGAGGTCGCAAGGCCCCAGGCATTGCGACAATTCAAGCGGTCATCATGGGACATGGGCGTTAAGGAACGTTTGCAATGCAGCCCGCCGCGGGCCAGGGAGCGTTTGACGGGTCTTGGGCCGATATGTGGTGCACTGCACATGTGTCATTGAGGGTCGAAAAAAGAGGCTTCTTGCCACAAAAATTGGCAGATTTTGGCGACTTATCCAGAAAATATTTTTCTCTTTGGTTCTTGATTTTTGTGCAGTGCAATGTCACCTTGTGCATTGCGGCATCGGTTGAGGTTTCTCCCGTTGCCGTAGCCCTTCCTGGGCGTTTCCTCCCTAAACTTGGGCCCTGGTTCGCCAGGGCCCCTTTTTTGTCGAAATGACCGGCTTTGGCGGGTTTCCAGCGGCCGGCTCAGAACGCGGCGCCGCGGGCGCCGAGTGCGAGGGCCGACCAATCCCAGGCTGCCAGCTCATCGATGAAGGCGGTCATGTCCTTCTGCACCTCGACAAAGCCCGGCGTCGGCTCGAGCCGCGCTTCATCCATGTAGAGCGCTCGGTTGATCTCGATCTGCAGGGCGTGGAGGCCGCTTCGCGGGCGGCCGTAATGTTCGGTGTTGAAGCCGCCGGCATAGGGATTGTTGCGGGCGACACTGTAGCCCTGGCGTCGCAGGATGCGCTCTGCCTCGGCCGTGATGGCGCCGGCGCAAGAGGTGCCGTAGCGGTCGCCCAGCACAATGTCCGGACGGTCGGCGCCGCTGTCGTCGTCGGTCGGGCCGCCGACTGAGGGCATTGAGTGGCAATCGATCAGAATGGCGCAGCCGAAGCTCTTCAGTGTGCCCTCCAACAGGTGCTTCAGCGTGTCGTGGAAGGGCATGTAGAGGTGGCGGATACGCTCCTCGGCCACCGCATAGGACAAGGGCTCGCGATAGATTTCCGTCGTATCCGAGACGACGCGCGCGATGGTGCCGAGGCCGCCGGCGACGCGGAGCGAACGCGTGTTGACATGCGGGGGCAGGGGCTCGGCGAACATCGAGGGGTCGAGCTCGTAGGGCTCGCGATTCGCATCGAGATAGGCGCGGGGAAAGCGGGCATGAAGCAGCGGCGCCCCAAGGCCGACCGCGCCGGCAAAAAGTTCGTCGACAAAGCTGTCTTCGCTCCGGCGCAGCGTCAGGGCGTCGAGGTTGGAGGCGTCGACGAACGATGCGGGGTAGCACCGTCCGCTATGGGGCGAACTGAAAACAAAGGGAATCCGCTGACTGGCAGGTCTTTCGACAATGATCGGGCGTTCAAACAGCCCGGTTTCGGTCGCGTCCCGGCCTTCGGTGCCCGACGTTGCGCTCAATGTTTCTGGAGACAGGTCCATCTGGAGACGTACCGAAATGCCTGTTTTGCCGTTGCGGGTCGCGGGCACCCGAGCGCCCGCAGGTGAGCGTAGCATGACTGTCTTGCCGAGCGCGAACCGTGTGGCCAGATGACGAAAATGGCGGACGAAAGCAGGTATGGCGGGCCGGGCTTCATATCCTGTTTACTATTGGAATCCTAAACTGGGCCTCATCTGGGAGAGGGGCTGGCCATCAGGCCGCACACCCGCTTCCGAAATGGGGCATCAACGTACGGATCGGGCTGGGCCTATGGCACGCATTCTGCTCGCGGAGGACGACGAATCCATGCGCCGCTTTCTGGCCAAGGCGCTGGAAAATGCCGGCCATGAAGTCGTTTCCTATGGCCAGGGCGACGAGGCCCATCAGCGCCTCAAGAACGATGTTTTCGATATTCTGCTGACCGACATCGTGATGCCCGAGATGGACGGTATCGAGCTGGCCCGGCTGGCGGCCGAACTCGATCCGACGCTCAAGATCATGTTTATCACCGGCTTTGCCGCCGTCGCGCTCAATCCCGAGGTGGCGGCACCCAAGGACGCCAAGGTGCTTTCCAAGCCCTTCCACCTGCGCGACCTTGTGGCCGAAGTCGAGAGGCTGATGGTCGCCGCCTGAGCGACCTGGCGCCGGCCGCCGCGCTCGCGTTTCCGGCTTGTCTTTAAAGGGTATCCTCGTTATAGGAACGGCCTTCGGGGCCGGATCAGTGCCCCCGCCGGCGCCCGCCGCCGGCGCTCGGGAATGGCAATGGGCGTGTAGCTCAGCGGGAGAGCACTTCGTTGACATCGAAGGGGTCACAGGTTCAATCCCTGTCACGCCCACCATTGCCTTCAATGACTTAGCAGGCATCCCTTTCGCCCCAGCCTTCTTTCTGGGGCGCAACTGGGGTGTTATGCCTGCCGTATTCATTTTTTTGGAGATTTCGTCGGCGGCCCGGCCCTTGTAGTCGGGGTGAAGGTGGACATAGTGCCTTTCCACCATCCTTGTGTCGGCATGGCCGAGGAAGCCCGCGATTTCCACCAGCGGAATGCCCCCCTGCGCCAGCCAAGAGGCGGCGGTGTGACGCAATGTGTAAGGCACCACATTCTTATCCAACCCGGCGGCCTCGACGGCTCGCGCAAATGCCTTCTTGATTGAGCCCAGCGGATAGCCGCCATAGGAAACGACATATCCTGAGGTGGGGCGGCCCTTGCTGCGAGAGCGCCAGACCTGCGCAAGCTCCACTTCGTTCTCCCATGCTTGCTGAAGTTCTGTCCACAGAACATCCTGAAGCGGCATTACAGGCCTGTGTTTGGAAGTCTGCGCCCTGCCGTTCGGATTGAGGTGTATCCGCTTCGCGTTGAAGTCGATGGCATCCCACTTCAAGTCAAGGATGGCATCCGGTCGCGCGCCGGTTGTGATGCCTAGCAGGATGAAAAGCCTGATGTGAGGGGATTTCGTTGCGCTCAACAACGCCGCCAATTCCTCAGGCGTCAACCACCGCTTGCGCGCATTGTCCTCGCGCTCCGGGCTATAAATTTTCGGCACGATGGGCAGGCAGTCTGGATGTTGCTCGCTGAAATGATACAGGGCCGCGCGTAGAACGCTTAGTTCCCGCTCTACGGTCGAGGCTTTAACGCCCGCATCTATGCGGCGGTCGAGATATGCTTCCTGCGTCTCAAAGCTGAGCAGCCGGACATCGAAATCTTCGCCGAAATGTGTGGTCATGTGAGCGCGGGCGTATCGCGCCTGTTCCGCGCCGGGCTGCCGGGAGATGGAGCTCATGTATTCGTCTAGCACGCTGGCGAGCGTTACCGCCTCGGTCTGCGCCTCTATTGCGCCTGCCGCCGCTTGCGAATGGGTCTGCTGTGGGTTGTCGTGTCCGAGGATGTATCCTGCGAGCACTTTTTGAGCCGCAGCCTCTTCGGTCGTTTTGGTCGAGCGCAATACGGTCTTGCGTTTGATGGGGTCATAGGTGGCGACATACCAGACGGGGCTGTCCGGGCGTTTTGTGAGCCAGAATTTGCCGGTGGATTGTCTGTTGTTGGACATGCGACGAGCCTCCGTTGAGCTTCAAGGAAAACACGGACCTGCTCTTGGGTGAACCGCAATTCGCGACCAATGGCGAAGTGTTCGATTTGCCGGTGGCGGGCCAGACGCCGCACGGCGCGCACATCGACGGCCAGAAGAGAGGAAACCTCTTCTGGTGTCATAAGCGGGCTTTTCAGTGCCCGGTTGATGCCTGCCATGTGCGTCATAGCGGCGTATATGGATTTTTTTTGGAGGCAAGAGCCGGATTCGAAGTTTTTTTGTGTGCTCTTCAGATGTGCGATGAGAGTAGATAGTCAATTTTCTGGGCAATAGTTACATCTTCGAGTGCTTTGGTGGCGACTTGTTGAAAGGACGGTCGCGGAATATTTCCCTTGTTTTTCTCAGATTTTCGTCTTTAGACTGAATTTGTCTGGCGCCAGAGAATGTTAATATTGGCGTCGCAGACGGTAACAAAATCGGGAGGCGCACATGGAAGGAAATGCGGTTAAGAAAAAGATAACTCGGAAAGCGAAGCCAAAAAGGTCGCGGGCGGCGCGGAGTGATACGACAATTGGTCGGATATGTGCCTCGATTGAGAAGGCATACAAATTGCCAGAAGGAAGTGTTGCGCTTACCAAGCCGGATGGAACTCGACTGAGAGCTAATGCGAAAATAGCGACCCTTCGAACAAAATGGGAAGATTAGTTGGCCAATGAATCGAAGGGATTTTCTTTGGCCAAAGCGAAGCGTTCTTGTTTTTATGGACGCGTTTCAGCATGTCTATGTATCAAGCAAATCCCGAGATTTTGATTTGGCTGACGGACTGATGGGCTTCTGGCCGCACCGGCAGCGCACAGTCTATTTTTCACTATGCGGAAGAGCGGAAGAGGTTATGTCGTGGGATGTAGAAAAATTAGAGGCGCGCATCCGATACGATTTAAACTTCGACCACTACTCGGTTCGGATAGATAGGTTGCCGAAGCGCTCGATTGTCGGGGATGGGCATTTCGAATTTGATTTATGGGATGAACTTTATTGGCGTCTTAGGATTCGTGAGCGGTGAGGTTTTTTCACGATTTTTCTTCTGGGTAGGAGCAGACATACTTACGCCTCCCCCTTAAGGGGGAGGCGTAAGTATGTCTGCTCCTGTTCTTAAAGCGGTCTGAATATCGGCTTGCTGGCGATTTCCGCCCCGGGAAGGACGGACCCATATCGAGAACTCCCGACCACGATGGTCTCATTCGGAGTAATCGATATGCAGAATACGCCTTCCCCAGTGTCCACCCGTTCCTTCTCGGAGGATGCCAAGTCCGTTGGCTTTACATCTCTCCCCGATGTGCTTGAACGGGACTTCCCTCTTCATCTGGTGCGCGGGCTTTTGCCGCAAGTCGGCACCACCTGTCTTTTCGGCGCGCCGGGTACAGGCAAGTCGTTTATCGCCCTTGATATGGTGTTGTCGGTCGCGGCGGGGCTAGATGTGCTCGGCCGCAAGAGCCTACAAGGCGCAACGGTCTATCTGACGACCGAAGGTAGGACGGGATTGAAAGCGCGGGCTATTGCTTGGTCATTGGCGCGCGCCCTCGACATTTCCAATCTTCCCATCGCACTGGCGGAAGAGCCGATGAACTTGCGTGACCCGCAAGTGGTCGCAACACTCATCGACCGAGTCAGGCGGCTTGAAATCAATTCAGGTGTGCCCTGCCGTTTCATCTGCGTGGATACTCTGTCTCAATGCTTATTCGGGGACGAGAACAGGCAGGAGGACATGGCGGAGTTCACCGGGGCGATGACGCGCATTGCCAACACGCTTGGAGCGCAGGTTTGCGTGGTTCATCATTCCGGGAAAGACAAAACTAAGGGCGCGCGCGGAAGCTCGGTTATCAACGGGAATTTCGACACGCTTCTGGCGCTGGACGAAGGCGATTGCGAAGGACAGCTTGTGCTGCGCACTGGCAAGCAGAAGAACGATGCGAAGTCGTCGGTTTGTATCATGCTCGAAAAGGTCGAGTGCGGTATGGACGGCGATGACGAGCCGGTTTATTCGCTTGTCGTCTCCGACGAAAGCGGCGCGTTGGTCGAGGCTCACAACGACAATCAGCCCAGCCGTCCATCGCTTACCGAGTATGGGAAGATGACCCTTAAGGTGCTGCGGGAGGCGGGGCCCGATGGCCTCGAACTAGACGAATGGCGCAGGCGCGCGAGGGCCGCGGGTGTTGGTTCCGGCCGGGATGCCACGGCAAATGAATGGACTGATAAGCTCGTGGAGCGCGGCTTCGTTGAAGTGCGCCCGGACGGCACGCTTGTGGCGAGGTAATGGCCGGCATGGGGAGAATGGCCACCTCTTTGAGGTGGCCTCCGCCGTCCTTGGGTGCGCATAGCGCACCTAGCGCCAGCAGGCCCGACATTTGTGAGCGCCCTCCAAGGCTGGCGAACAAATATAGTCGGTCTCTAGGTTTCTTCTGCCTTCCAAAAACATATACCGCGCATTTGACCGCTCCTAATCGGTTCCTAGGTGAACCGGAGAAAGGGGCGGCCATGGCGTTTCAGTTTCTTCATGTCGACATCGTGGCCCGTGCCGTTCCGAAAAAAGCGACGGCCAAGAGATGGGCGTTGCGCGATGTGCTGGCGGAGGCCGGTCGGGTAACTGCTGCGTGCCCGCATATCGACGCACCGCGCCCGCCGAAGCGCCTCTTCGGCCTTGCCTTGCCCGAAGTCGAGCGGGTAGCCGAGCGCCAGGCCGAAGAGGCGCGCGACGCCAAGGGCCGGAGGCTGCGCAAGGACGCGCCCGTCATGCTCGCCGGGGTTCTTTCCTATCCTGTGGCGCTGGCCGACATGGACGAGCGCTCCCGCGCCGATTACGAGGCATGGGAAGCAAGCTCCCTGCGATGGCTCGCCGGGGGCTTCGGCGACACGCTCGCGGCGGTCGTGCGTCATGAGGATGAGGCCTATCCCCACATACATTTTTTCATCGTGCCGCACCTGACGAGCGGCAAGGCCCTCGATTTGGAGGCAGTCCACCCCGGCATTGCCGCGCGAGAGGATGCGAAGCGGGACGGCAAGAGCACCAAGGAAGCCAACAGAGCCTACTGCGAAGCCATGCGGCATTTACAGGATGACTTCCATGCGCATGTGGGCGTGTTCCACGGGCATCTGCGGGAGGGCCCGCGCCGTCGCCGTCTCTCTCGCGGGGCCTACTTGGCCGAAAAACGAGACGCAGAACGGAGGGCAGAGACCATGAACAAAGCCGAAAGCCGGTTGACGGAACTGGAGGCGTTCAAGCTGGCCGCCGCCGGGGCGGACAAGGTCCAGCACCGGGCGCAACTTCTCGAAAGGGAGGTTGTGGAACTTCGGGAAGAGAACCGGACTCTAAAGCGAGAGAGGGCCGACTTCGGGCCTAGGCTTGAGGCCGCCGAGGGGAAGGCGGAGAAACACCGATTCGATGCCTCCCGCACGGCCAAGGCGTTCGCCTTGCTGGTTGGGCTTGTTACGACTGGCCGCGACCGCTTCCGCGTGGCGCTGGTCACCATGTCTCGGCCTCTTCAGGTCGACGATGGCGTGTGGCAGCGACTCCGGCGCTATCTGACCGGAGAGGATGACGATGACGGCATGCCGTTCGAGCGCCGGAGGCAGGGCTATGAGCGGGAGTAGGGCGGCCCGTGTTGCTCCTGCCCACTGGGGTGCAATTGGGGTGCAACTATCGCGAAAAACGCCGTTTTCGGACCAAGCGGGGACGCTTTTTCCCTTTTCTTTCAATGGTCCCCGAATCTGCCGCCCTTCTTGACATCGAAGGGGTCACAGGTTCAATCCCTGTCACGCCCACCATTGCCCCCCGCAGACCGTTCACAGCGCCCGTATTGTGGGCAATGCTGGCAAATTGCCATTTTCCTGCCCGTGTAAATGACCTATTCCAGAATGCCCATGCGGGTGGGGCGACGAGCGGCCGGATTCTCCTGTGCCCGTCGATATGGCCCGGTCCCGTTCGCGGCGCGACCTCAACAAGCGACAGTTCATGCAGTCACTGAAACAGTTTGCCCCGAAACAGCTTTCGCCCCGCACGATCGTCATCGGCGTTGCCGCCGTCCTGGCGGTCTTGCTGGCCGTGCTTTTTGCCTATCGTCTCTATGAGCGGTTCGCCGGACATCAGGGACGCGCTTTTCCGCCGCCGGTCGTCGAAGTCGTCGAAGCGCGCAAGGCGCCGATCCCCGTGCGCGTCGGCGCGCTCGGTACGCTGCAGGCGGACCAGTCGATCGTGCTGACGCCGGAAATTCCGGGCATTGTCACCAGCATCGATTTCATCGACGGACAGCGGATCGAGGCGGGCGACGTCGTGCTGCGGCTCAACGACGACGACCTCAGTGCGCGACTGGCGCAGGCCGAGGCGCGGCTGACGCTGACGCGCGCCAACTATCAGCGTGCAGAACAACTCGTGCGGCAGGGATCGGGAACGGCACGGGCCCGCGACGAAGCGCTCAACGATTTCAAGTCGGCAGAGGCGGAGCTCGCGGCCGCGCAAACGGCGCTCGACAAGGCGACGATCAGGGCGCCTTTCTCCGGTATCGTCGGTCTGCGTCAGGTCAGCCTCGGACAGTATCTCACGGCCGGCCTGCCGATTGCGACGCTCGCCGACGTCGACAATCTGCGCATCGACTTCCGCGTGTCCGAAGTGTTTCTGACGCATGTCCGCAAGGACCAGAAGGTCAGCATCACGTTCGACGCGTTGCCGGGGCGAACCTATGAAGGTGTCGTCAGCGCTGTCGATCCCGTCGTCAGTGTCGAGGGGCGGTCACTGAGCGTTCGTGCATTGCTGTCGAATGACGACGGCGAATTGCGGCCCGGTCTTTTCGGGCGCGTCGATATCGTCACCGACATACGGCATTCGATCATGGTGCCTGAATCGGCAATCGTCACCGACCAGAGCGGCAGCAAGGCCGTTTTCATCGTTGTCGACGGACGCGCCGCGATGCGGCCCGTCGAGACGGGCGAGCGCCAACCCGGCCGCGTCGAGATCGCGTCGGGCATTGAAGAGGGCGATCTCGTCATCACCGCCGGTCAGATCAAGGCGCAAGACGGCGCGCCGGTCGAGGCGCTGCCCGTAAACGGCGATCGGTCCAGCGCCGATCCGGCGGACTAGGGGCTCCGCATGCATATCTCCGAGCTCTTCATCCGCCGCCCGGTTTTCGCAACGGTCGTCAGTCTGATCCTGATGCTGATCGGCGTCGTTTCCTACGACCGGTTATCGGTGCGCGAATATCCGGAGATCGACGAGCCGGTGGTAACGGTGACGACGGTCTATCGCGGCGCCAGCGCTTCCGTTGTCGAACGCGAGGTGACGCAGGCGCTCGAAGATTCGATGGCCGGCATCGAAGGCATCGAGGTGCTTTCGTCGGCAAGCCGCCCCGAAGAGAGCCAGGTGACGGCGCGCTTCACGCTCGCGACCGACCCGGATGTCGCGGCGAGCGATGTGCGCGACCGCGTCGGCCGTGCACGCGGGCTGCTGCCCGACGACGTCAACGAGCCGATCATCGCCAAGGTCGAGGCCGATGCGCAACCGATCATGTATATCGCCTTCAAGAGCGATCGCATGTCGTCGCTGGAGATCACCGACTACCTGGACCGCATCGTCCGGGACCGGCTGCAGAATCAGCCGGGTGTCGCGCAAGTCAGCATTTTCGGCGGCCGCGAATACTCGATGCGCATCTGGGTCGACCGGGCGCGGCTCGCTGCCTACAACCTCACAGTGCAGGACGTCGAGAACGCCGTCCGGGCACAGAACACCGAGATACCCTCCGGCCGCATCGAGAGTCTCGATCGTGAGTTCACGGTGCTTGCCAAGACGGCGCTGCAAACGCCCGAGGAATTCGAGAATATCGTCGTCAAGGAATCGGACGGCTTCCAGGTGCGGCTGTCGCAGGTCGCGCGCGTCGAGGTTGCCGCAGCCGACGTCAGACGGTCGGCAACCTATAATGGCGAGACGTCGATCTCGCTCGGTGTCGTCAAGCAGGCGACGGCCAATCCACTCGAGGTTGCTGCAGCGGTGCGCAAGACGCTCGACGACCTGGCGCCGTCGCTACCGGAGGGTATGGGCTCCTTTGTCGGTTACGACACTTCCGTCTTCATCGCCGAATCCATTCGTTCGGTTTACGAGACGATTCTCGAGGCCATCGTTCTCGTCGTGCTGGTCATCTTCGTCTTTCTGCGCACCGTGCGGGCTTCGTTCATTCCCGTCGTCACCATTCCAATTTCGCTGATCACCAGCTTCGCGATCATGCTGATGTTCGGTTTCAGCATCAACACGCTGACGCTGCTTGCAATGGTGCTGGCGATCGGCCTCGTCGTCGACGATGCCATCGTGATGCTTGAAAATATCTACCGGCATATCGAGATGGGGAAGACGCCGTTTCAGGCGGCCATCGACGGGTCGCGTGAAATCACGTTTGCCGTCATTGCGATGACGCTGACGCTCGTTGCCGTCTATGCACCCGTCAGTTTCGCCGAAGGGCGCACGGGCAAACTCTTTCTTGAATTCGCATTGACGCTTGCCGGCGCCGTCGCCGTGTCCGGATTCGTCGCGCTCACCCTGACGCCGATGTTGTGCTCGAAACTGCTGCGGCATGAAACGAGCCAGGGCCGCATTCAGCGCTGGCTCGGCGACAAGCTTGACGAACTCGATGCGGGTTACAAAAAACTTCTCCGCCGCGCGCTCGAAAAGCAGCGTGCGGTGGTTGCCGTCGCCGTTGTCGTCGGTATCTCCTGTGCCGGCTTCCTGATGTTGCTGCAACAGGAACTGGCGCCGCTGGAAGATCGCGGTACCCTGCTGGTGGTCGGTCAGGCGCCGCAGGGCGCGACGCTCGAATTCTCGGCGCGCTATGCCAAACAGATTGAGCAGATCTATATCGATATTCCCGAAGTTGCCGGCTATCTCGTCGTGTCCGGTTTTCCGCAGATCACTGACCTGGTTTCGTTTTCACGTCTCATTCACTGGGGCGAACGAAGTCGCACGCAGCAGGAAATCGTCAACGAAATGCAGCCGAAGCTGGCGCGCATTCCCGGCATCATGGCGTTTGCCGTCAATCCGCCTTCGCTCGGACAGAGCGGCCGTTCGCTGCCGGTGGAGTATGTGGTGCAGGCATCGGGCACCTATGAGGAACTCGAGCAGTATGTGATCCTGATGATGCAGGAAATCCGGCAGAACCCGGGCTTCGTCAATCCGGACACGAATCTCAAACTGCAGAAGCCGCAGCTCGACATCGAAGTCAATCGCGACAAGGTGGTGGATGCCGGCATCGACGTCGCAACCGTTGGACGGACGCTCGAAACATTGCTCGGCGGACGCCGCGTCACGCGCTACGAACAAGGCGGCAAGCAGTACGACGTGATCGTGCAAGTTGCCGACGAGGAACGCCAGACGCCCAACGACATCAGCAATATTTATGTCCGTGGCGGCAATGGCGAGATGGTGCAGCTCTCCAATCTCATATCGGTGACGGAGACCGTCGCGCCCAATGCGCTCAACCGCTTCAACCAGCTTCGCGCCGCGACGATCTCGGCCAATCTTGCGCCCGGCTATTCGATGGGCGAGGCGCAGGCGTTTCTCGACGCGCTGGCGCTGCGTGTGTTGCCGACGACGGCGCAGACCGATGTCGACGGGCAGCTGCGCGAATTCACCAAATCGTCCAACACGATCGCGGTGACGTTCGTGCTGGCATTGCTTTTCATCTATCTCGTTCTCTCGGCACAGTTCGAAAGTTTTCTCGATCCGCTGGTCATTCTGGTCAGTGTACCGCTCTCGATCGCCGGCGCGTTGATGTTGCTCTTTCTCACGGGAACGACGCTCAACATCTACAGTCAGGTCGGATTGATTACGCTTGTCGGCCTGATCAGCAAGCACGGGATTCTGATTGTCGAATTCTCCAATCAGTTGCGCGAACGCGGCAGTTCCGTTTACGACGCGGTGGTGGAAGCGGCGGGCCTCAGGTTGCGGCCGATCCTGATGACGACGGGCGCGATGGTGCTCGGCGCGACGCCGCTGGCGCTGGCGAGCGGCGCGGGCGCGGAAAGCCGGCGCTCCATTGGTCTCGTCATTGTCGGCGGCATCAGTTTCGGCACCGTGTTGACGCTGTTCGTCGTGCCGACGGTCTATCTGATCCTGGCCGGCTGGCGGGAGCGGCGGGTCGCGGCGAAGGCGGGACGCGAGGTCCACGCGCCGGCCGAATAGGCGGAAATATTTGCTCCGTGTACGGATTCGGACAGCAAAAAGGGGCTGAAACACCCCCCTCTGTCACAAAACTGTCATAAAACTGTCACAAAAGACTTTCGGACCGACTTATCCCGCATCCGGCAGCGAATTTCGCGCTTTTTTTGGTGCTCTCCAAAGCACGCTCAAAGGGGCTCTGGATGGTGCACCGGCCTCTCCTTCGCAGATGCATGAGGGGATATGTTGCGGCGCCGCGGCAAAAAAACTTATCCCCGCCCGCCGGCGATGGCCGCGACGCTTTTCGAAGCGCTCAACCGTTGCGTGCGCAGACCGCGAATGAGCGGACCGAGTTTTTCTTCGTGGAAGCGGTCGCAGCCGATGCAGAGATTGGCGTATGGGGCGCCTTGCGGCGTCGTCGTGTGCGAGGCCGCGACAAAATCATCGGCGCTCCAGCCGAGGCTCTCGCCCATATGCAGCGGATCGCCGGCGTTCAGCGCCTCGAAGACCGGATGGCCTTTCAGGCTGTCGAGAATGTCGACGAGGCGTTCCTCGGTCAGATTGCCGATCGGCAGTTTCGTTTTCAGGCAGCAGGGGAAGACGTCGCCATTGGGTTCGATGGCGACTTCCGATCCCGCCCAGCCGTGATTAAGAAAATTCTTCGCGCCTGACCAGCGGGCGCAGAAATTGGTTTCCATGGTTGCCTTCGACAGGCCGTTCTCCCAGGCGCGTCCGCGCGGCCAGAGCTCGGCGATCCACTGGCCGGGCTGCGCGCCGAAGAAAACATAAAAGGGACCGTCCTCAAGGAGATGGTCGCGGGTGCTTGCCGCGTCGGGCACCGGATTGAAGCCCGCGGCCTCGAACATCGATTTCAGCTTTTCCATGAAGGGCAGGCGCTTCTCGCCTTCCATGCCGACGTGATAGTCGTCCATGCTGGCAACCGCGATCATCCAGACGCCGCGGGCGCGTAATTCGTCGAGCATTTTCGGGGTCACGATGTCGCCGGTCGTCTGCATGCTGACGCGGGCGCCGCGGGACCCATATTTCTCGCGGACGGCGTCGAGCGCCGGATAGAGCAGGGCTTCGCGCACCGGGTCGATCAGCAATTCGCCGCCGGCCATGATGATGCGGCCGATGCGCTCCGACGGCATTCCGTCGGCACCGGGCTTTCCGGGGTCGCGATAGAGCATGCTGTCGGGCAGGTTGGCGATGATGCGGCGGTAATTGTCGACGCCCTCGCCGACAACCGCTTTCAAGCCGTCGCGGACATAGGGACGGAAGCGCGTGTCGTAGCAATGCCGGCACTTGCGGTGGCAGGCATAGGTGAGGACGTAATAGACCGATTCCATGACGGGTTCGCGCGGCTCCTGTTCGACGCGGCCGAGCATAGCCCGGCCGGCCGATGACGGCGCATCACAAGCGCGCGAGGCCTGGAAAGACTCTAGACCGGGCGGTCGCCGTCCACCGTCACGCGTTCCATGTGGCGGCGATAGCCGTGATAATCGTTGAGCGCGAAATGCTGGGCGGCGCGGTTGTCCCAGAAGGCGATGGCGTTTTTCGTCCAGCGGAAGCGGCAGGTGAAAGGCTCCTGCGTGCAATGCTCGAAGAGAAAGTTCAGCAGCGGCCGGCTTTCGCGGCGGGTCATGCCGACGAATTTTTCGGTGAAGGCCGGATTGACGTAGAGCGCCTTGCGGCCGGTCTCGGGATGGGTGCGCACCACCGGATGCTCGTAGAAGGGCGTGTCGTCGCCGGCGGTCGCGACTTCCATGCCCTTGCGTTTCTGTGCCGAGTGGCCGCGTTCGCTGTATTCGCCTTTCGCCGTGTGAACAGCCTTCAGGCCTTCGAGCATTTTCTTCATGCCGTCCGACAGCGTTTCGTAAGCGAGATACTGGTTGGCCCAGAGCGTGTCGCCGCCATATGGCGGCACTTCCTTCGCATAGAGGATCGAGCCCAAGGCCGGTTCTTCCAGAAACGACATGTCGGAATGCCAGCCGCCGCCGAAATTGATGCGGTCTTCGGGTTCCTTGACGATCTGCATGATTTCCGGATGGCCGTCCATGCCCTTCACATAAGGATGGATGTTCAGCGTGCCGAAGCGGCGGCCGAAGGCCTTGTGCTGGTCATGGTTGATGTGCTGGTCGCGGAAGAAGATCACCACATGATCGAGAAAGGCCTGGTGGATGGCATCGAAGGTCTCGTTGGAGAGATCCTTCGACAGGTCCACGCCTTCGATCTCGGCGCCGAGGGCGCCGGAGATCGGTTTGACGTCGATTGCTTTGCTGGACATCGCTTCTTCTCCCCGCGTTCAGGCGGTTGCTTTCTGGAAACCGGGCCGCGCCGACAGCCGCCCGAAATAGGCGACGGCATTCGGGTAGTCGTCGGTCAGCAGGCCGAAGAGTTTGCAGAGCAGCAGGCTGTAACCCATCATCGTGTCGGCGGCGGTGAAATCCTTGCCGCAGATAAAGTCCTTGCCGGCCAGTTCGCGGTCGACGATCGAGAGCATCTTCTTCGCCGCGACCTGGCTTTCGGCCGCCACCTGCGGAATGCGATCGGCTTCCGGACGGAGAAACGCATGCTGGGCAATATTGCCGAGCGGCACCATGAAGGTCGCTTCGGCGAAGTGCAGCCAGTGCAGGAAGTGTCCGTGCTCCGGCGTGCCCGGCTTCGGCTCAAGGCGGCCGCGCCCGTGTTTGGCGAGCAGATATTGCGTGATGGCGCCCGACTCGTTGAGGATCAGCCCGTCGTCGTCGACCGACGGCACCTTGCCGAGCGGATGCACCGCCAGATAGGCCTCGGACTGAAGGTCCGCCGGCGCAAAATTGAGCGTCTTCAGCTCATAGGGAATGCCCAGTTCCTCGCAAAGCCAGACGATACGAACCGAACGCGTGTTTTTGGCGTGGTAGATCTTCAGCATGACGTCTCCTGATGGGCGCCTTTTGCCGGCACCGCTCGTTTTCCATTGGCCACAGTCTAGCGAAAGGCGCGGCGGGCGCAAAATGCCCCGTCTTCCCACCCTCGCCTTGAGGGAGGGTGGGAAGAAAGGCTCGCCCCGCAGCGCCTTACCGCGCGCGGCGGGTTCTGGGGAAGAGGCGTTCCAGCGTTGCGGCGAAGGCGGGGAGGAAGACGATGGCGGCGATCATGTTGGCGAGGAACATGAAGGACAGAAGGATGCCCATGTCGGCCTGCAGCTTGAGGCCCGAGAAGCCCCAGGTCGAGACGCCGACCGAAAGCGTCAGACCGGTGAAGATGACGGCGACGCCGATCTGTTTCAGCGCCAGCGGATAGGCCTCGCCGATCGGCATGCCCTCGTCGAGGAAGAGCTGCAGGCGGCTGTAAATATAGAAGGCATAGTCGACGCCGATGCCGGTCGCCAGCACCAGCACCGGCAAAGTCGAGACCTTCAGGCCGATGCCGAGCGCCGTCATCAGCCAGTAGCCGAGGAAGGTCGCCATCAAGAGCGGCATGCAGCAGCAGATGATGGCGCGCCAGTCGCGATAGGCGAAATAGACCAGCGCCACAATGACCGCATAGACCCAGGCCAGCATCGGCATTTCGTTGGCCTCGATCACATCGTTGGTCGCGGCCATCACGCCGACCCCGCCCATGCCGAGGCGGAAGTTGACGTCGGGCCGCGCCAGCGCGCCGGGATCGGTGGTGCGGAAATCAATCACGGCGCCAATCACGTCTTCGATCGTGCCGGCCTTGTGGTCGTCGAGATAGACGATCACCGGCAGGATCGTGCAGGCCTCGTTCAGAAGCCCGCTTGAGGGTTCGTAAAGCGATGTGGTGCGGATCAGGTCGGTTTCGGTGCGCGGCAGGGCGATCCATTTGAGATTGCCCTCGCGCCAGATCGCCGCCGTGTCGCGGGCCGAAAACGCCAGCGACTGCACCGAGTTGACGCCCGGCACGTTGCGCATCCGCCACGAGAAACGGTCGATCAACTGCATGGTCGGGTAGTGGATACAGGCGTCGGGCGGCGTCTCGACGACGATGATCAGCGCGTCGGCGGAAATCGAAAAGCGGTCGACGATTTCGGCAATGTCGCGATTGTAGCGCGATGACGGCCAGAGCTCGGAGAAGCCTTCGGTCAGATCGCCGATATGGCGGTGGCGCGTTTCGGTGACGGCGGCGGCCAGCAGCACGGCGAAGACGACCAGGGCGACGGCGGCCGGGCCCGGCCGGGCGATGCCGCCGATGATGCCCATCAGGCGCTCGCGCGAGCGGCGCAGGCGCGCATAGGTTTCGGCATAGCCGGGGCGCGCCGGCAGGTAGGAGGCCAGCAGCGGCAGCATGATCAGGTTGGTGACGATTTTCAGCGCCACGCCGAGTGCGGCCATCACGGCCAGATCCTGAATGACCTCGATCGGGATCAGATAAAGCGTGCCGAAGCCGACGAGATCGGTGACCAGCGCCAGCGAGCCCGGCACCAGCAGGCGGCGGAAGGTGGTGCGCGCCGCTTCGTCGGCCGTCCGGCCCTCGCTGAGTTCGGAGGCGATCAGGTTGATCTGCTGGACGCCGTGGCTGACGCCGATGGCGTAGACCAGGAACGGCACCAGCACGGCCAGCGGGTCGAGGCTGCGATCCATCATGTGCAGCAGGCCGAACTGCCAGACGACCGAGACCAGCGAACAGAAGACCGCCAGAAAGGTCAGTTGCGCCGAGCGCGCATAGACAAAGACGGCCAGCGTGGTCAGCACGAAAGCCAGGGCGAAGAAGATGATGACGTCGCTGGCGCCATCGGCGATGTCGCCGACGAATTTGGCGAAGCCGACGATCTGTATTTCGACATCGGCGTCTTCGTAGCGGGCGCGGATTTGCGTTTCGAGACGCTCGGCGAGATCGAGATAGTCGAGTTTTTCGCGCGTCAGCGGGTCGATTTCCTGCAACTCGGCGATGACCAAAGCGGCGCGATGATCGTTGGAGATCAGGAAGCCCTTGTGCTTGCCGTTGAGGGCGCGGTCGCGGATCGTGTCGACATCGGCGTCCGAGATGTTGCCGACGGTGACGCCGCCGGGGATCACCGGATAGGCATTGATGCCTTCTTCGGTGTTTTCGGTCACCCGCGTCGTTGTCGACCAGAGCGAGCGCACGGTGGAGCGGCGGACGCCGGGAAGGAAGGTCACTTCCTCGGCGACCTCGTGGAGCCGCTTCAGGAAGTCGGCATTCCAGATGGTGCCGTCGCGTGCCTTGACGGCGACCAGCACCAGATTGGCGCCGGGGACCTCGTTTTCATATTCGAGGAAGGTCTGGACGTATTCATGCTCGGTCGGCACCTGCTTCAGGAAACCGGCCTCCATGCGCAGCTGGACGGCATAAAAGCCGGTCAGCAGGGTAAATGCGGCCAGCAAGACAAGGATGACGGCCCGCGACTTGAAAACGACGAACTCAACAAATTTCACGCCTATTCCCCCCGAGCCGCCTCCCCCCGGAAAGATGCGGCCGTCTTCTTTCGTGAACGCTTGCCGGCAATCCTTTGCGATTCCGGCCCAAAAAGGTGGCCATGGCCGCTCAATTGGGCCAAGGTTAGTAAAACGACGTTATCAATGGGGAGGGTTTTCGATGCGTTTGTCAAAGTCTATCTGGGCAGCGGCCACGGCGTGCTTCGTGTTGGCCAGCCCGGCGGGTGCCGGCGTGCCGGCGGAGCAGGCGGCGCGGCTCGCGCAAGACCTGACGCCGCTCGGCTCGGAACGGGCCGGCAATGCCGATGGCTCGATCCCGGCCTGGGATGGCGGCCTGGCCATGGTGCCGGCCAATGTCTCCCATCAGGGCGGCCATTATGCCGATCCCTTTGCCGCCGATCCCGTGCTGCTGACGATCGACAAGAGCAATCTGGGCGCGCATCAAGATGCCTTGACGGCCGGCCAGCGGGCGATGATCGAGACCTATCCCGGCTACAAGCTCAATATTTATCAATCGCGGCGGAGCTGCGCGCTGCCGGAAAGCATTTACGAGGCGACGCGGCAGAACGCCGTGTCGGGTGCGCTGGGTGGCGACGGCGACACGCTTTCGGATGTGCTGAAGGGCATTCCGTTTCCGATTCCTTCCAATGCCTATGAGATCGTCTGGAACCACAATCTGCGTTATCGCGGCTACAAGGTGCGCCGCACTTTCGTCTCGGCGGCGCCGACGCGCGAGGGGAGTTTCACGCCGGTCAAGGTGCGCGACGAGCTGATGTTCGACTATTCCTCGCCACGGGTTTCGTCGTTTGCGCAGCTCAACAACACCTCGTTCCGCTATTTGCAGGAAACGCTGGCGCCGGCGCGGCGCGCCGGCCAGTTGCTGCTGGTGCATGAAGTTGTCGATCCGGCCAAGGGCGATCGCCGTTCCTGGCAATATACGGTCGGCCACAGCAATTCGACGCCGCGCGTGCAGCGCACCAGCGCCATTGCCTATGACACGCCGCAAATCTATTCCGATGCGATGTCGACGGCCGACAGTTTCGACGTCTTCAGCGGACCGCTCGACCGCTTCAACTGGACGGTGCGCGGGCGGGAAGAGCGCTATATCGCCTATAATTCCTACAAGTTGAGTTCGCCGACGCTCCGATATGCCGAGATCATCGAGCCCGGCCATATCAACCAGGATCTCGTGCGCTATGAAAAGCACCGGGTCTGGGCCGTCGAGGCGGTGCTGAAGCCCAACCAGCGGCATATCTATCAGCGCCGGACCGCCTATTTCGACGAGGACGGTTACAACATGGTGGCGGGCGAACTGCATGACGCGCGTGGCGGCTTGTGGCGGGTGCAGGAAGCGCATCTGATGCAGTATTACGACGCGCCAACCTGCTTCAATGCGTCGGACGTCGTCTACGATCTGGTCGAAGGGCGCTATGTGATCCAGAACCTCAAGAACGAGGAAGATGGGATCGACTTCAACGCCAACGACATCAACGACAATACGTTCCTGCCGGAAGAAATGCGCCGGCGCATCGTCCGGCGGTAGGGATCAGTCGAGCGCGCCGGTCAGAGAGGCGCGCACCTTTGAAATTATTCCAGCGCGCCGACAAGTGAGGCGCGCTGGGACATCTCGATCCAGTTGCCGTCGGGATCGCGCAGAAAGGAAATGCGCGCAACCTTGCCGAGCGTTTGCGGGGCGCGGCCTTCGGCGCCGCCGCGGGCGAGGATGGCGGCATGCTCGGCGTCGACATTGCGGATCTGGATGGTGATGTAGCGGAAGCCCTTGCCTTCGAGCGTGGTGCTTTCCGGCGTGCCGGGCGTTTCGTCGAAGAGGATCACGCTGTCGCCGCAGAGAAAGCTCAAGCCGCCGCGTTCGGGCACATCGGGCAGGCCGAGCGCCACCGCATAGAAGCGGCGATGGGCAGCGGCGTCGCGGACGGCGAGGCGGATGCCGATGCGCTCGATGCCGTCGCTGCCCGGCGGCACCAAAGTGACGCGGTTGCCGTCGGGATCGGTCAGACGCTTCGGACCGAGAAGTCCCTCGCGGGCGATCAGGAGTTCGCGGTAGCCGGCGGGCGGCACGTCGGGCAGCGGGTTTTTCGCGTGATTGATCTTCAGCACCGAGCCCAGAAGCTCATGGCGGTGCTGCTGCAGGCCGCCGCCCAGCGGCAACAGGTGGTCGAAGGGCAAGCCCACTTCGTTCTGCCAGAAATCGAGCATCGGCTCGAGATTGTCGGTGAAGAGGCCGATATCGATGCGCGGTTTCGCGAG